>NZ_JBEXLM010000003.1:0-294878 GCF_040609975.1 Micromonospora sp. NPDC004551 | reverse complement strand
CGGCGCGGAGGGGCCCGGCGTGGGCCCCTCCGCGACCGCTCAGCCGCCGAGCGCCGCCTTGGCGTTCTTGTCGAAGTTGGCCAGGACCGTCTTCGGGTCACCGGTGGCGAGCCCCTGGAGGCCGGCCTCCAGGTCGCGCAGGACGCTGTCCATCTTCGGGGCGTTCACCGGGCCCTGGGCGTACTCGGCGCCGTCGATGAACGGCTTGTCCGCCGGGAACGCGCCGGTGTACTGGTCACGGACGGACTGCCGCGACGGCATCACGCCGAACGCCTTGGCGAAGGTCACCTGCTGGTCGCCCGCGGTCATCGCCTCGACGAACTTGATCGCCTGGTCCTTGTACTTCGACTTGGCCGCGACGCCCCAGCACTGGGTGAACGAGAGGGTGCCCTGCCCCTTCGGGCCCGCCGGCAGCGGCACGACCTTGTACTTCACGTTCGGGAAGTCGTTCTGCAGGGCGCCCTTGATCCAGTTGCCCTCGATGGTCATCACGGCCTTGCCCTTGCCGAACGCCTCTCCGGACCAGCCGGCGTCGAGCTGCTTCGGGAACTTCGCGTAGCCGTTGGTGAGCAGCGACTTCACGTACTGGAGCGCCTGGAGGTTCTCCGGGGTGTCGGCGGTGGGCTGCTTGCCGTCCTTGCTCATGAGCCAGCCGCCGTTCTGCACCATGAAGGCGCCGATCCGGTCGCGGGTGTCACCGAGGGCCAGCGCCACCATCTTCTTCGCCTTGATCTTCTGGCTGACGGCGGTGAGCTGGTCCCAGGTGGTCGGCACGTCGGCGTCGGTCAGGCCGGCCTTCGCCCACATGTCGGTGTTGATCTCCAGGGCCAGGGTGGAGAAGTCCTTCGGCGCGCAGTAGAGCTTGCCGTCGTAGGTGAACGTGGTGCGCAGGCTCTCGTAGAAGTCGTCCTTGTTGCTGATCTTGTCGCCGTACGGCTCCAGCGCGCCCACGCTGGCGTAGTCGGCGAAGCGGCTCGCGTCGACGTAGAAGACGTCCGGCGGGGTGCCGCCGGCCAGGGCCTGGCCGAGCTGCTGGGTGAGGTCCTGGGCGGGGGTGACCGTGGCGGTGTTGCCGCTGGACGAGGCCCACTTGGCGGCGGCGTCCTGCACCGCCTTGGTCTCGGCGTCGCCGGAGGAGCCGATCAGGATCTGGAGGCTGGCCGGGCCGCTGGACTGCTTGGTGTCCTTCGCGGAGTCGTCGAAGCCGCTGCCGCACGCGGCGGAGCCGAACAGGGCGACGGCGGCGAAGCCGGCCACCGCCGCCCGGGTGAGGGTGCGAGGTGTCATCTGACTCTCCTGACGGGGGATGTGATCACGCCGTGTGCCGGAGCACCAGCGTGGGAGTGAGCAGCACTTGGTGATCGGTGGGCTGGCCGTCGAGCAGGCTGGTGAGCAGGTCGACGCAGCGGGCGGCGGCCGCGGCGAGCGGCTGGCTGACGCTGCTCAGCCCGACCGCGGCGGCCACCGGGGTGTCGTCGAAGCCGACGACGGCGACGGGCGCCGCGGCGCCGCGCGCGGCCTGGAGCGCGCCGAGGGCGAGCGAGTCGCTGGCGCAGACCACCGCGGTCGGCGGCGCGTCGAGGGCGAGCAGGTCGCGCAGCGCCCGCTCGCCCTCGGCGATGCCGTCCTCGGTCTCCCGGCGCAGGCCGGCGACGTCGTGGCCGGCCGCCGTCATGGTGGTACGCCAGCCGGCGCACCGGTCGTCACCGACCCCGGAGCCGGTGGGCCAGCCGAGGAAGGCGATCCGGTGGTGGCCGGCGTGGAGCAGGTGCCGGGTGACCTGGGCGGTGCCGGCGGCGCCGTCGACGTCGACCCAGGGGTGCCCGTCGAGGGCGTCCCAGGGCCGGCCGAAGGTCACGAAGGGCACCTCGCGCTCGGCCAGCCACGCGGTGCGCGGGTCGTCGTGCTTGGTGCCGGTGAGCACGAACGCGTCCAGGTCGTACGCGCCGAGCAGGTCGTCGTAGGTGGTGATCTCCTGGTCGTCGTCCCGGGCCGTGTAGAGCATGACCCGGTAGCCGGCGGCATCGGCGGTCTCGGTGAGGCCGTGCAGGAACCGGTCGAGCACGGAGCCGTTGATCCCGTCCCGGGTGGGCTCGATGCGGACGGCGATGAGGCGGGAGCGGCCGGTCCGCATCTGCCGGGCGGCCTGGTTGGCCCGGTAGCCGAGCGCGCTGATCGCCTCCTGCACCCGCCGCCGGGTCTCCTCGCGGACGATGTGCGGCGCGTTGAGCACGTTGGAGACCGTCTGCCGGCTCACCTGGGCATGCCGGGCCACCGTCGCGATGGTCACCTTTTCAGCCACTAAAACCCTCTCGCCGCCTTGAACGATCCAACTCCGATGGGGCAGGATTAGATCGTTCAAAGTTTCTGGAATGTTTCGCACTTTGCACCGGCCGGAGCCATCTGTCAAGACGGCGCCGGCCCATCGATCAGCACCGGGAGTTCCCCTTGTCCGAACGCCACCTGCAACCGCTGCTGCACGACCTGGTCGGCGTGGTGCACGCCCCCACCAGCGCGCTGGGCGACGCGGCGGGACAGATCCGGCCGCACGGCGTCCAGGGCGTCTTCCACGCCGACGCCCGGGTGCTCTCCCGCGCCGAGCTGCGCCTCGACGACCGGGAGCCGGAGGCACTGACCCGCGGGTCGGCCGGGCCGCACGGCGCCCGCTTCGTCGCCCTGGCCCGCTGGCTCGGCGACCCGACCCCCGACCCGACCGTGCGGGTCGACCGCACCCGGCAGGCCGGCCCGCACGGCGTCACCGAGGAACTCGTCATCTCGTCCACCGCCGCCGACCCGGTCCGCACCACGGTCAGCGTCGACCTCGGCTGCGACCTCGCCCCCATCGAGCTGGTCAAGTCCGGCGGGAGCGGCGCGCCGATGAAGGCGAAGGCCGGTGAGCCGGGCCGGGTCCAGTGGGCCGCCGAAGGGCTCACGGTGACCGTGACGGGCGAGGCGGCCACCGTGGACGCCACCGGCGACCGGGCCACCGCACCCCGGCTGAGCTGGCCGGTCACGCTCGCCCCCGGCCAGTCCGCGACGCTGCGCTGGCGCCTCGCCGTCACCGACCCGAAGGCCGTGGTGACCGCCGCCCCGCCCGGCCCCGGCTGGTCCGAGCCGGCCGTACGCGCCGACGACCGCCGCCTGGTCCGGCTCCTCGACCGCTCCCTGGCCGACCTGCGCGGGCTGCGCCTGGCCGAGCCGGCCCACCCGGAGGACGTCTTCCTCGGCGCCGGCGTGCCCTGGTTCCTCACCCTCTTCGGCCGGGACAGCCTCTGGGCCGCCCGCATGATGCTGCCGCTCGGCACCGACCTGGCCGCCGGCACGCTGCGCGTACTGGCTCGCCGCCAGGGCACCCGGGTCGACCCGGCCACCGGCGAGGCGCCCGGCAAGATCCTGCACGAGCTGCGCCGGCACGAGTTCACCCTGGCCGACAACGGGCTGCGGCTGCCGCCCGCCTACTACGGCACCGTCGACGCCACCATGCTCTGGGTCGGTCTGCTGCACGACGCCTGGCGCTGGGGGCTCGCCGCCGACCAGGTCGAGCCGCTGCTCCCCCACCTGGAGGCGGCGCTCGGCTGGCTCGGCGAGCACGCCGACCCCGACGGCGACGGCTTCGTCGAGTACGTCGACACCACCGGCCACGGCCTGGCCAACCAGGGCTGGAAGGACTCCGGCGACGCGGTGCGCTTCCGGGACGGCAGCCTGGCCCGGTCACCCATCGTGCTGGCCGAGGTGCAGGGGTACGCGTACCAGGCCGCGGTGAACGGGGCGGACCTGCTCGACGCCTTCGGCCGCCCCGGCGCCGACCGCTGGCGCTCCTACGCCGACCGGCTCGCCGACCGGTTCCGCGGCGCGTTCTGGGTCGACGGCCCGTACGGCCCGCAGCCCGCTCTGGCCCTCGACCGGGACAAGCGCCCGGTGGACTCGCTGACCAGCAACATCGGCCACCTGCTCGGCACCGGGCTGCTGTCGGACGCCGAGTCGGCCCAGGTCGCCGCCCTGCTCTCGACCGAGGCCCTGGCCGGCGGCTTCGGGCTGCGCACCATGTCCACCGACGATGCCGGGTTCAGCCCGCTGTCCTACCACTGCGGGTCGATCTGGGCCCACGACACGGCCATCGTGCTCGGTGGGCTGGCCCGGGCCGGGCACCGAGCGGCGGCGCTCCGGCTCGCCGACGGGCTGCTGACGGCGGCCGAGGCGTTCGACTACCGCCTCCCCGAGCTGTACGGCGGGGACGATCGGGCGGCGCTCGGCCGGCCGGTGCCGTACCCGGCGGCGTGCCACCCGCAGGCCTGGTCGGCCGCGGCGGCCGTGCTGCTCCTCCAGGCGGGCCTCGGCGTCTACCCCGACGTGCCCGCCGGCCGGGTCGACCTCCGCCCCCTGGCCGGCCCCGAACTCGGCGCCCTGACCGCCGAGAACCTGAAGATCGCCGGCACCCGGGTCACGGTGACGGTCGACCACACAGGCCACCCGACCCTGACCGGCCTTGCGACAACCCTGACGATCCCCACCCAGCGCACCACCCCAACCCACCAGCCCACCTGACCCCACCCCGCCCGCCCCCTGGCGGTTGATCAAGAAGTTTGCGTCAGGAATCGACTCCTCCGAGACGCAAACTTCTTGATCAACGCAGTGTGGGCCAGGTGGTGTTGCCGGGGTGGGTCAGGACGGGGCGTGTTCGGCGATCAGTTCGTCGTCTTCCATCGCGCCGGTGGGGTGGAAGCCCAGGGAGGTGTAGAGGGTGGCGGCGGGGGTGTTGTCGGGGTGGTAGCTGAGACGGATCGGGTGGCCCGCCTCGGCCAGCCAGTCGGTGAGGGTCCGCACGGCGGCGCGGCCGATGCCGCGGTCCTGCTCGGGGGCGTCGATCACCATGCCGCCGATCCAGCGGGAGCCGTCGTCGTCCACGCCCCACATGACGTGCCCGACCACCGTCTCGTCGGCGTAGACGGCGAGTGAGGTCCAGACGTCCGAGCGCATGGTCAGCACCAGGTAGCGGGCCGCCAGCGCCGCCACGAAGGAGCGCTGGTCGTCGCGGGGCGCCACGTCGGCCACCGCCCGCCAGTTGTCGTCGTCCACCGGCCGCAGGGTCACCCGGCGGCCGGCGCGGTCATGCTGCCCGGAATCGATCATGGCGGTCAGCCTAGGGCCGGCCCGCAGCCCGGGCCATCGCTTTCGCGGAGCCGGAGACGACGTCAGCCGGCCGGGGCGGTCGCGGCGGCGTCCAGGTACGGGCGCGGGTCGCCGGCGCCGAGGTCGGTGATGCCGGCGGTGTGCAGGGCGCCGATGGCCAGGGTGCGGCGCACCGCCGCGAAGGTGATCACGTGGCCGATGGTGCCGCCCAGGCTGTGCGTGGTCGGCGGCGTGCAGGTGGTGTCGACGAAGGTGTCCGCCAGGGTGCCGGCGGCGAGCGTCCGGGCCACGAAGGCCCGCCAGTCGCGGCCGGCGACCGCGTGCCGGGCCGCCAGCCCGGCCATCGAGCGGTCGCTCTCGTCGGGCCACTCGCCACCGCGCAGCGCGGAGAGCCAGTGCTCCTCCTGGGTGACCATGGCGTTGATCAGCGAGCGGAGGGTCGGCTGCTCGTCGATGGTCTCCACGGACACGGTGACGGGCCGGTCGAGCGCCTCGTCGTCGAGGGTGGCGGCGCGCTCGATGATCGCGGTGAGGGTCTGGACGTGGTGGTCGACCAGGTGCTGGAGAACGTTCATGGGAGTCTCCTGACGTGCCGCCGGCAGCCGCAGGCCACCGGGTGGTTGGAAGTGGACGCCGCTGGGGCAGGGCAGCTCCAGCTCGCGGAAGGTCAGCGGCGGGCGCCGTCGCAGCGCGGTCGGGGCGACGCCGTAGGACCGTTGGAAGGCGCGGGTGAACGCCTCGTGCGAGCCGTAACCGGCCTCGACGGCGATGTCGAGGACGGTCCGGTCGCTGGTGGTGAGCCGGTGCGCGGCGCGCTCCAGAAGCAGCCGGCGGCGCAGCGCGCCCGGCGGTTCCCCGGTGGCCGCGGCGACCAGCCGGTCGCAGTGGAACCGGGACAGGTGCGCCCGGGCGGCCAGATTCGCCGGTCCGGTCTCCGGATCGTCGAGGGCGAGCTGGAGCCAGTCGAGAAGGCCGGTGAGTCCGTCCGTCCGGGTCATGTGGACAGCCTGCACCCGGCGGGCGTCGCGCCGCTTGATCGCCGTTGCGGACCTGCGCGCCACCGACCGCCGTCAGGTACGGCCGCGGGCGGCGGGAGTCAGTCGAGCAGGGCGTCCAGGCCCACGGTGAGTCCCGGCCGGCGACGGACCTCACGCACCGCCAGCAGCACGCCGGGCATGAACGAGGCCCGGTCGTACGAGTCGTGGCGGATGGTCAGCGTCTCGCCCGTGGTGCCGAACAGCACCTCCTGATGGGCGACCAGGCCGGTGGCGCGGACCGCGTGGACGCGTACGCCGTCGATGTCGGCGCCGCGGGCGCCCGCGACCTCGTCCTTCGTGGCGTCCGGGGTGGGGCCGAGCCCGGCATCGGCGCGGGCCTGCGCGATGAGCCTGGCCGTGTGGGTGGCGGTGCCACTGGGCGCGTCCAGCTTGCGCGGGTGGTGCTGCTCGATGATCTCGACCGACTCGAAGTGCCGGGCGGCACGGGCGGCGAACTGCATCATCAGCACCGCGCCGATGCCGAAGTTCGGGGCGACCACCACGCCGACGCCCGGCTTGCCGGCCAGCCACTCCCGCACCTCGTCGAGGCGCTGCTCGGTGAAGCCGGTGGTGCCGACCACCGCGTGGATGCCCTGGTCGATGCACCAGCGCAGGTTGTCCATGACGACGTCGGGCGTGGTGAAGTCGACGACCACGTCGGCGCCGGAGGCGGCGGAGAGGCCGTCGCCCTGGTCGATGGTCGCCACCAGGTCGAGGTCGCCGGCCGCCTCGACGGCCTTGCAGACCTCCATGCCCATCCGGCCGCGGGCGCCCAGCACGCCGACCCGGGCCGGGGTCTTCTCCTGCTCGTCAGTCACGGGGCACAACCTATCCCAATCGGGACGCGGCCACCCCGACGGACCGGCAAGCGGGACCGTCAGCGGGCGGCGAAGGCGGACTCGTCGAACGGCCCGACCACGGCCAGGGACATCGGCCGGGCGAGGAGTTCGGCGGCGAGGCCGTTGACATCGTCCAGGGTCACCGCGTCGACCCGGGCCAGCAGCTCGTCGACCGGCATGAGGTTGCCGTAGAGCAGCTCGCCCTTGGCCAGCCGGCTCATGCGGGAGCCGGTGTCCTCCAGGCCGAGGACGAACGAGCCCTTGCTCATCCCCTTGCCCCGGGCCAGCTCGGCCTCGGTGATCCCGGTGGCGGCCACCCGCTGGAGCTCCGCGCGGGTCAGATCCAGCACCTCGTCCACCTTGCCGGGCGCGCAGCCGGCGTAGACGGCGAACAGGCCGCTGTCGGCGTACTGGCTGGCGTAGGAGTAGACCGAGTAGGCCAGGCCGCGCTGCTCGCGGATCTCCTGGAACAGCCGGCTGGACATGCCGCCGCCGAGGACGTTGTTGAGCACCCCGAGGGCGAAGCGCCGCTCGTCGGTGCGGTCGATGCCGGGGCAGCCGAGGATGACGTGCGCCTGCTCGGTCTCCTTCGGCTCGACCAGGGTGGCGGCGGGCTTCGTGCGTACCGCCGGGGTGGCCGGCCGGTGCGCGGCCGGCGTGGCCGCGTCGGTGTCCAGCGGGGTGCCGCGCAGCGCCTGCCGGACCAGCTTGACCACGGCGGCGTGGTCGAGGTTGCCGGCGGCGGCGATGACGATCTGCGGCGCCGTGTAGCGGCGGCGGTAGAAGCTCTGGATCTGCCGCCGGGTCATCGGGGTGACCGTCTCCTCGGTGCCGGAGATCAGCCGCCCGAGGGGGTGGTCGCCGTAGACGGCGCGGGCGAAGAGGTCGTGCACCTCGTCGCCGGGCTCGTCGTCGTGCATGGCGATCTCTTCGAGGATGACGCCGCGCTCGGTCTCCACGTCGGCGGCGGCCAGCACCGAGTCGGCGACCAGGTCGCACATGACGTCGATGGCCAGCGGCAGGTCCTCGTCGAGCACGCGGGCGTAGTAGCAGGTGTATTCCTTCGTGGTGAAGGCGTTGGTCTCGCCGCCCACCGCCTCGATCTCCGAGGAGATCTCCAGCGCGCTGCGCTTGTTGGTGCCCTTGAAGAGCAGGTGCTCCAGGAAGTGCGCGGCGCCGGCCTGCGGCCCGGTCTCGTCGCGGGACCCGACCGCCACCCAGATGCCGAACGAGACGCTGCGCATGGCCGGGATCGCCTCGGTGAGCACGCGCAGGCCGCTGGGGAGCACGGTGCGGCGGACGGTGCCGCCCAGCGGGTCGTCGCTGAGCGTGCGGGTGACCGCCCTGGCCGTTCCGCCCGCGGCGCGCGCGGGCCCGGGCGACGTCACCCCCCGTCGAGCCGCCGGGAAGGACGAACGACGGGTCCGACTCACGAGGAACCTGCTCTCAGTTCGACGAGGGGTGGGTGGTGCGGTGGGAACGAACGACGGCTCCAGCTCGGCGCAGCGACCTGGAGCCGTCGGTGGAGCAGTCACCGGCCGGGTGACACCCGTGGGCGTCACCCGGCCGGTGGTGGATCAGCTGTGCCGGGTGCGGCGCCGCGGGCGGGACTCGCCGCCGCCCTCGCCGCCCTCCGGACCCCGGCCGCCGCGCTCGCCGCCGCGCTCACGGTCACCGCGGTCCCGCGGGCCACGGTCGCCACCGCGGTCCCGGCCGGCCGGACGCTCGCCGCCCTCGGCGGCCTCGCCGGCGGCCGGCGCCTCGGCGCCCTCCGGGCGGACCTTGTCCAGGTAGATCTTGCCGCGCTGGTCGATGTCGGCGATCTCGACCTCGACCTTGTCGCCGACGTTGAGGAAGTCCTCGACCTTCTCGACCCGCTTGCCGTCGCCCACCTTGGAGATGTGCAGCAGGCCGTCGCGGCCCGGGAGCAGCGAGATGAAGGCGCCGAACGCGGCGGTCTTCACCACGGTGCCGAGGAACCGGTCGCCGACCTTCGGCAGCGTCGGGTTGGCGATCGCGTTGATCCGCTCGACCGCGGCCTGGGCCGACGGGCCGTTGGTCGCGCCGACGTAGATGGTGCCGTCGTCCTCGATGGAGATCTCGGCGCCGGTCTCGTCCTGGATGGCGTTGATGGTCTGGCCCTTCGGGCCGATCACCATGCCGATCTTGTCGACCGGGATCTTCACGGTGGTGACCCGCGGGGCGTAGTCCGACATCTCGGCCGGGGCCTCGATGGCCCGCTGCATCACGTCGAGGATGGTCTGCCGGGCCTCGTTCGCCTGCTGCAGCGCGGCCGCCAGCACGTCCGACGGGATGCCGTCGAGCTTGGTGTCGAGCTGCAGCGCGGTGACGAACTCCCGGGTGCCGGCGACCTTGAAGTCCATGTCACCGAACGCGTCCTCGGCGCCGAGGATGTCGGTCAGCGTCACGTACTGGGTCTTGCCGTCGACCTCGTCGGAGATGAGGCCCATGGCGATGCCGGCGACCGGCGCCTTCAGCGGCACACCGGCCGAGAGCAGGCCCAGCGTCGAGGCGCAGACCGAGCCCATCGAGGTGGAGCCGTTGGAGCCGAGCGCCTCGGAGACCTGCCGGATGGCGTACGGGAACTCCTCGCGCGACGGCAGCACGGGGATCAGCGCCCGCTCGGCGAGAGCACCGTGGCCGATCTCGCGCCGCTTCGGCGAGCCGACCCGGCCGGTCTCACCGGTCGAGTACGGCGGGAAGTTGTAGTTGTGCATGTAGCGCTTGCGGTTCTCGGGGGACAGCGTGTCCACCATCTGCTCCATGCGCAGCATGTTCAGCGTGGTGACGCCCAGGATCTGGGTCTCGCCCCGCTCGAACAGCGCCGAGCCGTGCACCCGCGGCAGCACGCCGACCTCGGCGGTCAGCGGGCGGATGTCGCGCGGGCCGCGGCCGTCGATGCGGACCTGCTCGCGCAGCACCCGGTTGCGCACCTCGGACTTGGTCAGCGACCGGAAGGCGGCGGAGAGCTCCTTCTCGCGGCCCTCGAAGCGACCGCCGAGCTCCTCGGCGACCTTGGCCTTGATCCGGTCCAGGGCCTCCTCGCGGTCGGCCTTGCCGGCGATCTTGAGGGCCTCGGCGACCTCGGCGCGGGCCACGTCGGCCACCGCCTCGTAGGCGTCGTCCTGGTAGTCCAGGAAGACCGGGAACTCGGCGACCGGCTTGGCGGCCACCTCGGCCAGCTCGCTCTGCGCGCGGCACAGCTCGCGGATCGCCGGCTTGGCGGCCTCCAGGCCGCTGGCCACGATCTCCTCGGTCGGGGCGGTGGCACCGTCCGAGATCAGGGCCACGGCGTTCGGCGTCGCCTCGGCCTCGACCATCATGATCGCGACGTCACCGTCGGCCAGCGCCCGGCCGGCCACGACCATGTCGAAGGTGGCCCGGGCCAGCTCCTCCAGGGTCGGGAACGCGACCCACTGGCCGTCGACGTGCGCCACCCGGGTCGCGCCGATCGGGCCGGAGAACGGCAGGCCGGAGAGCTTGGTCGACATCGAGGCGGCGTTGATGGCCACCACGTCGTACGGGTGCTGCGGATCGAGCGCCAGCACGGTCTCGACGACCTGGACCTCGTTGCGCAGGCCCTTGACGAACGACGGGCGCAGCGGCCGGTCGATCAGCCGGCAGGTGAGGATGGCGTCCTCGCTGGGCCGGCCCTCGCGGCGGAAGAACGAGCCGGGGATGCGGCCCGCGGCGTACATCCGCTCCTCGACGTCGACGGTCAGCGGGAAGAAGTCGAACTGCTCCCGGGGCTGCTTGCCGGCGGTCGTGGCGGAGAGGACGACCGTCTCGCCGAGCTGGGCGATGACGGAGCCGGCGGCCTGACGGGCCAGCCGGCCGGTGGAGAAGGTGATCTCGCGGGTGCCGAAGGACCCGTTGTCGATCACCGCGGTGCGGGATTCGGTGCCGAGGTTGGTCTCGGTCATGTGCTGTGGTGCTCCTTCGCGTCGTCGGCCGACGACACGGGGAACTGCTCAGGCGGCCGGTCTTCGATCGAAGCGCCCGGGTGGCCGGCATGGTGCCGGGATTCCGGGGGCCACTACCGGAGACCGGTGCTGACCGGCTCCCTCTCGGGTTGTCGCGCGGCCGGGTTCTTCTGGTGGTACCGGAACGGGGGAGCGGCCCAACGGCCACTCCCCCGTCACGTCATCGGCGCAGGCCGAGCCGCTCGATGAGCGACCGGTAGCGGTTGATGTCCTTCTTCTGGACGTAGTTGAGCAGCCGACGGCGACGGCCGACCAGCAGCAGCAGCCCACGGCGGCTGTGGTGGTCGTGCTTGTGCACCTTCAGGTGCTCGGTGAGCTCGGCGATCCGCTTGGTGAGGACCGCGACCTGCACCTCAGGCGAACCGGTGTCGCCCTCGGCGGTCGCGTACTCCGCACGGATCTTGGCCTTGGCTTCCTGGTCGAGCGCCATGTTCTCCCTGTTTCGTGGAACGTTCGATGAGGTCCGTCGGATCGGTCGAAGTGACCGGGAAACGGACCGGTTCCTCGCACCCGCGGCGTCGTGCAGGCACGCGAGGCCCCACGTCGGTCAGCCGACGTCCCTGCCAGACTACCAGCCCGGTGGGGAACCGCCCGGTGAAGGGCCGCGACGCGGCCCGCCGGCCCGCTCCGGCACGGTCAGCCGACCGCCCGGCGGGTCCGCTCCACGTCCTCGGCGATCTGTGCCACCAACGGCTCGATCGCGTCGTACGTCCGTTGTTCCCGCAGGTGCGCCACGAAGTCCAGGGCCAGCCGCTCGCCGTACAGGTCGCCGGTGAAGTCCAGCGCGTACGCCTCCACCCGGCGCTCCCGGCCGGAGAAGGTCGGGTTGGTGCCGATGGAGACCGCCGCCGCGAGGGGTTCCCCGCCCCGGCGCACCAGGCGGGCCGCGTACACCCCGTCGGCGGGGACCGCCGCGTAGCGGTGGGTCAGCAGGTTGGCGGTCGGGAAGCCCAGCTCCCGCCCGCGCTGGTCGCCGCGGACCACCACGCCCTCGACCCGGTGCGGCCGGCCGAGCGCGGCGGCCGCCGCGGCCACGTCGCCCGCGTCGACGCAGGAGCGGATGTACGTGGAGGAGAAGACCGTGCCGGCCTCGGCGACCAGCGGGGCGCCCTCCACCCCGAAGCCGAAGGTGCGACCCAGCCGCTCCAGCAACGCCACGTCGCCGGCCGCCCGGTGCCCGAACCGGAAGTTGTCGCCGACCACCACGAGCGCGGCGTGCAGGTGCTCGACGAGGATGTCGTGCACGAACGCCTCGGCCGGCAGCCGGGAGAACTCCGGGGTGAACGGCACGACGCAGAGCACGTCCGCGCCGAGCGCCTCGATCAGCTCCGCCTTGCGGGCCGGCTCGGTGAGCACGGCCGGGTGCGAGCCGGGGCGCACCACCTCGGCCGGGTGCGGGTCGAAGGTCACCACCACCGACTTGACGCCCAGCTCGCGGGCACGCGCCACGGCGTGGCCGATGGTGGCCTGGTGGCCCTTGTGCACGCCGTCGAAGACGCCGATGGTGACCACCGACCGTCCCCAGCCGCCGGGCGCCGCCTCGTACCCCCGCCACCGCTGCATGCCGCTCCTCCCCTGTCCGCCCGCGCCGTCAGGCGGGGGCCAGCACGATCTCCGCGCGGGCCCGCCCGTCCCGCTCGCTGACGATAGCGATCAGCCCGCCGTCCGGGCCGAAGACGGCGTACGGCCCGGCGATGCCGGCCGGGTCCAGCGGCCCGCCGTGGGAGAGCACCTTCGCCTCCTCGGGCGTGGCGTCCCGGCGCGGGAAGAACCGGCCGGCGGCCGCGTCCAGCGGCAGGTTCACCACGTCGGGCGCGCGCTGCTCCAGCGCGTCGAGGGTGGCCGCCTCGGCCAGGGTGAACCCGCCGACCGCGGTGCGGCGCAGCGCGGTGAGGTGGCCGCCGACCCCGAGCGCCAGGCCCGCGTCCCGGGCGATGGCCCGGATGTACGTCCCGGACGAGCAGGTGACGTCCACGTCCACGTCCACCACGTCCGGGGTGTCGCGGCGGATCGCCAGCACGTCGAGCCGGGAGATGGTCACCCGCCGGGCCGGCAGCTCGACGATCTCCCCCTCGCGCACCCGCTTGTACGCCCGCTGCCCGTCGATCTTGATGGCGCTGACCGCGCTGGGCACCTGGTCGACCTCGCCGGTGAGCGCGGCGAGCGCGGCGCGGACCGCCTCGTCGGTGACCGACCCGGCCGGGGTGCTGGCGATCACGTCGCCTTCCGCGTCGTCGGTGACCGTCGCCTGGCCCAGCCGGATCGTCGCGGTGTAGCTCTTGCCGGCGCCGATGACGTAGGTGAGCAGCCGGGTGGCCCGGCCCACGCCGATCACCAGCACGCCGGTGGCCATCGGGTCCAGCGTGCCACCGTGCCCCACCCGCCGGGTCCGGGCCAGCCGCCGGATGCGGGCCACCACGTCGTGCGACGTCATGCCGCCGGGCTTGTCGACCACGATCAGACCGTCTGTGCTCACGACCGCCAAGCCTGCCAGACGGCGGTGATCGGCCCTGCGGGGGATACCGCCCTGATCGACCGGGGTGCCAAGATCATGCGCCGATCGCCCCACTCCTGCCCGGGAATCACGATGAGCAGCGACGACCCCGCCCGGGAGCCCTCGCGGCTCGACCGTCCCGCGCGGAGCGGCCTGGAGGAGATCCCCGACTGGGTACGCCAGCTGGAGCGGGAGATCCGCGTCGGGCCCGGCCGCCCGGCTGCGCATCTGGTTCGGCCGGCACGCCCGCCGGCTGCGCGTGGGCACGCCGCTCGCCACCCCCGCCCCGTCGACACCCGGAAACTGAGATGACCGATCATCGACCGCCCCCCGAACCCCACCGTCCCGACCAGCCGTACCCGCCCGCCGACGGGCTGGGGACGGTCCCCGACTGGCTGCGCCAGCCGGCCGCGGCGCCCGAGCCGGACCGCTCCGATCGGCTGCGCATCTGGCTGGGCGCCCACTCGGGCAAGCTGCTCGGCGGCGTCGCGACCCTGCTGGTGGTCGCCTTCTTCGGGCTGGTCGCCACGGGCGGCTACCGGGCCTTCCAGCGGTGGACGGACCCGCCGGCGGCGTACCCGACGATCAGCCAGCCGGTCGGCGAGCAGGCCGTCTCGTCGGCGTCGCCGCCCCCGGCGGCCGGAGCGTTCGACGGCACGCCGGCCGCCGACTTCCCGGAGGGGGCGGCGGGGATCACCCTGCCCGCCGCGAAGCGGACCGGGCCGTTCTCGGAGAAGCAGGTGGCCGCCGCGCTGACCAAGGTCCGCAAGGCGCTCGTGACCAGCCGGCTGGACCGGTCGTTCATCACCTCGAAGGACCCGGACCGGCTGCTGCGGCAGTTCGCGCCGGACGCACGGGCCGACCTGCGCGAGGACTTCGGCTCCGACGCCTTCGCCACCTACGCCACCCGGCTGGCGCCCGGCGCGCGGATCACCGCCGACGAGCCGCGGGTGAAGGGCCGGATCAGCTACCGGGCCGCCAAGGACGCCCAGGGCATCCGCATCCTGGAGGTCACCAGCAACTTCGTCTGGGCCTACGCCTTCCACACCAGTGGCGGGCTGCCCGGCGACGGGGTCGTCGTGGTGCACGACACGGTGGTCTGGAGCGTGCCGCACCCCGGCGACGTGCGAAGCGTCTCCAACGGGCTCTGGATCGAGAAGGCCGACTCCTACGGCTCCAACATCGACTGCGCGGCGTACGACAAGGGACTGCTCGACGTGGGCACCCCCAGCTTCGGCGGCCCGGCGGATCCGGATCCGGACGCCGTCTTCGACCCCGATCGCACCCTCGACGTCCCGGACACCTGCTGAGCCCCGGCCGGGGACTACCGCGGCGACCGACAAGGTGGGACACTCACTGACATCTCGCCCACTCCTGACCGGAGGCCGCGATGACCGACGATCGGCCGGAATCCCCACCACCGCGCCACCCCGCCGCCACGCCCGGCCACCGGCCCGGGCCGCCGGCTTCGCCGCAGTGGCCGCGCCAGCCGCCCGGACCGCCGGCCGCACCGGAGTGGCCGCGCCAGCCGCAGCCCGCCGCCGACGGTCTGCGGGGCTGGCTGAAGGGGCACTCCGGGTCACTGCTGACCGGCGCGACGGCGCTGCTGCTGCTCGCCTTCATCGGGGTGGTCGGCGGGGCCGTCCTGGTGTCGATGCCGTCCGCTGGCGGGCGGCCGGTGGTCTACCCGACGTTCGGCCCGCCGGCCGCCACGTCCGCCGCGCCGACGGCCCCGTCCGGCGCACCGGCCGCCTCGTCCGCCGCGCCGCCTCGCGCGTCCGGCCCCTTCGACGGCACCCCGGCCGCCGGGTTCGCGCAGGGGCCGGCCGGCATCGCCCTGCCCGCCGCGAAGCGGACCGGCCCGTTCACCGAGAAGCAGGTGGCGGCCGCGCTGGCGAAGGTCCGGGCGGTCCTGGTGACCGCGCGGCTGGACCGCCGGTTCATGACCACGGACGACCCGGAGCCGCTGATCCGGCAGTTCGCCCGGGACGCCCGCGCCGGCATGCGCAAGAGCTTCGCGTCCGACACCTTCGCCGCGTACGCCACCCGGCTGGCGCCCGGCGCCCGGCTCACCGCCGACCAGCCCAGAGTGAAGGGCCGGATCAGCTACCGGGCCACGAAGGACGCCGACGGCATCCGGATCCTGGCGGTGACCACCAACTTCGTCTGGTCGTACGCCTTCCGGACCAGCGGCACGGCGCCGGGCGACGGGCTGGTCGTCGTGCACGACACGGTGGTCTGGAGCATGCCGCATCCCGACGACGTCGAGCGCGGCTCGAACGGGCTGTGGATCGAGGACGCGAACTCGTACGCCGCCAACGTCGACTGCGCGGCCTTCGACCGGGGCCTGCTCGGCCCGGGCACCAGCGGCTTCGGCGGCCCGGACGGCCCGGACCCGAAGGCGGTCTTCGACCCCGCCACGACGCTGGACCTTCCGGGCGCCTGCTGAGCCGAGGGTCAGCGAACGGCGCCGACCACCGCCCAGCCGCCGGAGCGCAGCCGCAGCAGCAGGGCGACCAGCCGGAGCACCACGAACAGGGTCAGCCCGGCCCAGATCCCGCCCAGCCCGAGGTCGAGCCCGTAGGCCAGCCAGATGGCCGGCAGGAACCCGCCCAGCGCCGCCACGATCGTCAGGTTGCGCAGGTAGCGGACATCACCCGCGCCGATCAGCACGCCGTCCAGGGCGAACACCACCCCGCCGATGGGCTGGAGCGCCACGAACCAGGGCCAGGCGACCATGGCCTGCTCGCGTACCTGCGGATCGGAGCTGAACAACGACGGCACGAGGCCGGCGCCGGCGGCGATGAGCACCGCGAACGCCACGCCGCAGAGGCCGCCGAGCAGGGCGATCCGCCGGGCGAGGGCGCGCGCCCCGGCGGCGTCGCCGGCGCCGAGCGCCGCGCCGACCAGCGACTGCGCGGCGATCGCCAGGGCGTCCAGCACCAGGGCGGTGAAGAACCAGAGTTGTACGGCGATCTGGTGCGCGCCGACCGCAGCGGCGCCGAAGCGGGCGGCCACGGCGGTCGCGGACAGGAAGCTGGCCTGGAAGGCGACACCCCGGATGAGCAGGTCGCGGCTGAGCGCCAACTGCTGGCCGATCGACCGGGGCCGGGGGCGCAGCGGGACCCGCTCGCGGACCAGGGCCGCCGCGAAGAGGCCACCGGAGATGGTCTGCGCCACGGCGTTCGCCACGGCCGAGCCGGCCAGGCCCAGCCCGGCCGGGTAGACCAGCAGGGGGCAGAGCAGCGCGGAGAGCAGGTTGGGGCCGAGCACGAAGAGCAGCGGCCGGCGGGTGTCCTGGATGCCGCGCAGCCAGCCGTTGCCGGCCGCCGCCAGCAGCAGGCCGGGCGCGCCGAGGGCCGCGATCCGCAGCCAGGTCGCGGCGGCGTCGGCCACCTCGCCGGGGCCGCCCGCGAGGGTGCGCGCCAGCGCCCCGCCGCCGATGCCGATGGCGACCGCCACCAGCACTCCGGCGCCGAGGGCGAGCCAGGACGCCTGGACGCCCTCGGTCACCGCGGCGGCCCGGTCCCCCGAGCCGAACCGGCGGGCCGCGCGCCCGGTGGTCCCGTACGCCACGACGGTGCCGAGCCAGGCGGTCAGCGTGAGCACGGTGCCGCCGACGGCGAGCGCGGCGAGCGGGACCCGGCCGAGGTGCCCGACGACGGCGGTGTCGACCAGCACGTAGAGCGGCTCGGCGGCGAGGACCACGAGGGCGGGCAGGGCGAGCGCGGCGATCCGCCGGGCTGTGGCGGACTGGGCGGCGGGCGCGACTGTCTGACTCATCGCCGCCGATCCTGGCACGCGCCACGTAAGGCACGCAACCCCGCCCACTACTTACCTCGTTGAGCGCACGCCTCGGTTGATCATGAAGTTGGCGGCAGTTGTGGGAATCCAGAGCGCCGCCAACCTCATGATCAACACACCGGTGGGGCGGAGAGGGTGGCCAGCCAGGCGTCGGCCTGGCGGCGGGTGCGGAGGTGGACCACCGGGAGGGTGGGGGCGGTGGCCCGGAGCGCCGCGAAGATTCGTGGGCGAGAGCGGCGTCGGTAGTTCCAGATGTACCGGAGGAACTCCAGGTCGATCTGCTCGGGGCAGCCCTCGGGAAGGTCCGGGCGGGACGTGGCCCGGTGTGCCCGCCGGCGGCGCAGCACCCGGGCGAGGCAGCGCAGCCGGGGCGGATCGCAGAGCACCAGGAGGTCGGCGCGGGGCAGGCGGAGGTCGAGGGTACCGCCGTAGTTGCCGTCCATCACCCAGGCCGGGCCGGCGGCGAGTGCGGCGACCTCCGCTCGGAAGTCGGCGTCCCCGGCGGGGACCCAGCCCGGTCGCCAGTAGTGCCGGTCGAGGTGGATCAGCGGCAGGTCGAGCCGGCGGGCGACCTCGCGGGCCAGCGTGCTCTTGCCGGCGCCCGCGCTGCCGACGATCAGGATGCGGCGCACCGGGAGACGGTAGCGCCGGTGGAGCGACCGGAGCGGCGGTGACGTCGTCGCTACGGCGTCACCGCCGGGCGGCCACCGTCACTGACGGGTGTCCATCGAGGTCTGCAGCGCGCGGCGCATCTGCTCGCGCGCCTCGTCGGTGGTGTTCTCGGTCTGCGGCTTGCGCTTGGTCGCCATGGGAGTTCCCTTCCAGGGTGCGGACCACCGGAGCACGACGGCCCTGCTGGGCGCCGAGGCTCCGAGCGGCGCGACTGCCGCGCCGCGGCATGGAGCCGTCGGCCTGCTGAGCGCCGGCAGCGTGGTCCGGGATCACCGGAGCGGCTCGCTGGCAGCGTGAGCCCGGGTCGGTCTGACCCTGGAGGGAGGCGGCACCGGGTGTGGCACCACCGCCCGTGACCAGCGCCGAAGCACCGGCCCTCACCCAAATTAACGTTCACTTTCCACATGCTGCCCACTGTTCCCGCGATGCGGACAGCAGAGAATGCGGCTGCCTCAGCGCGCCAGGAAGTGCCAGCCCAGCCACCACCAGAAGCCGAACAGGCCGATCCGCCCGACCGGCACCGGGCCGACCTCGTAGCGCATCACGAAGGCGCAGACGTCGGCCAGCGACGGGATGCGCGAGCCCTCCCGCCGCGCGGCCCACTCGACGGCCGCGAAGAGCAGCAGCGCGGCCAGGAAGCCGCCGATCGCCACGACGCGCATCATCGGCGGACCAGGCCCCAGAACGCGGTCAGCCAGGCGAACCAGGCCGCCGAGCGGACCAGGTGATCCTCCAGCATGGGATCGGCCAGTCGGGAGAAGGTGGGGAAGTCGTCCCCCACCGCCAGCACGAAGGTGGTGCCCTCCAGGACCCCGAAGACGGTGACCGGCAGCAGCCACCAGAGCGCGCCGGGCGGCAGCCGCCGCGGCGCGGGCCGCCGGGGCGGCACCCGGTTGCTCAGCCCGACCCAGATCAACGCCCCGCCGGTGCCCAGGGTGTAGAGGTTGGCCGCGGTGGAGAAGGACGGCAGCTGCCCGCCGACCAGGGAGAGGCAGATGAACACCGGCACGGAGACGACCGGACGATCCCAGGCCCGGGGCGCCTCGACGGTGAGCTCACGGGGGTGATCCATCACCCGATTCTCCCCAGCGTCACGGAACGCGGGAAGACCGGCACGCCCCGGAGTCGCCCCCGGGTTCCCACCCAGGGGGTCAGGCGGGGAGCAGGGCGCCCGGCAGTTCGGCGCGGATGTGCTCGACCACCTCGTCGACGGTGCCCCGCCCGGTGAACCCGGCGGCGAAGCGGTGCCCACCGCCACCGAGCGCCGTGGCCACCCGGCTCACGTCCACCGCGCCCTTGCTGCGCAGCGAGACCGCCCACTCGGCGTCGCCGGACTGCTTCACCACGCAGCTCACGTCCGCCTCGGCGGTGCAGCGCACCGAGTCGATGAGTGCCTCCAGCACGTACGCCGGCTGGTCGTGCCGGGCCAGGTCCTCGCGGGTGGCGTAGGTCCAGACCAGCCCGTGCCCGGCGGCGGCCGCCGGTTCCAGCCGGGCCCGGCCCACCACCTCGCCGAAGAGGCGGACCGCGCCGAACGGCCGGGTGTCGAAGATCCGCCGCGAGATGTCCCCCGGCCGGATCCCGGTGGCCAGCAGCCGGGCGGCCAGCTCGTGCACGGCCGGCGTGGTGGCCTCGAAGCGGAACGAGCCGGTGTCGGTGCTCAGCGCCACGTAGAGGCAGGCCGCGATCTCCGCGTCCAGCGTCACCCCGAGCCGGTCCAGCAGCCCCAGCGCGACCACCGAGGTGGCCGCGGCGTGCGGGTCCACCAGGTGGATGGCGCCGAACCCGGTGTTCGAGGCGTGATGGTCGAGCACCAGCGCCGTGCCCGCCTTGTCCAGGCGGTCGACCAGATCGCCGAGGCGCGACTCGCTGGCCGCGTCGAAGCAGATCACCAGGTCCGGATCCGGGTACGCGTCGTCCTGCGCCACCAGCAGGTCGGACCCGGGCAGCCAGCGGAACGGCTCGGGCACCTCCGGCGGCCCGGGGAAGGTCGCCTGGAGCTGCCGTACGCCGAGCCGGCGCAGGCCCAGCCCGAAGCCGAGCATGCTGCCCAGCGCGTCGCCGTCCGGGTTGACGTGGCAGATGAGCAGCACCCGCGCGGTGGCGGGGAGCCCGCGTACCGCCGCGACGGCGGCCGCCCAGTCGGTGTCGGTCGGGCCGGCACCGGCCGGCGGGCCGCCCGCGGCGGAACCGGTCACCGGCGGTCGCTGCCGCCGCGCGGCTCCTCGTCCTCGGTCTCGTCGACCTCCGCGTCGGCATCCGCCTCGACCCGGTACGGCTGGGCCTCGCCCGCGTACTCGGCGTGGGCGGCCAGGCGCTGGACCTCGGCGTCGGCGTTGCGGGCCGCCGCGAGCAGGTCGTCGATGTGCTTGACCTGATCCTGCACGTCGTCCAGGACGAAGGTCAGGGTCGGCGAGTGGCGCAGCCCGAGCGCCTTGCCCACGGTGCTGCGCAGCATGCCCTTGGCGCTCTCCAGCGCGGCGGCGGTGCTGGCCTGCGCCGCCGCGTCACCGAGCACCGTGTAGAAGACGGTGGCGTCGCGGAGGTCGGCCGTGATCCGGGCGTCGGTGATGGTGATCATCCCGAGCCGGGGGTCCTTGATCTGGCTCCGCACCACCGACGCGACCAGTTCACGGATGCGCTCCGCGTGCCGGCGAACCTTGGCCGGATCCGTCATGTCCCCCACCTCCAGGGCGTCCTGCTTCCTACGACGACTCCAGCCCCGGCGCGCCTGACGCCACGCCACCACCTGAAGCCGTCGGCCGGCAACGGACGGCGCGGGCGCCGCCGGGTCCGACCCCTCAACATCTCGAACACTACCTGCGCGATCGCCGCCCTCGCGCGGGGCCGCCGGGTGCCGGCGGTCAGTCCTCCTCGCCGTGCAGGCGGCGGCGGACGGACAGCAGCTCGACCTCCGGGCGGGCGGCCACCAGCCGCTCGCAGGTGTCGAGCACCTCGCTGACGTGCGCCGGCTCGGCGGCCACCACGGCCACCCCGATCTGCGTACGTCCGTGCAGGTCGAGCGCCCCCACCTCGGCGGCGGACACCTCGAACCGGCGGAGCGCCGCGACGATCGGCCGGACGTACGACCGCTTGGCCTTCAGGGACCGGGAATCCCCCGGGAGCAACAGGTCGAACTGCGCGGTTCCGGTGTACACGGCGAGCAACGGTACGGCAGGGGCCGCGCCCCGGTCACCCGTTTTCCGTCGGCGCCACCGCCACCAGCACGTCCCGCTCGATCGCCTGGTCGACCCGGTGCGCGAAATCCCGCCAGCCCGGCCCGTCGACCACCCGCAGGCCCGCGTCGGCCAGCACCGCCTCGGCCGTGGCGCGCGGGGCCACGTGGGTGTTCCAGGACAGCCCCAGCGCCCCACCCGGGCGCAGCAGCTCGCGCCAGACCGGCACGGCGGCGGTGAGCAGGTCCAGCGGGCTGCGGGACAGGCCCGCGTCGGTGCGGCTGCCGTGCGCCACCCCGTACGGGGCGTCCGTGACGATCACGTCGGCGCAGTTCGGGCGGAGCGACTCGCGGGCCCGGGTGGTGTCGGTGTGCAGCACGGTGACCCGCTGGGTGGCCCCGGACCGGTGGGCGTCCCGGGACGGCGCGAGGACCACCTCGAAGCGCCGCGCCACGAGCCGGCGGTCCCGCCGCACCGGCGCCATCTCGGCGGTGTGCTTGAGCCGCTTGCGGCGCAGCCAGGTACGCAGGAACGCCGCGTACGCGTCCACGTCCTTGCCGTCGTGTTCCACGCCGATGCCGTCGTAGCCGTACATGAGCGCCTGGTTGAGGGTGGTGCCCCGGCCGCAGAGCGGGTCGAGCACCACGACCGGCCCGTCCAGCATCCGGGGCGCCGAGGCCGACGCCAGCAGGGTGACGTTGAGCAGCAGGCGGGTGAACTGCTCGTTGGTCTTGCCGGCGTACTTGGGGATGGTGACGAGGTCGGAGTCGTACCGGGCCAGGGGGTGCAGCGGCACCGGCCGGAGCAGGTCGTCGCCCACCCGCTCGAAGAGCGCGTACGCCGCCGACAGGTTCGCCAGGTGGGCCAGGTCCCGGACGCCGAGGCCGGGCTCCGGGGCCGAGAACGTCAGGTACTCCACCCCGCCGATCCGCTCGACCGCGGCGTCGGCCGGCGCCGCGTCGAGCACCCCGGAGCCGGCGAACACGGCCAGCTCGGCGCGGGCCAGCCGGGCGGCGGCGTCGGCGTAGACGCGGTTGGCGGAGGGGGCGAGGAGCAGCGCGTACCTGGGCACGCCGGAGATTGTCGCAGCCTGCGGAAACGGCGACGGCCGGGGCCCGAAGGCCCCGGCCGTCGCCGTCGTTCACACCGCTCAGGCGCGCGGCTTCTCCCGCATCTCCCAGGTCTCGATGATGTCGCCGACCTGGACGTTGTTGAAACCGCCCAGCGTCAGACCACACTCGAAGCCTTCGCGGACCTCGGTCGCGTCGTCCTTGAACCGCTTGAGGGAGCTGATCGTGAGGTTGTCCGCCACGACCGCCCCGTCCCGCAGCAGCCGCGCCTTGGCGTTGCGGCGGATGAGGCCGGACCGGACGATACAGCCGGAGATGTTGCCGATCTTGGACGAGCGGAAGACGTCGCGGATCTCCGCGGTGCCCAGCTCGACCTCCTCGTACTCCGGCTTGAGCAGACCCTTGAGCGCGGCGTCGATCTCCTCGATGGCCTGGTAGATGACCGTGTAGTACCGGATCTCCACGCCCTCGCGGTCGGCGATCTCGCGGACCTTGTTCGCGGCCCGCACGTTGAAGCCGATGATCGTGACCGCCTCGGACGAGGCGCTCGCGAGCATGACGTCGCTCTCGGTGATCGCGCCCACGCCCCGGTGGATGATCCGAAGCTGGACCTCCTCCGGGATGTCGAGGTTGAACAGCGCGTCCTCGAGGGCCTCCACGGAACCGGAGACGTCGCCCTTGAGCACCAGGTTGAGCGAGGTCTTCTCGCCCTCCTTGAGCTGCTCCATGAGCGTCTCGAGGGTCGCCCGGCCACGGGAGTTGGCGAATGCCGCCGCCCGCCGCCGCGCCTGCCGCTGCTCGGCGATCTGCCGCACGGTCCGGTCGTCCTCGGCGGCCAGGAAGGTGTCACCCGCACCCGGCACCGTGGTCAGACCCAGCACCATGACCGGACGCGCCGGCCCGGCCTCGTCGACCGGCTTGCCGTTCTCGTCCAGCATGGCCCGGACCCGGCCGTGCGCCCCACCGGCGACGATCGAGTCGCCGGCGCGGAGGGTGCCCTTCTGCACCAGCACGGTCGCGACCGCACCACGGCCCTTGTCCAGGTGCGCCTCGATGGCGACACCCTGCGCCGGCCCGTCGATCGGAGCGGTCAGCTCCAGCGACGCGTCGGCGGTCAGCAGCACGGCCTCGAGAAGCTCCTCGATGCCGATGCCGGGCTTGGCCGCCACGTTGACGAACATGGTGTCGCCGCCGTACTCCTCGGCGACCAGGCCGTACTCGGTCAGCTGCTGGCGGACCTTGTCCGGGTTCGCCTCGGGCTTGTCGACCTTGTTGACCGCGACCACGATCGGCACGTCCGCCGCCTTGGCGTGGTTGAGCGCCTCGATGGTCTGCGGCATGACGCCGTCGTCGGCCGCCACCACCAGGATCACGATGTCCGTCACCTGGGCACCACGGGCACGCATGGCGGTGAACGCCTCGTGACCCGGGGTGTCGATGAAGGTCACCGCGCGATCCTCGCCCTCGTGCGGGACGTGGACCTGGTAGGCGCCGATGTGCTGGGTGATGCCACCCGCCTCGCCGGCCACGACGTTCGCCTTGCGGATCGCGTCGAGCAGCTTGGTCTTACCGTGGTCGACGTGACCCATGACGGTCACGACCGGCGCACGGCTGACCAGGCGGTCCGCCGCGACCTCGGCGTCGAGGTCGATGTTGAACTGCGCGAGCAGCTCGCGGTCCTCGTCCTCCGGGCTGACGATCTGCACGTCGAAGCCGAGGTGCTCACCCAGCAGCAGCAGGGTGTCGTCGGAGCAGGACTGGGTCGCGGTCACCATCTCGCCCAGGTTGAACATCTCCTGGACCAGCGAACCCGGGTTGGCGTTGATCTTGTCGGCGAAGTCCGACAGCGAGGCGCCACGGGACAACCGGACGACCTGACCCTGACCCCGGGGGGCACCCGAGGACATGGTCGGGGCCGACAGGTTGTCGAACTCCTGTCTGCGCTGCTTCTTCGACTTGCGACCGCGGGTCGGCCGGCCACCCGGACGCCCGAAGGCACCCGCGGCGCCACCGCCACGGCCACGACCGCCACCACCCGGACGGCCACCGCCGCCGGCCGGGGCACCCGGGCGGAAACCGCCGCCGGGAGCGCCACCGCCGCCACCGGGACCGCCGCGGTAGCCACCGCCGCCGCCACCGCCACCGGGACCGCCGCGGTAACCACCGCCGCCGCCACCGCCACCGGGACCGCCGCGGAAGCCGCCGCCGCCACCGGGACGACCGGCGCCGCCACCGGGACCGCCACGACCGCCGCCGGGACCGCCGGGGCGACCCGTGGTCGGCCGCTGGCTCGGCATGGAGGCCGGGCTGGGCCGGGGCGGCATGGACGCCGGGCTGGGCCGCGGCGGCATGCCCGCCGGGCTCGGCCGGGGACCGCCGGCACCGGCGGCCGGGGGCCGCTGCTGCTGGCCACCCTGGATACCGAACGGGTTGTTACCGGCGCCGCGCGCCGGCGGACGACCGCCCGGACGGGCACCCGGGCCCGGGGTCGGGCCACCGGGACGACCGGCGGCCGGGGTGCCCGGGCGCGGCGGCACCGCGTTCGGGCCCGGACGCGGACCCGGACGGGGACCACCCTCGGTCGGGGGCTCGCGGCGGACGTTCTCCCGCTGCTGCTGGCGGGCGGCCTGCGCGGCCTTGACCGCGGCCTCCTGCTCAGCCTTGAGGGCAGCGGCGCGCGCCTCGGCGGCCGCCACCTCGATGTCGTGCGCGCTCGCCGGCTTGGCGACCGGGGTCGCCGGCTGCGGCGGGCCGGGGACCGGGCCCTTGGGCTTCGGTCCAGGGGTCGGCGCGGCCGGCCGCCGGGGCGGCATCGGCTTGGCCGAGACCCGGGGGGCGCCCGGGGTCGGGGACGGCGTCGGGGTCGGTGCCGGGCTCGGGGCGGCCGCCGGCGGGGCGGCCGGCGCCGAGGTACCACCGGCGGACGCGACGAATGCGCCACGCAGCCGTCGGGCGACGGGCGCCTCGACGGTGCTGGACGCGGACTTCACGAACTCGCCCATCTCCTTGAGCTTGGCGAGAACGGTCTTACTCTCGACCCCGAGCTCCTTGGCGAGCTCGTGTACGCGGGCCTTTCCTGCCACTGCACTCCTCACTCCGAGGTCGTGCGGGCAGCACCCGCAGCGACCTCACTCGTGCACTTGAAGCCTGGTCATTTCAGGGACTTCATCGTGTGCTCATGTCGGTCGTCCTACCTTGCTAGCGACCCTCGACCGGTCGGGTTGACCGGTCGTCGGGGTTTGCGCGTCAACGTGCTCCGCGAGCGGACCGTGGTCGGGGACCCCGGTGATGCGCAGTGCCCGCCCGAAGGCGCGGCGCCGCACCGCCTGCGCGAAGCAGGCCGGATCCGGGTGCATGTTCGCTCCCCGACCCGGCAGTCTGCGAGCCGGATCGGCCCGGAGGCTGTAATGACCAGCCTCGTCACCGACCGCGACTATCCGCAGCAACTCGCTGGCCGGCGCTCGCTTCCGGCAGCCCACACAGGTGCGCTCCGGCAGCGCGCGTCGTGCCACTGGAGGAAGTCTACCCCTAGCTGCTCGAGATCGCGCCGCCCGCCTCGGGAACGTGATCAGCTCCGCCCCGGCCGGACGCGCCGGCCTGCTCCGCGTCGGACCGGATGTCGATCCGCCAACCGGTCAACCGGGCCGCGAGGCGGGCATTCTGCCCCTCCCGCCCGATCGCCAGCGAGAGCTGGAAGTCCGGCACGGTGACCCGGGCGGTCCGGCTGGCCAGGTCGACCACCTCCACCCGCAGCGCCTTGGCCGGCGAGAGCGCGTTGCCGACGAAGGTGGCGGGGTCGTCCGACCAGTCGATGATGTCGATCTTCTCGCCGTGCAGCTCGCTCATCACCGCGCGGACCCGCTGGCCCATGGGGCCGATGCAGGCGCCCTTGGCGTTGACGCCCGGGGCGGTCGAACGCACCGCGATCTTCGTGCGGTGACCTGCCTCACGTGCGATGGCGCCGATCTCCACGGTGCCGTCGGCGATCTCCGGGACCTCCAGGGCGAAGAGCTTCTTCACCAGGGCCGGGTGCGACCGGGACAACGTGATCTGCGGGCCGCGCATTCCCTTGGCCACGTGCACCACGACGCAGCGGATCCGCTCGCCGTGGGCGTACCGCTCGCCGGGGACCTGCTCGGACTGGGGCAGGACGCCCTCCAGCTTGCCCAGGTCGACGCTGACGATGCCCTTCTCGGCCCGCGCCTCGTGCGCCTGCACCACGCCGGTGACCAGGTCGCCGTCGCGGCCGACGTACTCGCCGAAGTGCACCTCGTCGGTGGCCTCCCGCAGCCGCTGGAGGATCACCTGCTTTGCGGTCATGGCCGCGATCCGGCCGAAGTCGTGCGGGGTGTCGTCCCACTCCCGGACCACGGCGCCGTCGGCGTCCACCTCCTGGGCGTACACCGAGGCGGCCCCGGTCTTGCGGTCGATCTCCACCCGGGCGTGCGGCTCGGCGCCGTCGGTGTGCCGGTAGGCGGTCAGCAGCGCGGTCTCGATCGCCGCGAGGATCGTGTCGAACGGGATCTCCCGCTCGCGCTCCAGTGCGCGCAGCGCCGCGAGGTCGATGTTCACCTCTCCTCGTCCTCCAGATCTTCGTCGTCGTCGTCGATGTCGGTGTCGTCACCGAAGTCCTCGTCGGCCACCTCGTCCAGGCGGGTGAACTCCACCTGGACCCGGCCGGGCCCGAGCGCGGCGTACGGGTGCTCCGCACGGCCGGCGTCGGTCTCCAGCGCCACGCGCTCGTCGTCGGCGGCGGCGATGCGGCCGGTGACCTGCCGGTCCCCCTCCGGGCCGTGAACGGTCACCTTGACCAGCCGGCCGGCGTTGCGCCGCCAGTGCCGGGGCAGGGTGAGCGGGCGGTCCACGCCGGGCGAGCTGACCTCCAGCTGGTACTCGCCGGCCACGATGTCGCCGCCGGTCTCCTCGGCGGCGTCCAGCGCCGCCGAGACCGCCCGGGAGACGTCCGCGACCGCGTCCAGGTTGATCCCGCCGTCGGCGTCCACGATCACCCGGACCACGTGCCGGCGGCCGGCGCGGGACACGGAAAGGTCCTCCAGGTCGTAGCCGGCGGCGGTGACCACCGGCTCGATCACCTCGCGCAGCCGGGCCCGGCGGGCGTTCAGGTCGCCGCGGGGTGCGCCGCCCCGGTCTCCGCCACGGGGGCCGTCGGACCGGCGGGGGCGCCCCGAGGGCCCCGTCGGCCGGGTGGCACGGCCACGCTGCGTCATTCGGCGCACCTCTCTGCTGTTGCCACGGGCGCGGGGCCCCGTCGTGTCACTGCTCGGGCGGGCCGGTCGGCCCGCCATGCCGGCACGCCACCGGGGCGTCCGCGCCCGGTGGCTGCGCAGAGCGTAACGCGCGGGCAGGGCGGCGGCCCGGGCGGCGCACCGACGCCACCGGCCCACAGCGCGCCGGAGATGGTGTTGACTTGTCCGGTGGCGACACGCAGAACGACAACGGACCAGGGCGTACCGGGGCATTCCCGGCGGACGCTGCTGCGCGCCGGGGCGCTGGTGGCGCTCGGCGGCGCGGCCCTGCCGCTGACCGGTTGTGATCTTTTCGACCGTGACGACGAGTCCCGGCCCCCCGATCCGCTGGAGCCGCTGGCGGCCGAGGCCACCGCCCTGGAGGCCCGCTACCGGGCCGCCGCCACCGCCGTCCCGGCGCTGGCCGGGCGGCTCACCCCGATCGCCGACGCGCACCGGGCGCACGCCGAGGAGTTGCGCAAGGTCATCGGACGGCCGGCGCCGTCCGGCAGCCCGGCCGCGAGCCCGCCGGCGGCGGCCGCCGACCCGGACACCGTCCGGACCGAACTGCGGCAGGCCGAGCAGGAGGGGCGGGACAACGCCGCGAAGGCGTGCGCGGCCGCGCCCGCCGAGCGGGCCGCGCTGCTCGGATCGATCGCGGCGGCCCGGTCGACCCACGTGGAGGCGTTGAAGTGAGCCCGACCAGCGGCCCGGCCCAGGCCCTCGGCGACGCGCTCGCCGCCGAGTACGCGGCGATCTGGGCGTACGGGGTGATCGGCGTGCACCTGACCGAGGCGGCCCGCTCGGCCGCCCGCGCCGCCGAGGCGGCCCACCGGTCCCGCCGGGACACCCTCGTCCTCCAGCTCAGCACGGGCGGCGGTCAGGTCCCCGCCGACCGGGCCGGCTACGCGCTGCCCTACCCGGTGACCGACCGGGCGAGCGCCCTGAAGCTGGCCGTGGAGATCGAGGAGCGGACCGCCGGCCACTGGCGGGCGGCGCTGCCGCACACCACCGGCGCGGACCGCAACAAGGCCCTCGCGGCACTCACCGACTGCGCGCTGCGCGCCACCCGCTGGCGGCGCACCGCCGGGGTGACCCCGATCACGGTCCCGTTCCCCGGCAGGCAGGCCTGAGCGGAGGCGCCCGTCACCCGGCGGAACCCTGCGGTTGCGGACCGCATACCAGGTATGCATACTCCTGGCCATGTCCATCCGCCACGGCCTGCTCGCCCTGCTGGAGCGCGGCCAGATGTACGGCTACCAGCTCCGCTCCGCGTTCGAGGAGTCGACCGGGTCGACCTGGCCGCTGAACATCGGGCAGGTGTACACCACCCTGTCCCGGCTGGAGCGCGACGGCCTGGTCCGCTCACTGCCGGAGAGCGAGGCCGGGCAGCGGCCGTACGAGATCACCGACGCCGGGCGGGCGGATCTGGCGCTCTGGTTCGCCACCCCGATCAGCCGGGCCGACCGGCCCCGCGACGAGCTGTCGATCAAGTTGGCCCTGGCCCTCACCACCCCCGGCGTGGACGTCCGCGCGGTGGTGCAGACCCAGCGCAGCGCCACCATGCGGGCCCTCCAGGAGTTCACCCGGTTGAAGTACGCCAGTGACAAGCCGGAGGATCTGCCCTGGCGCCTGGTGCTGGACGCGATGATCTTCCAGGCCGAGGCCGAGGTCCGCTGGCTCGACCACTGCGAGACCAGTTTGGTCCGCCACCGCCCGGCGCCGAGCCGGCCGGCCACCCACCCCGAGGCGGTGGACCGGTCCGGCGAGGAGGCCCGCCGGTGACGGCGGGGGCACGGCGGGAGGTGAGCCGATGAGCGGCGTCCTGGAGCTGCGGGGCGTGCACCGGACCCACGGCGCCGGGGAGGCGGCCGTGCACGCGCTGCGCGGGGTGAGCCTCTCGGTCGCGGCCGGCGAGTTGGTCGCGGTGATGGGCCCGTCCGGCTCCGGGAAGTCCACCCTGCTCGCGCTGGCCGGCGGGCTGGACCGGCCGACCGGCGGCGAGGTGGTGGTCGAGGGCGAGCCCCTCGGCGCCCTGCCGGCCCGCGACCTGGCCCGGCTGCGCCGCCGCCGGATCGGCTACGTCTTCCAGGACCTGAACCTGCTCGGCAGCCTCACCGCCGTGGAGAACGTGGCGCTCCCCCTCGAACTGGACGGCGCCGGTGTCCGGGCGGCCCGCCGGCTGGCCCTGGCCGCGCTCGCGGAGGTGGACGTGGCCGGGCTGGCGGACCGGTTCCCCGACCAGATGTCCGGCGGCCAGCAGCAGCGCGTGGCGATCGCCCGCGCCCTGGTCGGCGAGCGCCGCCTGGTCCTCGCCGACGAGCCCACCGGCGCGCTCGACTCGCAGGCCGGCGAGGCGGTGCTGCACCTGCTGCGCCGCCGGGTGGACGCGGGCGCGGCCGGGGTGCTGGTCACCCACGAGGCGCGGCACGCCGGCTGGGCGGACCGGGTGGTGTTCCTCCGCGACGGGGTGCTGGTCGACTCGACGGCTCCCCTGGTCGGCGTCGAGCACCTGCTCAGCGGCAGCGGTCGGTGAGCCGGGGCCGGCTCGCGGCCACGCTCGGGTCGTGGCGGGCCGCGCTGCGGATCGCCCGGCGGGAGGCCCGCCGGGCGCGCCGGCGTACCGCGCTGGTGCTCGCGATGATCGCGCTGCCGGTGTTCGGTCTGAGCTTCGCCGCGGTGAGCTACGACATGGCCGAGCTGAGCCGGGCCGAGCAGCTGGACCGGCGGCTCGGCGGCGCCGACGCGGAGCTGCGCTGGGCCGACCTGAACCGGGTGGCCCAGGACGCCTGGGGTGAGGGCTCCTGGCCGGTCGAGGGCGATCCGGTGCCCCGGACCCGCCCCGTGACCACCGACGAGGTCCGGGCGCTGCTGCCCGCCGGCAGCCGGCTCACCCGGCTGCACCGATGGGTGCCCTTCGAGGTACGGATCGACGGGAAGTCCGAGTCGTTCGACGCCCGCGCGGTCGACCTGACCGACCCGCTCGCCCGGCCGCTGGCCACCCTGCGCGAGGGCCGGCGGCCCACCCGCCCGGACGAGATCGCGGTCAGTCCGGCGGCACTGCGCCGGCTGGACGCCCGGCTCGGTGAGCCGGTGCGGACCGTCGACGGCAGCACCTACCGGATCGTCGGGGTGGTGGAGTTCCCGGACAACCTGCGGGAGGTCGTCGCGCTCCGGCCGGAGATCCCGCCCGGCCCGCTCGGCCCGGGCGACGAGAGCTGGCTCGTGGACCTGCCCGGCCCCGCCGACGCGGCGCTGGTCGACCGGCTCAACGCCCGCGGCGTCGTGGTGGCCGCCCGGACCCCGCTGCCCGGCCGGGAGGAGATCGGCACCGGCCCGGACCTGCCCGACGCCGAGGAGGCCGGCAACACGGTGCTGATCGGCGGGCTCGCCCTGCTGGAGGTGGTGTTGCTGGTCGGCCCCGCCTTCGCGGTCGGTGTCCGCCGCCGGCGCCGGGACCTCGCCCTGGTCGCGGTGGCCGGCGGGGACGCCACGCACCTGCGCCGGATCGTGCTCGCCGACGGGGTGGTGCTCGGCGCGGGCGGGGCGGCCGTCGGGCTGCTGCTCGGCGTCGCCGCCGCGTTCGCCGGCCGGCCGCTGGTCGAGCACTACCTGACGTACCAACGGTCCGGCGCGTACCGGGTCTTCCCGACGGCGCTCGTGGCGATCGTGGCGGTGGCCGTGCTGGCGGGCGTGCTGGCCGCGCTCGCGCCGGCCTGGGCGGCGGCCCGGCAGGACGTGATGGCCGGCCTGGCCGGCCGCCGCGAGCCGCCCCGGCCACGGCACCGCTGGCTGGTGCTCGGGGCGCTGCTCACGGTGGCCGGAACCGCCCTGGCCGCGTACGGCGCCACCCGGACCGCCACGACCGGCGTGCTGGCCGGGGTCGTCCTCGGCGAGCTGGGGCTGGTCTTCTGCACGCCGTCACTGATCGGGCTGCTGGCCCGGGCCGGCTCGCTGCTGCCGCTGACGCCCCGGCTGGCGCTGCGCGACGCGAGCCGCAACCGCTCGTCGGCCGCGCCCGCCATCTCCGCCGTGATGGCCGCGGTGGCCGGCAGCGTGGCCCTGGGCGTCTACGTGGCCGGCGACGACGCCCGGCAGCGGGCCGCCTGGCAACCCGGCCTGCCCCCGGGTCACGTCCTGCTCCAGCGCACGGACGGGCCGGCCGACGGCGCACTGCCACCGGCCGCCCAGGTGGCCGAGCGGGTCGGGGCGGTGCTGCCGGGAGCCACGGTGGTCCCGCTCGCCACTCCGGAGTGCGCCCGGCAGGAAGCGCCCGAGGACTACTGCGTCGCCACCGCGGTCCGCCCGCCCGAGCAGCGCTGCCCGTACGACCCGATCGACCCGGTGCCGCCCTCGGCGCGGTCCGACCCGCGCTGCGGCCGGCCGTTCCGGGAGCCGAGCGACCTCTACCTGCCGGCCCTCGTGGACGACGGGACGGCGTTGCCCGCACTCACCGGCGCACCGGCCGAGGAGGTGGCCGCGGCCCGTCGGACGCTGCGGGCGGGCGGGGTGGTGATCAGCGACCCCCGGCAGGTGGTGGACGGCCGGGTGCGGGTGGAGGTCAGCCACGGCTCCGGCGGCTCGACGACCGCGGAGACCCTGCCCGCGTACGTGCTGCGGGGCGGCCTCCCGGTGGAGCGGCTGGTGCTCTCCCCGGGGGCGGCCACCACGCTCGGCCTGGTGGCCGTGCCGCTGGGCTACCTGCTCGACACCGCCGATCCGCCCACCGACCGCCAGCGGGACCGGCTGGCCGCCGAACTGTCCGGGATCGCCCCGCTGGCGATCCAGGTGGCGGCGGCCGGGCCGCCGTCCGACCAGCGCCCACTGCTGCTCCTGCTGGCCGCCGCCTCCGGGGTGATCACCCTGGGCGCGGCCGCGGTGGCCACCGGCCTCGCCGCCGCCGAGGGCCGCCGGGACCTGTCCACCCTCGCCGCGGTCGGCGCCGATCCCCGGGTACGCCGGGTGCTGTCGCTCTGGCAGGCCGGGGTGATCGCGGTGCTCGGGTCGGTGCTCGGCATCCTCGCCGGCCTCGGCTCGGCCGCGATCATCCTGATGTCACTGAACCGCCGGTACGCGCAGTCCTGGCCGGTGGAGCCGCCGTACCCGCTCGTGGTGCCCGGGTCGACCCTGACCGTGCTGGTGGTGGTGCCGCTGGTGGCCATGCTCGGGGCGGCCCTGCTCACCCGGTCCCGGCTACCCGTCGAGCGCCGGCTGGACTGACGGCGCCCGGACCGGTCGGACCGGTCGGAGGGTGTCGGGGGCGAGGTGCGGCGCGGCAGACTGGGCGCGTGTCCGCCCTGGGATCCCTCACCCGTCGTCTCGGTCACCAGAAGTGGTTCGCCGCCACCATGCGCCTGCTCGTCCCCGCCGACCGGCTGGTCGGCCGGCTGACGAAGGGGCGGGTGGTCGCCTTCGGGCTGGTGCCCTCACTGGTCCTCACCACCACCGGCCGCCGCTCCGGCAAGCCGCGCAGCAACCCCCTGCTCTACGTGCCGGACGGCGACGCCTACGTGGTGATCGGCTCGAACTGGGGGCAGCAGCACCAGCCCGCCTGGTCGCTGAACCTGCTCGCCCAGCCGGCCGCCGAGGTCGACGTCAGGGGCCGCCGAGTCCCGGTGCGCGCCGAGCCCATCAGCGGCGCCGAGCGGGAGCGGCTGTTCGCCCGGCTGGTCGACGAGTGGCCGGCCTACCGCACCTATGTGGAGCGGGCCGGCGGCCGGGAGATCCGGGTGTTCCGGCTGGTCCCGGCGGGCGAGGCGGCCGCCTGAGCCTCGGGCGCGGCGAGCCGGCCGGGCGGGTCCGGCTGGCTAGGGTGGTGGTCGGTCGTCGCGCACCGGGCCACCGCCGGGCGGGCCCTGCGCGGAACGGAGGTGGACCGTGGAAGCCGGCGGCGCCGAGCTGGACACCGACCGCTACCTGGACGATCCGCGATGGCGGGTCGCCGAGCGGGTGAGCGACGCGGCGCTGCACCGGTTCCCGGCGGACGTGCTCGCCGTCGCGGTGCACGGTCCGCTGGCGCACGGCGACGACGACGGCGGCGGCACCGGCGAGGTGGGCCTGCTGGTGGTCACCTACCGGCCGGGCGGCGGGCCGTCGCCGGCCACCCGCCGGGTCGACGGGGTGCTGGTCGACCTCACGGTGGCCGGCGCCGACGACTACCTGCGGCAGGCCACAGCGATCACCGCGCTCTGGCCGCTCACCGCCGACCGCTACGTCACCACCCGCGCCCTGCACGATCCGACCGGCTGGCTGCGGACGCTGCGGGACGAGCACCTGGCCCGGCTGGCGAGGGCCCGGCCGGCCGAGTTCAGCGGCGCGGCCCGCCAGGCCTGGTACCGGGGCAGCGCGGCGCACGCCCGCGCGCTGCGGCTGGCCGAGTGGTACGAGACGGACCAGGCGCTGCTCATGCTCGGCGAGGCCCGGCTCGCCGCGGCGACCGTGCACGGGTTGCTGAGCCGCACCTACTTCCGGGACCCGGGCGACGCGGTGCGGCGCACCGGCCTGGCCGGGGCGGACATGACCGAGGTGGGCACGGTCCTGGCCCGCCAGGCCGAGGAGCTGGCCGCCCGGGGCCGCCCGGTCGACGGCACCGTGGACGACCTGCTCACCGGTTGAACCCCGCGAGGCCGGTCAGCCGATCCCGCCCTGGATGCCGATCAGGGTGCCGACCAGGTAGGTGGCGCCGGCGGCCAGGGCGCCGAGCAGCAGCTGACGCAGGCCGCTGGACCACCAGGTGCGGTTGGTGAACCGCGCGACGACCGCACCGGCCACGAAGAGCCCCACCCCGCCGACGGCGAGCGCCAGCGCGAGGCTGGTGAAGCCGAGCAGGTAGGTGACCAGCGGCACCAGGGCGCCGACCGAGAAGCAGAGGAACGAGGAGATCGCCGCCGCCCACGGGCTGGGCTGCTCGTCGGGGTCGACGCCCAGCTCCTCCCGGACGTGCACCCGCAGCGCCTCCTCCGGATTCCGCCGGACCGCCTCGGCGACCTGGGTGGCCAGGTCCCGGGGCAGCCCCCGGGCCACCCACGCGTCGGCCAGCTCGCGGGCCTCCGCCTCGGGGTGGCGCTCCAGCTCGCGGCGCTCCTTGGCCACCTCGGCGGCCACCTGCTCGTTGGCCGAGCGGACGCTCGTGTACTCGCCGAGGCCCATCGAGATGGCGCCGGCCACCAGCCCGGCCGCGCCGGTGAGCACGACGCTGCGCGGGGAGACCCCGCCGCCGCCCACACCCGCGATCAGCGCGATGTTCGTGACCAGCCCGTCCATCGCCCCGAACACGGCCGGCCGCAGCCAGCCGCCGGACACGTCCGCGTGGTGCGCCTCGCGCAGCGCCGCCGGTGTGTCGGTCACGGCAGGGTGAGGATCTCGTGGCCGTCGTCAGTGACGACGATGGTGTGCTCGAACTGCGCCGTCCACCGCCGGTCCTTGGTGACCACCGTCCAGCCGTCGTCCCACATGTCGTACTGGTGGGTGCCAAGGGTGATCATCGGCTCGATGGTGAAGGTCATCCCGGGCTCCATCACGTCGGTGGGCCGCGGGCTGTCGTAGTGCGGCACGTAGAGGCCGCTGTGGAAGGACTCGCCGATGCCGTGGCCGGTGAAGTCACGCACCACGCCGTAGCCGAACCGCTTGGCGTACGACTCGATGACCCGGCCGATCACGTTGATCTGCCGGCCCGGGGCGACCGCCTTGATGCCGCGCATCATCGCCTCGTGGGTCCGCTCGACGAGCAGGCGGGCCTCCTCGCTCACCTCGCCCACGCAGAAGGTGGCGTCGGTGTCGCCGTGCACCCCGCCGATGTACGCGGTCACGTCGACGTTGATGATGTCGCCGTCCGCCAGGACCGTCGAGTCCGGGATGCCGTGGCAGATGACCTCGTTGAGGCTGGTGCAGCAGGACTTCGGGAAGCCCTTGTAGCCCAGCGTCGACGGGTAGGCGCCGTGGTCGCAGAGGAACTCGTGCACCACCTTGTCGATCTCGTCGGTGGTCACGCCCGGCTTGCAGTGCTCCCCGGCGAGCTGGGTGGCCTGGGCGGCGAGCCGGGAGGCGACCCGCATCTTCTCGATCGTCTCCGGCGTCTGCACGTGCGAGCCGCGCCACTCCTGCGGACGCTTCTTGCCCACGTACTCGGGACGCGGGATGTGAGCGGGAACCGCTCGCCACGGGGAGAGCGTGCCTGGGGTCAGCGGCGCACGGACGGTCATGGTGGCAAGCCTATCGCCGCACCCCCGGTGACCCTCGCCACGGCCCGTTCACCCGGGTTGTTGCCGCCCAGCAAGCGCTGTGCCATTGTTGCTCCGTGGATCAAGGGGGCACGCCGCCCGTCTTCTCCGCGACGGCGGAGATCGACGGTGATCGTCTGCGCGTCCAGGTCGCCGGCGAGGTCGACATGGCGACCGCCGACACCATGTACCAGACGGTCCTGCGGGAGTCGGCCCGCCACGTCACGCTCGACCTGCGGGCGGTGACCTTCTTCGACTCGGCCGCGATCCACGCCGTGGTCCGGCTGGCCCAGCAGTTCCCCGGTGCGTTCACCGTGCTGCCGTCCCGGCAGGTGCTGCGGGTGCTGGAGATCTCCGGCCTGGGCGAGCAGGACTGGCTGGCGCCGGCCTGAGCCGGCGCCCGTCGCGACCTCAGTCCGCCAGCCGGCGGCGCAGCACCAGCTCGGTGCCGTCGTCCGTGCGGGTCACGGTCATCTCACCGAGCGCCTCGATGAGCGCCAGCCCCCGGCCCCGGAAACTCGACCCGGTGGACTCCCGCCACCGGCCGCTGTCCCGGACCGTGGCGGTCACCGTCCGGTCCTCGATGGTCACCTCGACACCGATCATCGGCTCGGCCGGGGCGACCGGGTGCTCGATGGCGTTGGCGGCCGCCTCGGAGATGGCCACCGTGAGGTCGAACAGGTCGGTCTCGCCGACGTGGTGGGCGACCAGGAAGTCCTCCAGCCGCTTGCGCAGCACGCTGAGGCGGGTCGGGTCGGCCGGCAGCCGCAGCGCGAAGCGGTTCAGCTCGGTCGCCTCCAGCGCGAGCACCGCCACGTCGTCGTGCCGGGTCCGCTCGGCGACCCGCTCGACCACCGCGTCGACCAGGTCGGCCACGTGCTCGCCCGGGGTGGTCGCGTCCGCCCGGAGCTGGCCGAGCCCGGCGTCGATGCCGGCCTGCCGGTCCTCGATCAGCCCGTCGGTGTAGAGCAGCAGCCGGCTGCCGGGTGCCAGCTCGCCGTCGACGGTGCCGTACACCGTGCCGGGGATCGCCCCGACCGGCGGCCCGAGCGCCCGATCGTGCAGAAACACCGCGTCGCCGCCCCGGATCAGCAGGGGCGAGGGGTGGCCCGCGCTGGCGTAGCGGAGCCGGCCGGTGCGCGGGGCGAAGCGGAGGCAGACCACGGTGGCGAACGAGCCGCCCTCGGTGGAGCCGACCAGCCGGTTGAGCCGGGTCAGCGCCTCGCCCGGGTCGTAACCCTCCAGCACGTACGCCCGCAGCGCGTTGCGGAGCTGGCCCATCGCGGCGGCGGCCCGCACCCCCTTGCCGACCACGTCGCCGATGACCAGGACCAGTTCGTCGTCGGACGTGCCGATCACGTCGTACCAGTCGCCGCCGACCTCGACGTCGGCGCTGCCCGGCAGGTAGCGGCTCGCCACCACGGCGCCCGGGAGCTGCGGCAGCGTACGCGGCAGCAGGCTGTGCTGGAGGGTGGTGGCGATGCGGTGCTCGGCCTCGTAGAGCCGGGCGTTCTCGAGCCGCACGCCGACCAGCCGGACCAGCTCGGTGAGCGCGGCCTGCTCGGCGCCGCCGCCCTCCCGCCACCAGACGCGCAGTTCGCCGAGCTGCTCGTCGGTGGTGCCGGCCAGCGGGAGCACGACCGAGGGCTCGGCGGGCACGTCCCCGCCGTCGTCCGCCTCGTAGCGCGCGCCGGTGGCGGTGACCACCACGCGGGCGGCTTCGGCCAGGCTGAGCGCGTGCCGCGCGGCGACCCGCACCACGTCGGCGGTGGACCGGGCCGTGTTGATCGCGACGGCGGCGTCGGCGAGCGCCCGCAGCCGGCGGATGATCTGGCCGCGGAGCTGGCCCAGCTCGACGTTGGCCCGGACCCGGGCGACCAGCTCCTGGCTGGAGAAGGGCTTGGTGAGATAGTCGTCCGCGCCCACCGACAGGCCGGCGACCTCCTCCGCCGCGCCGGCCCGCGCCGAGAGCAGCACGATCGGCACGTGCCGGGTGACCGGGTTGGCCCGCAGCGCGGTGACCAGCCCGAACCCGTCGAGCCGGGGCATCATGACGTCGGTCAGCACCAGGTCGAACGGGGCGTCGACCGCGAGGCGCAGCGCCTCCACGCCGTCCGGCGCGGTGACCACCTCGTACGCCGGGGAGAGCAGCCGGCTGACGTGCTCCCGCAGGTCGGCGTTGTCGTCGGCGACCAGGACGCGACCCGCGCCCCCGGGCACGCCGGCCGTCTCCGGCAGCCCTCCGGGCCGGGACACCTCGGCGGTCCAGAGCGCCGTCTCGGCGACGTAGAGCCGGGCCTGCTCCGGCTCGGCCGGCGGCACCGGGGCGAGGGCCGAGACCTGGTCGGCGGGCAGGTGGGCGTAGCCGAACGGCACGGTGACCCGGAAGGTGGCGCCGCGGTCGACGACGCTGTGCGCCTCGACCGTGCCGCCGTGCATCTCGACCAGTTCGCGGACCAGGGCGAGGCCGATGCCGGTGCCCTCGTGGGTGCGGGCGCGGGCGCCGGCCACCCGGTGGAACCGCTCGAACACCTGGGGCAGCTCCTCCGGCGCGATGCCGACGCCGGTGTCGGCTACCTCCAGCACGGCGGCGCCGGCGCCGGCGCGGACGCGCACCCGGATCTCGCCGTCGAAGGTGAACTTGACGGCGTTCGACACCAGGTTGAGGACGATCTTCTCCCACATGTCCCGGTCGACGTAGACCGGCGAGGGCAGCGGCGGGCAGTCCACGACCAGGCGCAGCCCTGCCCGCTCGGTGGCCGAGCGGAAGGTGCTGGCCAGCCGGGAGGTGTAGTCGGCCAGGTCGGTGGGCTGGTAGCGGGCGGCCAGCCGGCCGGACTCCAGCCGGGAGAAGTCCAGCACGGTGTTGACCAGCTTGAGCAGCCGCAGCGCGTTGCGGTGCATCACGGTCAGCCGGTCGAGGTACGCGTCGGGCACGCCGCCGTCGGCGAGCAGGTCCTCCAGCGGCCCGAGCACCAGCGTGAGCGGGGTGCGGAACTCGTGGCTCACGTTGGCGAAGAAGTTGGTCTTGGCGCGGTCCAGCGCGGCGAGTGCGGCGGCGCGGGCCCGCTCCTGCTCGTACGCCCGCTGCTTGTCGACCGCCCGGGAGACCTGGGCGGCGACCAGATCGGCGAAGTGGCGGTAGTCGTCGGTGAAGGGCAGCCGGCGGGCCACCCCGAGCAGCAGCACGCCGGCCGGCTCGTTGACGGCGGTGAGCGGCAGCAGCAGCGCCCGGTCGGCGGCGTCGGGCGGCACCGCGCCCAGCAGGTCCGCGGTGGCGACCCAGCGGGGCTCCTCCGGGGAGCCGCCGGGGCGGGGTGGCCCGCCAGCGAGCGTGGCGGGGCTGACCCCGGCACAGCCGGCCAGCGCCGGGACACCGTCGTCGTCGTGCAGCCAGACGGCGCTGAACGGCAGGTCGGCCCGGTGCCCGTCGAGCACCCGGGCGACCGTGCGGCCTAGCTCCATGGTGCTGCGCACATCGGCCAGCTCGGTGCCCAGTTCGGCCAGGGCCCGCAGTCGGCGCTCGCCGACCACCCGCCCGGTGGTCTCGTTGACGAAGCAGAACACCCCGCTGACGCTGCCGTCCGCGTCCCGGATCGGGTCGTACGAGATGTCGAAGTAGACGTCCTCCAGGAAGCCGTGCCGGTCGAGCACGAAAGGGTGGTTCTCGCTGCGGTAGGGCACGCCGGTGCGGTGCACCCCGTCGAGCAACGGCCCGAGCACGTCCCAGGTCTCCGCCCAGTACCGCCGCGCGGACTGGCCGAGGACCGCCGGATGCTTGTCGCCGATGGTGGGCCGGTAGGCGTCGTTGTAGAAGGCCAGGTGGTCCGGGCCCCAGAACAGCACGATCTGGGCCTGCGACGAGAGCATGGTGCTGATCGCGTGGGACAGCGCGAGGGGCCAGCCGTGCGGAGCGCCGAGCGGGGTGGCGGACCAGTCGAAGCCACGGAGCCGCTCGCCCATCTCGCCACCGGCGGCGAACGCCGCAGTCAGTAGCGGCGAGAGTTCCGACTCCCCGGTCCCCGAGGACGAACCACGAGCATCCCCGCCCCCCTGGGCCGAGCCCATGCAGCCTCCCGCTCCGGCCGAATGTCCACGACGACCGGCGCGATCACGCCGGTCGTCCCCGCCTACTACCCCGACGGAGGAGCAACGTAACGCATGTCCACCGCTGGACGCTGGTTACCTGGGCCTCATCCTGACGCAACCGACGGCCGGGGGCGAGCCGGGCGCTCCCGCGGGTCGGCGCGGACGGTGTCGCCGGGTCTCGCGGCCGCGCGGACCAGCGCGGCGACCGGCCGCGGATCGGCCTCGTTCTCCGGATGCCACTGCACGCCGAGCAGGAAGCGCCGTGCCGGATCCTCCACGGCCTCCACCACTCCGTCGTCGGCCCAGCCGGTCACGGCCAGGCCGCCCGGGTCGGCCACTCCCTGATGGTGGTACGAGTTGACCCGCTCCACCCCGGCCATCACCGCCCCGGCCAGGCTGCCGGCGGCGAACCGGACCGGGTGCGACCCGTACACCCCCGGCGCGGGGCGGTGGCCCTCGTGCCCCACCACGTCCGGCAGGTGCTGGTGCAGCGCGCCGCCGTGGGCGACCGCGAGCAGCTGCATGCCCCGGCACACCCCGAGCACCGGCAGGTCGGCGGCGAGCGCGGCGGTCAGCAGCGCCAGCTCGCCGGCGTCCCGGTCCGGCCGGCTCTCGGTGCGGGGGTCGGCCGGCTCGCCGTACCGCTCCGGGCCCACGTCGGCGCCGCCGGCCAGCAGCAGCCCGTCCAGCACCCGCAGCACGTCGGCGTCGGCGTCGTCGGGGGGCAGCACCACGGCCCGGCCGCCCGCCGCGGTCACCGCCCGGACGTACGCGTGCGGCACCAGCGCCGCCGGCACGTCCCGCCACACCGCCCAGCCGGCCGGCTCGACGTACGACGTGATGCCGATCACCGGCCGGCGACTCATAGGGGGGTCACGTAGGCGCCGGTGATCCCGCCGTCGACCACGAACTGCGCGGCGGTCATGAACGAGGCGTCGTCGCTGGCCAGGAACGCCACCGCGGCGGCGATCTCCTCCGGGTTGCCGAACCGGCCCATCGGCACGTGGACGAGGCGGCGGGCGGCCCGCTCCGGGTCCTTGGCGAACAGCTCCAGCAACAGCGGGGTGGCGACCGGGCCGGGGCAGAGCGCGTTGACCCGGATGCCCTCCCGGGCGAACTGCACGCCCAGCTCCCGGGTCATCGCCAGCACCCCGCCCTTGCTCGCCGTGTACGCGATCTGCGACGTCGCCGCGCCCATCAGCGCCACGAACGAGGCGGTGTTGATGATCGAGCCCTTGCCCTGCCGCCGCATGTGCGGGATGGCGTACTTGCAGCAGAGGTAGACGCTGGTGGTGTTGACCCGCAGCACCCGCTCCCAGGCGTCCAGCCCGGTCTCCAGGATCGAGTCGTCGTCGGGCGGCGAGATGCCGGCGTTGTTGAACGCCACGTCCACCCGGCCGTGCCGCTCGGCCACCCCGTCGAACAGGTCCCGGACGGCCGCCTCGTCGGCCACGTCGGCGGCCACGAACTCGCCGGCCACCTCGTCGGCGGCCCGCTTGCCCGCCTCGGCGTCGATGTCCACGCAGACCACCCGGGCCCCCTCGGCGGCGAACCGCCGCACCGTGGCCAGGCCGATGCCGCTGCCCGCCCCGGTCACCACGGCGACCCGGTCCTGAAGCCGTCCCTGCATCTCACTCCTCCGTGCTGATGAAGACGTTCTTGACGTCGGTGAAGGCGTGCAGCGCGTCCGGACCCAGCTCCCGGCCCAGGCCGGAGCGCTTCATCCCGCCGAACGGGGTCCAGTAGCGCACCGAGGAGTGCGAGTTGACGCTGAGGTTGCCCGAGTCGACCGCCCGGGCCACCCGCACCGCGCGGCCCACGTCCCGGGTCCAGATCGAGCCGGAGAGGCCGTACTCCGTGTCGTTGGCCAGGCGGATCGCGTCGGCCTCGTCGTCGAACGGGAGCACCGAGACCACCGGGCCGAAGATCTCCTCCCGCCAGTGCCGGTCGGCCGGGGAGTCGGCGAGCAGCACGGTCGGGGCGTACCAGAAGCCGGCGCCGTCGGGCCGGGTGCCGGTGAAGGCCACCTTCGCCCCGTCGACGTACCCGGCGACCCGGTCCCGGTGGCCGGCGGAGATCAGCGGACCCATCTCGGCGCTGTCGGCGGCCGGGTCCTCGACCCGGAACGCGCGCACGGCCGGTTCGAGCAGTTCGAGGAAGCGGTCGTACACCGATCGCTGGACCAGGATCCGGGAGCGGGCGCAGCAGTCCTGGCCCGCGTTGTCGAAGACCGCGGCCGGCGCGGCGGCCGCCGCCTTCGCCAGGTCGGCGTCGGCGAAGACCAGGTTGGCGGACTTCCCGCCCAGCTCCAGCGTCACCCGCTTCACCTGGGCGGCGCAGCCCGCCATGATCCGGGTGCCGACCTCGGTGGAGCCGGTGAAGCAGACCTTGCGGACCGCCGGATGGGTGACGAACCGCTCGCCCACCACGCCGCCCTGGCCGGGCAGCACCGTGAACACGCCCTCCGGCAGGCCGGCGTCGAGGGCCAGCTCGGCCAGGCGCATCGCGGTCAGCGGGGTCAGCTCGGCCGGCTTGAGCACCACGGTGTTGCCGGCGGCCAGCGCCGGTGCGAAGCCCCAGCCGGCGATCGGCATCGGGAAGTTCCACGGCACGATCACCCCGACCACGCCGAGCGGTTCGTGGAAGGTGACGTCGAGCCCGCCGGGCACCGGGATCTGGTGCCCGGTCAGCCGCTCCGGCGCGCCCGCGTAGTAGTCGAGCACGTCCCGGACGTTGCCGGCCTCCCAGCGCGCGTTGCCGATCGTGTGCCCGGCGTTGCGCACCTCCAGCAGCGCCAGCTCCTCCCGGTGCGCGTCGACCACGGCGGCGAACCGCCGCAGCAGCCGCGCCCGGTCGCCCGGCGCCACCGCGCGCCACGTCTCGAAGGCCGCCGCCGCCCGCGCGATGGCCGCATCCGTCTCGACGAGCGAGGTGGCGGGCACCTCCCGCAGCACCTCCCCCGTCGCCGGGTTCCGCACCTCACTCACTCCCGTACCCCCTCGCCCCGCCGATCTTGCAGTTGCCGCCCGGACAAGAACCGCTCGTCGCCACGGACCACGGGCCGGAGTGCAAGATCGCGGGGAGGTCAGAGGCGTTCGAAGCCACGCACCAGCTCCCAGTCCGTCACGGCGGCGTCGAAGGCGGCCAGCTCCACCTTCGCGTTGTTGGCGTAGTGCCCGACCACCTCGTCGCCGAAGGCGTCCCGCGCCGTCTCCGAGGACTCCCAGAGGGCCAGGGCGTCCCGGAGCGTTCCGGGCACCCGCTCGGCGTCCCCGTCGTCGTACGCGTTGCCGGAGCACTCCTCGCCCAGCTCCAGCTCCCGCTCGATGCCGTGCACCGCACCGGCCACCAGCGCGGCGATCGCCAGGTACGGGTTGACGTCGGCGCCCGGCACCCGGTTCTCCACCCGCATCCCCTGGCCGTGCCCGACCAGCCGCAGCGCGCAGGTGCGGTTGTCGGTGCCCCAGCGCAGCGCGGTCGGGGCGAACGAGCCGGGCTGGTAGCGCTTGTAGGAGTTGATGTTGGGGGCGAAGAGGAGGCTGAACTCGCGCATGGTGGCGAGCAGGCCCGCCAGCACCCGCTGCCCGGTGGCCGACAGGTGCGCCGGCCCGTCGCCGAGCATCGCCGAGCGGCCGTCGGCCCCGCGCAGCGAGAAGTGGATGTGGCAGGAGTTGCCCTCCCGCGCGTTCGGCTTGGCCATGAAGGTGATCGACATGCCCTCCTGGGCGGCGATCTCCTTCGCCCCGTTCTTGTAGATGACGTGGTGGTCGGCGCAGGCCACCGCCTCGTCGTAGCGGAAGGCGATCTCGTGCTGGCCGAGGTTGCACTCGCCCTTGGCGCTCTCCGGGGTCAGCCCGGCGCCGGCCATCTCGGTCCGGATCCGGCGCAGCAGCGGCTCCACCCGGGCGGTGCCGAGCAGCGAGTAGTCCACGTTGTACTGGTTGGCCGGGGTCAGCTCCCGGTAGCCGCGCTGCCACGCCTGCTCGTAGGAGTCGCGGAACAGCACGAACTCCAACTCCGTGCCCGCGTAGGCGGTCAGCCCGTGGGCGGCCAGCCGGTCGAGCTGGCGGCGCAGGATCTGCCGGGGCGAGGCGAGCACGGGCCCGGAGCCGTCCAGCCACTCCAGGTCGGCCAGGAGCATGGCGGTGCCGGGCTGCCAGGGCACCTTGCGCAGGGTGTGCAGGTCGGGGCGCATGGCGAAGTCGCCGTAGCCGCGTTCCCAGCTCGACATGGCGTAGCCGTCGACGGTGTTCATGTCGACGTCCACGGCGAGCAGGTAGTTGCAGCCCTCGCTGCCGTGCGCGACCACCTGGTCGAGGAAGTAGGGCGCGTGGAACCGCTTGCCCTGGAGGCGGCCCTGCATGTCGGTCAGCGCGAGCACCACCGTGTCGATCTGGCCCTCGGCGACCGCGACGCGCAGTTGTTCCAGCGTGAGCGGAGCTTTCCTCATCGGCGCGCCTCCATCACCAAGGTCTACTGGCAGAACCGGATCACCGTCAATGCCCCCTGCGGACACCGTCGCAAACGCGATCGGCCGACGGCGGGAGCCGGGTCCCGCGCGGCGCCGGTCGCCGGGGTCGACCGGAGCACCGGTACTCAGTCGCCGCCGAGCTGGCCCGCGCCGTTGAGGTAGGTGAGAACGGCGAGGACGCGGCGGTGGCCGCTGTCGGTCACGGCGAGGCCCAGCTTGGTGAAGATGTTGCCGATGTGCTTGTGCACGCCGTTGTCGGTGATGACCAGTCGGTCGGCGATGGTCGCGTTGTCGTGTCCCTGGGCCATCAGCGCGAGCACCTCGCGTTCGCGGGGGGTGAGGACGGCGATCGGGTCCCGGCGGCGGGCGAGGAGTTGGGCGATGACCTCGGTGTCCATGGCGGTGCCACCGGCGGCCACCCGGCGCAGCGCGTCGACGAACTCATCCACCCGGCTGACGCGATCCTTGAGGAGGTAGCCGACGCCGCCCCCGGTGGTGGCGAGCAGTTCGGCGGCGTACTGCTGCTCGACGTACTGCGACAGCACCAGGACCGGCAGGCCAGGGTGCTCACGGCGGGCCTGCAGGGCGGCTCGGATGCCCTCGTCGCGGAATGACGGCGGCAGCCGGACGTCGACGATGGCGACGTCGGGCCGATGGTCCCGCACGGCGGTGAGGAAGCCCGCCGCGTCGCCCGCGATGGCGGCGGTGTCGAACCCGACGCTGTTGAGCAGCAGCTCCAGCCCCGTCGCCAGCAGCACGTTGTCTTCGGCGATCACGACCCGCACGGCAGCTCCATGGTGATCGTCGTCGGTCCGCCGACCGGGCTGTCGACGTCTACGGTGCCGTCGAGCGCGAGCACCCGGCGACGGATTCCGGCCAGGCCGGTGCCTCGCCGATCGTCGGCGCCGCCGGTGCCGTTGTCGGTGATCGCCACCGACAACCGGTCGGCCGTGCGGCTCACCGTGACCCCGGCCGTGGTCGCTCGGCTGTGCTTGGCGACGTTGGTGAGCGCCTCGGCGACGGCGAAGTAGACGACGGCCTCCACGGCCGCCGGCACCTTGTCGACGTTGCCGATGTCCAGCCGGGTCGGCACGCCACAGCGAGCCGTCACCGCGGTCAGCGCGCCGGTGAGGCCGCGGTCGGCGAGGATCGGCGGGTAGACGGTCCGGATCACCTCGCGGAGTTCGCTCATCGCCTCCTCGGTTCCTTCGTGCGCGTCCCGAAGGAGGTCCTCCAGGAACTGCTCGTTCCGAGGATGGTCGGACAACGCCCGCCGGGCCACGGCGAGCCGCATCGCGATGGCCACCAGCCGGGCCTGGGTGCCGTCGTGCAGGTCGCGCTCGATCCGGCGCAGCTCCGCGCCGTGTGCGTCGAGCACGTCCGCACGGGTACGGGTCAACACGGCGACCCGATCGGCGAGCTGTTCGGCCGTCGAGTGCGACAGCACCACCAGGCAGATCCGGGCGTGCGCGCGAGCGATCGGCGGGAGGGCCAGGTACGCCAGCGCGGCGAGCACGAGGATCTGCAGTGGACCGAGAGCGAGGGCCGTCGTCCAGCCGGTCACCGGCACGTCGATGAACAGGCGGGGCCGATCCTCCGGTGCGAACGCCCACCACAGTGGTGTGGCGACCGCGGCGGGCACGAGATTGCCCACGCACAGCAGCGTGAACAGGCCGAACACCGTTCCGGTGAGGACGTTCACCGGCAGCCAGAGCAAGTCGCGGGGCGTGGCCGGATCGGCCCATGCGCGGCGTCCCGTCGTACGCAGGGCAGGACGCGGCGCCAACGGCGCCCCGAGCAGCCTGCCGGCGCGGGCACGGTGCCAGTTCGCCCAGCTCCGGGCGAGCCTCGGATGGCACAGCAGCGGAAGCGCGAGCAGTGTCGCGATCCCGGTGGCCAGTGCTGCCAGCAGGAAGGCGGCGGCACGCCACACCTGCACCCACCGTCGGCCTGACGTCACCGCGTGCCCTTCTGCGTACGGGCGGGCAGTGCGCCCGACCCGCCGCCAAGTCTGCCCGGCGGCCGCCGCCCGGGGCACTACAGGCAGCTGTACCTGATATCCGGTGGTACGAGGTATCGGTCCTCGTCAACGCCGCTCCTACCGTCGGTGGCATGAGATCGATCAGCAGAAACCTTTCGGGACGACGGGTCGCGCTGGGTGCGGCGGCCGGGCTCGTCGCCCTCGCGTTCACGGTCACCGCACTCGGCACGGCCGAAGGATCGGTGACCGGTTCCGGCCACGCCGGCGACCGGTTGCAGCGGGACACCGACGCGATCCACGCCCTCGGGGTGACCGGCGTTCAAGCCCGGGTGACCACCTCCGACGGCCGGCACCTCGTCGCCACCAGCGGCGTCGCCGACCGTGCCACCCGGCGCCCGGTACCGCCGACGGGACGGTTCCGGATCGCGAGTACCCGCAAGGCGTTCGAGGCCACCGTCGTCCTGCAACTGGTCGAGGAACACCGGCTCTCCCTCGACGACACCGTCGAGCGGTGGCTACCCGGCGTGGTCCGCGGCACCGGCAACGACGGCCGCCGGATCACCGTGCGCCACCTCCTGCAGAACACCAGCGGCATCCACGACGACCTGCCCGGCTACACGACGCCCGAGGAATACCTCCAGCAGCGGTACGACGTGTACACCCGCGAGCAACTCGTGGCGCGGGCGATGAGCCACCGGCCGGACTTCGAGCCCGGGACGGGGTGGGCCTACTCCAACACCGGCTTCATCCTGGTCGGCATGATCATCGAGCGGGTCACCGGCCGGTCCCTGCAGCAGGAGGTCACCGACCGGATCGTCGGTCCGCTCGGGCTGCGCCACACCACCTGGCCCGGGAACTCGCCGTCCCTGCCCCAGCCGCACGCTCAGGCATATCAACTGTTCGAGACCGGTGAGCTGGTGGACGTCACCGAGCAGGTTCTGGTGGACCCGGACTCCATCGTCTCCAGCACCGCGGACCTCGAACGGTTCTTCCGGGCACTGCTGGGCGGCCGGCTGCTGCGCCCCGCACAGCTGGCCGAGATGCAGCGCACGGTCAAGATCAGCGACGAGATCGACGCGATCTGGCCGGGCGGCCTCTACGGGCTCGGCCTGGTCAGCCGCCCGCTGCCCTGCGGCGGCGTCTACTGGGGCCACGACGGCGGCGACGGCGGCTACATCACGGTCACCGGCGTCACCGGCGACGGCCGGCGCAGCGCCGTGGTGTCCATGTCCGCCTCGCTCGGCGACTCGCTGGACAGCCTTCTCCGGCAGCAACGCGGCGCCGACACGCTGATCCAGAACGCGCTGTGCGGCCGGGCGTGACCGGATCGCACAGCATGTCGTGAACGTGAGCCCTGACCGGCGGTGACCCCGCCGGTCAGGGCCGTTCCAGAGCAGGCCGCGTGCCGGCTCAGCGGCCGGACGGGCGTGGGCGTAAGCCGTTGAGGGCGGTGGCGATGACGCGATCTGCGTACTCGGCGGTGAGGGGCCCGCTGCGGTGCAGCCAACGGTTGAGCACGGGCCCCCAGATCATCTCCACGGCCACGTCGAGGTCGAGGTCGTCGGCGAGTTGCCCGGCCCGCTGGGCGCTGCGGAGGCGTTGTCGCTTGGCCTCCTTCATCGGTCCGTCCAGCCGCTCGCGGTAGGCGTCGGCCAGTTCGGGGTCGTGCGCGATCTCGGTGGCCAGCGCGCGCATGGGCTGGTCGTACCGGGGATCGTTCAGCTCCGCGACGGTGGCGTGCAGCACCGCGGTCAGGTCGGCTGCCAGGTCACCGGTGTCGGGCAGCACCACAGGCTCACCCCCGCCGCCCTCACTGAGCATGAGGAAGGCGTCGAAGATGACCGCCCCCTTGGACGGCCACCAGCGGTAGATGGTCTGTTTGCCGACACCGGCCCGCGCGGCGATGCCCTCGATGCTGAGTCTGGCGTATCCGACGTCCTGGAGCAGCTCGAAGGCGGCGGCGAGGATGGCCCGCCGCGAGGCTTCCTTCCGGCGGGCCGCGTTGGGCGCGGCCTTCTGCGGTGTCGTCACCCGCTCACCATACCAAGGGAGTGAGACGGACCGTCTCGTCTTGAGTTCCGGACCGGCATGGCGTACGGTCGTTCAGCAACGAGACGGACCGTCTCGTCTCGGTAAGAGAGTGGAGATTCGCTGTGCGCACCTCATCCGGCACCCCGTCGCGTACCTGGTTCATCACCGGCGCCAGCCGCGGGCTGGGCCGTGCGTTCACCAACGCCGCGCTCGAACACGGTGACCGGGTGGTCGCCGCCGCCCGGACCATCGCCCGGGACGATTTCGACCAGCGTCACGGTGACCGGCTGTTCGCCCTGCCGCTCGACGTGACCGACCGGACGGCGGTCTTCGCCGCCGTGGCCACCGCAGTCGAGCACTTCGGACAGCTCGACATCGTCGTCAACAACGCCGGCACCATGTCCATGGGCATGATCGAGGAGTTCACGGAAGCCGAGGTGCGGGCCCAGTTCGAGGTCAACCTCTTCGGCGCGCTCTGGGTCAGCCAGGCCGTACTGCCGCACCTGCGCTCCCGGGGCTCCGGTCACATCGTGCAGATCTCGAGCATCGCCGCGCTCGGCGGCTTCCCCGGTACCGGCGCGTACAGCGCCAGCAAGTTCGCGCTGGAAGGCATGAGCGAGGCTCTGGCGATGGAGGCGGCGGCCTTCGGCGTCAAGGTCAGCATCGTCCAGCCCGGGGGCTACTGGACCGACCTCTACAGCAGCATGGCCGCCACGACGCCGATGGACGCCTATGGACCGCTACGCGCGGAACTGGAGCGGCAGTGGGCGGAAGGATCGATCGACAGTGACCCTCGGCTCGCCGCCGCGGCACTCCTGAAACTGGTCGACAGCGACGACCCGCCGCTGCGGCTCCTGCTCGGCAGCATGGTCTACGACCTGGCGTTCGACATCTCACGCCGGCGGATGGACACCTGGGCGGGCTGGGAACAGGTCAGCCGTGCCGCCGAGCATCCCGTCCCCGCCCCCGGCGACACGCACTGAACCGGCGGCCCACGACGCCGGCCGAGTCGCCGAGGGGCACTCAGCCGGCGTAGTGGGGCTCGCTGAGCCGGCGGCGGAACTCGGCGTGAGCGGTCTGGAAGACCTCGTTGAGGCGCTCCAGTTCGGCCTCGGTCGGTTCTCGCCGCAGCCCAACGTCGATCTTGAAGTCACCGTCCACGATCGCCACGTCGAGGCGGTCGAGCAGGTCCGCGGGAAGCCGGGTGATGACGAACTCGCGGAACGCCTCGCCGATCGTGCCCGCCATGTCGCCGCAGCCGCAGGTGCGGCCCTCCAGGACCGCACCGAGGTGGCTGCGGCCGATGATCGCGTCCGGGTGCACGGGGTCCATGACGCTCAGGCCGTCCTCCAGCACGGCGCGGGCCTCCGGCAGCCGCTCCTCGTGCTGGAGGAACAGGCCGAGGGCGATGCAGGCGCGCCCGACCATGTCGTGGTCGGCGCCGCGGCGCGCCTGGTGCACCGCCTCGGTCAGCCGCTGCTCCGCCGGGCCCACCTGGCCGGCCTCCTTCAGCGCAAGGCCCCAGTTGCGCAGCACCTGACTGCGCAGCTCCGGACGACCGATGCGCTCGGCCCTCGCGTCCGCCGTGGCGTACGTGCGCAGCGCCGCCCCGGCATCGCCGGCCTCGTCCTGAGCCATCGCCAGGCCGAGCGCCGCCATGAGGGCCTCCTCCTGCCGGCCCTGGCGGTCGTACGACGAGAGCACCCGCTCGATCGCCTCGATCCGCCCCGCCTGGTCACCGAGATCACGACCGAGGTTCGCCAGCACGGACAGGGCGTTGAGCGTCGCCTGGTGGTCGACGCCGAGCCGCTCCTCCAGTGCCGCGACCAGGGCGATGAGCAGCGGCTTGGACGCCGGGTCGCCGTGGTCCAGCAGTTGGGTGACGACCCGCCCGACCTGCTCGACCACCTCGTCGGGCAGTTGGTGCAGGCCCACGAAGAGCGGTTCGCGGGTGCCACCGGCGTGCACGATCGCCGCGCGCAGCGCCAACGCGGAGGCCACCCGCTCGTGCCCGTTGCGCCACAGGTTGGCCACCGCCTCCTCGACGACCTGCCGGGCGCCGGCCAGGTCGCCACGCTGCCGCAGCAGGTCCGCCAGTGGTTCGAGGCCGAACGCGTAGCCGGCGTGCTCGCGACCGTAGAAGGCGAGCCGTTCCCGAACGCCCTGGCGCAGCTCCGTCTCGGCCTCGTCGAGCCGCCCGGCCAGGCGCAGCGCCGAGCCCAGGTTGAGCCGGTAGGTCAACTGGTCCTTACGGGACTCGTGATCGCGTGGCGGCACGGACACGGCTCGGCGGTAGCACTCGACCGCGCGGTCGAGTTGATCGGCGTTGAGCAGCACGTTGCCGAGGTCGCACTGGGCGGAGGCCCACTCCGGGCTGCCGTGACCGTGCCTGTCCGCGGCGGCCTGCACCTCGCGCGTCATGAGGTTCTCGGCGTCGCCCATGCGGCCCTCCTGCAACAGCGCGAAGGCCACCTCGACCGGAGTGAGGGGTGTCGTCACGATCGGCAGTCTAGGGTCCGCCCACCGACGCTCGCGTACCCCGCGGCGGGGCGGACTGGTGTTGACTCTGCGGGTGGATCGTCAACGGCTCAGCAGCATCGCGCACTCGCACCACCCGATCGCGGCCCCGATCTTCGGTGTCAACGTCAACCGGCTCCTGCGCCGGGCGGGCCGCCAACCGACGGCTCGCATCCTCGACCTCGGCTGTGGAGAGGGAGCCTGGGCGCTGCAGGCCCTCGCCCACTACCCCGACGGGCACGCGGACGGCGTCGACGTCAGCCCGTACGCCCTCGAACGCGCCGCCGGCGCCGCCGAGGCGCGCGGCCTCGCCGAGCGGCTCACGCTGCACGAGCGCGACGCCCGGACGTACGTGCCGGACGGCGACTACGACCTGGTGCTGTGCGTCGGGTCGACACACGCGTTCGGCGGATTCCGCGAGACGCTGGAGCTGGCCGGCCGGCATGTGAACGCCGACGGGATCCTCCTGGTCGGCGAGGGGTTCTGGCAGGTCCCGCCGACCCCGGAGGCACTCGCGGCCCTCGACGCGAAGCCGGAGGAGTTCACCGACCTCGCCGGGCTGGCCGACGCCGCCGAGCAGGCCGGCTGGACGCCGGTGTACGCCCACGTCAGCGACGCCGCCGAGTGGGACGACTACGAGTGGTCGTGGATCGGCTCGCTCACCGAGTGGGCGTTGGACAATCCCGGCCATCCGGATGCCGCCGAGGCGCTGGCCGTCGCCGGGGAGCACCGCGACCGGTGGTTGCGCGGGTACCGCAACGTCCTGGGCTTCGCGACGTTGGTGCTGCGCCGCACCTGATCAGGGTGCGCCCCGCGGCTCCGGTTCAGCGCGTCACCATCGCCGGCCGGCCTGGCGGAGCATCGCGTCCATCTCGGGATCGGGCAGGAGCTCCCGGACCTCCTGGGCGCAGCGGCAGGCGTCGGCGATCTTGGCAGCCCAGGCCAGCGCCTCGTCGCGTGACGCCACGTCGACGACCACGAACCCGCCGATGACCTCCTTGGTCTCCGGGTAGGGGCCATCGGTGACCATCCCGTCCGTGGCCACGACGCTCGCCTGCTGGCGTTCGAGTCCGGTGCCGAACACGAACACGCCGGCGTTCACGGCCTCCTGGATCACCGCGTGCGCGGCCTTGCCCACGTCGGGCACCTCCTCGGCGGGGATGTGGTCCATCGCGCCGTCGTTGAACGAGATCAGGTACCGCGTCATCCCGTGACTCCCTTGTCCCGGCGGCCTTCTCCGGCCGCCTCTCCGCCCTGTTCTACGAACGACCCGCCCCGGATCCGACGCCGTGCCGGAAGAATTCTCCACCCGATCTCCGCCGGTTGCTCCCGGGCGACGGTCTGGAATGCTTCGCCCATGCCTTCCTTCCCGCCCACCTTCGCCGACCGGGTCGTCGCACAGCCGCTCCAGGCCCAGTTCGAGGCGTTCCTCGACGAGCACCGCGACGCGCTCAACGGCTGCCTGGACGGGCTGACCGAGGAACAGGCGCGCCGATCGTTGGTGGCCTCCGGGACCACGCTGCTGGGTCTCGTCAAGCACGCGACCTTCGTCGAGAAGGTCTGGTTCGACGAGGCCGTCACGTGCCGGACGCGCGCGGAGATCGGCATCCCCGAGGTGTCCGACGAGTCGTTCCTCCTCGATGACGGCGACACGATCGCCGGCGTCCGGCACGCACACCGCGAGGCCTGCGAAGCATCACGCCGTGCGACGGCTTCCCTGGGTCTGGACGACATCCTTCGCGGGCACCGGCGTGGCCCGGTTCCGCTGCGGTGGGTGTATCTCCACATGCTGCGCGAGCTGGCTCAGCACTGCGGGCACGCGGACATTCTCCGCGAGCAGCTCATCAACGGGTAGTGCGCGGGCGGCTCCAGGGGGCTGCCCCCGGCCGCGATCCCGGCCACCCGTCGTCGGCGCCGGGTGGCCCGGCGCCGACGAGGGGACTGGTTCAGGCCGGTTCGTCGGCCGGTGCGGCGTCCGCGGCGGGGCGCTGCACCGGCACGTCGACGGTACGGCGGGGACCGGTGAACCACTTCCGGGCGGAGGCGTACCACCAGACGGCAACGCCGAGCAGCACCCCGCCGACGGCGAGCGGGGCGTAGTTGACGGCCGTCCAGGTGAAGTCCGTGTTGCCGGGCACGCCGGCCGGCACGATCGGCAGCACGAAGTAGACGCTGATGATCGCGATCTCGATCACCGCGATCCAGCCGAGCAGCCGGTACCTCCGGCCCAGCGTCCACGGCCCCGGCACGAACCGGTCCCCCATCCGCAGCCGCAGGAAGATCGGGATGAGGAAGGACAGGTACAGGCCGATCACCGCGACCGAGACCACCGCGTAGAAGGCGACCGGCACGCCGGCCTTCTGGTAGAGCGCGGGAAGGGTGAGCACGAGCCCGGCCAGGGTGGCCGCGATGATCGCGTTGACCGGGGTGCCGTTGCGGTTCACCCGGGACCAGAGCCGCCAGCCCGGCACCGCGCGGTCCCGGCTGAACGCGTACGCCATCCGGGACATCGAGGTCACGCAGCTCATCCCGCAGAAGAACTGGCCGATGGTGGAGATGATGATGACGGCTTTGAAGAAGAACGGGGTCAGCGCGGACTCGAAGATGGCCCCGGAGAAGCCGCCCGCCGAGTTGATGGCGTCCACATCGGTGGCCGCGAAGAGGAAGGCGAGCAGCAGGATCCAGCCGCCGACCGCGGAGTAGAAGATCGACCGCCAGAGGCCCTGGGCGGCGGCCTTCGAGGCGCCCCGGGTCTCCTCGGAGACGTGCGCGCAGGCGTCGAAGCCGGTGATCGTGTACTGGGTGAGCAGGAAGCCCAGCGGCAGCACGTAGAACCAGAAGGTGAGCCCACCGGTGTCGCCGTCGCCGAAGCCGGAGTTGTTGAACCGCTCGGTGAAGACGAACTTGAAGCTCTGGTGGTCGTCGGGGACCAGGAGCAGGATCAGCACCACGGCGGCCGCGCCGGCCACGTGCCACCAGACCGAGACGTTCTGGAGTACGTCGATGACGTGGTGCCCGTAGATGTTGATGAGCCCGTGCAGGGCGAGGATCACCACGAACAGCCCGAAGGTCTGGTGCGCGGTGCCGGCCCACCCGTCGAAGAGCGCGGACAGGGTGAGGTTGAGGAAGGTGGCGCAGCCGTAATCGACCGAGGCGGTCACCGCCACGAGGCCGATCAGGTTGAGCCAGCCGGTGAACCAGCCGTGCACCGGCCGCCCCATGGTGGCGGCCCACCAGTAGATGCCGCCGGCGGTCGGGTAGGCCGAGACCAGCTCGGCCATGCAGAAGCCGATGATCAGGATGAACAGCGAGATCAGCGGCCAGCCCCAGGAGATGGCGACCGGCCCGCCGTTGTTCCACGCCTGGCCGAAGGTGGTGAAACAGCCGGCCAGGATCGAGATGATCGAGAACGAGATGGCGAAGTTGGAGAAGCCGCTCCACTTGCGGTGCAGCTCCTGTTTGTAGCCGAGTTCGGCGAGCCGTCGGGCGTCGTCGTCCATCGGTTGCTCGGCGGTCGGCGCGGGCGTCGTGGCCACTGCACACCTCCTCGAGGTGACTTCCCCGGTGCGAGTGGGCAAAGTGTGATCCCGCCGATCAAGGCGGTCAATACGGCAGCCGTGGGAATCTCACGGCCGGCACGGCTAATTGCGTTGCCGCGCGAGGGCGTACCGGGGCATCCTTGAGCCCGTGACCAGGCCCGATCGCGACGGGCCACCACCGGGCGCTCGGCAACGCCCGGCCCGCGGCGGTGCGCGGCGTCCACCTCTCTCTCACTGAAGTACGGCGGTTCGCCGTACCCCCCGGACGCCCGCGCCGCCGCTCCCTACCTCCCGATCGTGCGCACCAGGCCCGGCGCGGCGACGTCGACCGGCCCGGCGTACCCGTGTCCCGCCGCCGCGACCGCCTCCGCCGGGTCGGTCCCGGGCCACAGGTGGGTGAGCAGCAGCCGCCGCGTCCCGGCGGCCTCGGCGTACCGGCCCACCTCAGCGGCGCTGGACAGGTTGCCGACGTGCCGGTCGGGGATCTCCACCGGATACGTCGCCTCGGCGATCAGCAGGTCGGCGTCGCGGGCCAGCTCGACGAGGTCCGGGCTGGGTCCGGTGTCCCCGGTGTAGGCCAGTATGGCGTCCGCGGCGGCGAATCGGGCGCCGATGTTGGGCACCCAGTGCGGCAGCGACCACGTGTCCACCCGGAACGGCCCGAGGTCGAATGCTTCTCCCGGCGCGAGGGCGGACAGCCGGTACGCCCCGTCGACCAGACCCGCCTCGTCGATGGCGAGCAGGCGGTCCAGAGCTCCGGCGGGCGCGTACACGGGCAGCGGCGGGCCGTCCCGGTCGGCGAGCACCCGGGCCCGCAGCAGCGGTTGGAGGTCCGCGCAGTGGTCCGGGTGGCCGTGGCTGACGTAAACAGCGTCCACCTGCGCCGCCGGGACGCGCGCCAGCAGCGGTTGCAGCGTCGCGTACCCGGGGTCGATCAGCAGCCGGAAGCCCGCGTGTTCGACCAGGAAGCCGGAGCACGACTGCTCGGCGGTGGGCCAGGCGCCGAGCCCACCGAGGACGGTGATCCGCACGGGTGCGACCCTAACCGGTGGCAGCGGTGAACGCCGCCTCGATCCGGTCAGGCGAACAGCAGCCCGGCCACCCAGAGCACGGCGATGACCAGCCCGGCCAGGAACTCGACCAGCATGGACAGCCCGGCCGCCTTGAGCGCCTGCACGGTGGCCGGCCAGGCGAGCTGGTTGCTGCCCAGCCGCAGCCGCTCGGCGCCCCAGATCCCGCCGACGAAGCCGATCGGCAGCCCGACCACCGGTATGACGAAGAATCCGACCAGGCCGAGCAGTCCCCCAGCGAGCAGCGACGACGTCGGCACGCCGGTCCGTTTCAGGTTCCGCCCGGGCCAGAGGTACTTGACCACGCCGCCGCCGACGGCGACCACGGTGGCGGCGGCCAGCACGGCCCAGCGGCCCGGCCCGGCGTCGGCGAACAGCGCCCACACCAGCACGCCGCCCCAGCACAGCGGCAGCGCCGGCAGCCCGGGCACCACCACCCCGGCCAGCCCGGCCACGATGGCCAGCGCGGCCACCACCGACACCACCGCCTGCGAATCGCCCAGGCTCACCGCGTCTCCTCCCCGGCCGCACGGGCCCCCGCCCGGCCCGCGCGCTGCTCCGGCAGGCGCGACGGCCGCTGCACCCCTTCCTTACCCTCGAGCCGCGCGCGGATGTCGGCCGCGGGCATCGGCGGGCCGAACCAGCGGCCCTGCCCGGTGTCGCAGCGCAGCGACCGCAGCCGCTCGGCCTGCTCCTCGGTCTCCACCGCCTCGGCGGTCACCCACAGCTCCAGCGCGTGGGCCAGCCGGACCAGGGCGTCCACGATCCGCTCGTCGCGGTGGTCGGCGACCACGTCCGCGCCGTCGCCCCGGATCCCCTCGACGAACGGGCCGGCCAGCTTCAGGCAGTGGATCGGCAGCCGCCGCAGGTACGCCAGGTTCGAGTAGCCCGTGCCGAAGTCGTCGATGGCGAGCCGGATCCCGAGGTCGGCGAGCTGGTGCAGGGCACGCAGCGACTCCCCCGCCGTGCCCATCACGGCGCTCTCGGTCAGCTCCAGTTGCAGCAGCTCGGCGGGGAGCCCGGTGCGCTGCAACGCCTCGGCGACGGTCTCCACGATGGCCGGGTCGTCGGCCTGGCGGGCGGCCAGGTTGACGTTGACCATGAGCCGCGCCTCCGGGTACGCCCGCCGCCAGCTCTCGGCGTCGCGGCACGCCTGCCGGAGCACCCAGGCGCCGAGCCGGACGATCAGGCCGGTCTCCTCGGCCAGCCCGATGAACCGGTCGGGCCCGATCAGCCCCAGCTCCGGGTGCTGCCAGCGGACCAGCGCCTCCACGGCCACCATCGATCCGTCGAGCAGCGAGACGATCGGCTGGTAGTGCAGCACGAACTCGCCCCGGTCCAGCGCGGCGGGCAGGTTGGCGGCCAGCGCCGAGCGGGCGATGTCGGCGGCGCTGCGCTCCGGGTCGTAGACCGCCCAGCGGCCCCGCCCCTCGGCCTTGGCCCAGTAGAGCGTGGTGTCGGCGGCCTTCATGAGGTCGGAGACGTTGGTCTCGGCGGCCGGGCACTCCACGATGCCGATGCTCGCCGAGACGGCAAGCTGCTGGTCGCCGACGTGCACCGGGGCGGAGACGGCGGCCAGGGCCAGCTCGGCCACCTCCACGGCGTCGTCGAGACCACCGTCGGAGTCGACCAGGATCACGAACTCGTCGCCGCCCATCCGGGCCACCAGGTGGCCGCGGCCGGACACGCAGTCGGCGAGCCGCCGGGCGATCACCTTGAGCAGGCGGTCGCCCAGGTCGTGGCCGAGGCTGTCGTTGATCGCCTTGAAGCCGTCGAGGTCGATGAAGCAGAGCCCGACCCGCTGCTCCGCCGCGGCGGTGTCGAAGACCTGGCCGAGCGTCTCGAAGAAGAGCGTACGGTTCGGCAGGCCGGTGAGCGGATCGTGCAGCGCCTGGAAGCGCAGCCGCTGCTGGAGCTGGTAGCGCTCGGTGATGTCCTCGATCATCGCCACGGTGAACCGGGGGCGGCCGTCGTCGTGGCGGATCAGGGTGACGGCCAGGTCGGTCCAGACGACGCTGCCGTCCTTGCGGTAGTAGCGCTTCTCCACCCGGGCGCTGTCGCGCTTGCCCTCGATCAGCTCCTGGTAGAGCTCCCACATCCCGGCGGCGTCATCGGCGTGGAACAGCCCGTCCACGGTCAGCTCCCGCAGCTCGGCGACGGTGTAGCCGAGCATGTCCGCGAAGGACTGGTTGACCTCGATGATCCGCCCGTCCACCCCGGCGATACCGATGCCGATGGCGGCCCCGGTGAAGACCGCCCGGAACCGCGCCTCGCTGTCGCGCAGCGCCTGCTCGACCTCGTCCCGGGCCTGCCAGGCCGAGCGGGCGATCCGCTCCTGCTGGCTGAACACCCGGTCGCGCAGCGCCCGGCCGAAGCCGGCGGCGAACGCTCCCTGCATGGCGGCGATCCGCTCCCGCACCTCGGGCGGCTCCGCCCGGGCGGGCAGCACCCAGGACAGGAAGCGGTCCCCGAGTGCCCGCACCGACCAGTCGAGCACCCCGGGCTCGGTGAGGTGCGCCTCGACCAGGGCCCGCCCGACGTCCTCGGCCGGCTGGGCGGAGAACGACGGGGCGAGCAGCGCCCGGCCGAGCCGGACGGTGTGCCCGAGCAGCAGCCGCTCGGTCTCGGCCGCGCTCAACGGCACGAAACCGATGCGCCGCACCGCCCGGGCCCACTCGGCGGCGTACGCCGCGGCGCCCGGCCGGCTGAAGTCGTCCCCGTCGGGGTCCGGGGGGCGCATGTCGGCTCAGCCGGCTGTCCGGTCGTGCCGGGCGACGCCGCCGAACGCCCCGAACCGCTCGGGGTGCTCGTCCACGTCGGACGGCGAGTCGGGCCGCCAGAGCGGCATGTGCACGACACCCGGTTCGAGCACGGTCCAGTCGCCGAAGTAGCCGGTGATCTCGGCCCGCGAGCGCAGCGTGATCTCGGTGGCGGTGCGGGCCGACAGGCGCTGCGCGTCGAGCATCTCCTGCGGCTGGTCCTCGAAGGTCGAATGCGAGATGACCAGGAAACTGCCGGGCGCAGCGGCGGCCCGCAGGGTGGCCAGGATGTCGCCCGGCCGGTCCGCGTCGGGGATGAAGTGGACCACGCCGGCGAGCAGGATGCCGACCGGACGGTCGAAGTCGATCAGCCCACTGGCCCGCGCCTGGTCCAGGATCAGCTTCGGCTCCCGCAGGTCGGCCAGGATGGCGGTGGCCCGGTCGTTGCCGGCGAGCAGTTCCCGGCTGTGCGCCACGGCGACCGGGTCGATGTCGACGTAGACGATGCGGGCCTCGGGGTTGGCCGCCTGGGCCACCTCGTGCACGTTGCCGACCGTGGGAATGCCCGAGCCGATGTCGAGGAACTGGTCGATGCCGGCGTCGAGCAGCACCCGGACGGCCCGGCGCAGGAACTCCCGCCCCGAGCGCATGGTGGCGGCCAGGTTCGGCGTCATGGCGGCGATCTGCTCGGCGAGCTGCCGGTCGATCTCGAAGTTGTGCGCGCCGCCGAGGAAGTAGTCGTAGACCCGGGCCGCGCTCGGCCGGCTCAGGTCGATCTCGGCGGGAAGTCCGTCCGGCGTCTGCATCGCTCGGTCCCCCAGGTCGTCGCCGCGGTGAGCGGGCGCCCGGACGCGAGCGGCCCGCATGAGTCGTGTGGTCCACACCACTCTATGCGGGCGCACCCACGAAGGGGAGATCCACTCTCGACGGTACGCCCGCCCGCCGTCAGGCCGCCGACTCCAGCAGCAGCGAGATGCCCTGCCCGACGCCGATGCACATGGTGGCGAGGGCCCGTCGCCCGCCCCGGCGGCGCAGCTCCAGCGCGGCGGTGAGGGCCAGCCGGGCGCCGCTGGCGCCGAGCGGGTGGCCCAGCGCGATGGCCCCGCCGTTCGGGTTGACGTGCTCGGCGTCCTCGGGCAGCCCCAGCTCGCGCAGCACCGCCACCGACTGGGCGGCGAACGCCTCGTTCAGCTCGATCACGTCGACGTCGGCCAGGCCCAGGCCCTGCCGGTCGAGGAGCTTGCGGGTGGCCGGGACCGGCCCGATGCCCATGATCCGCGGCGGCACGCCGGCCGCCGCCGCCCCGCTCACCCGGGCCAGCGGGGTGAGGCCGTAGCGCTCGACGGCCGCCGCGGAGGCGACCAGCAGGGCCACCGCGCCGTCGTTGACGCCGGAGGAGTTGCCGGCGGTCACCGTGCCGCCCTCGCGGAACGGGGTGGGCAGTGCGGCGAGCTTCTCCAGTGAGGTCTCCCGGGGGTGCTCGTCGACCTCGACCAGCTTCGTCTCGCGCCTGCCGGCCGGCACGGTCACCGGCACGATCTCCTCGGCCAGCCGCCCGTCGGCCTGCGCCTTGGCGGCGCGCTGCTGGGACCGGTACGCGAACTCGTCCTGCGCGGCCCGGTCGACCCCGAAGTCGGCGGCCACGTTCTCGGCCGTCTCCGGCATCGAGTCGATGCCCCACCCCTTCTTCATCAGCGGGTTCACCAGCCGCCAGCCGATGGTGGTGTCGTAGACCTCGGCGGTGCGGGCGTACGGGGTGGTGGCCTTCGGCATCACGAAGGGTGCCCGGCTCATGCTCTCCACCCCGCCGGCGACCAGCAGGTCGGCCTCCCCCGCCACGACGGCGCGGGCCGCGGTGGCGAGCGCGTCGAGACCGGAGCCGCAGAGCCGGTTGACCGTGCTGCCCGGCACCTCCTCGGGCAGCCCACCGAGCAGCGCGGCCATCCGGGCCACGTTGCGGTTGTCCTCACCGGCCTGGTTGGCGCAGCCCAGGATGACGTCGTCGGTGCGGGCCCAGTCCACCGAGGGGTGGCGCGCGACCAGTTCGCGGATCACGTGCGCGGCCAGGTCGTCGGGGCGCACTCCGGCGAGGGCGCCGGCGTACCGGCCGATCGGGGTGCGGACACCGGCCACGAGGTATGCGACGGTCATCGGCGCTCAGTCCTTCGGGGGTGGGCGAGGGGTGGCGGCGGGTCGCCCGCCGGGTCACGGGGACGCCCGGCGCCAGGATATCCGCGCCCGGAACGGATAGGTTGGCCGCATGGCCCGGGCCCAGTTCAGCGCAGAGACCGCCGGTGGCGGGGCGTTCGTCCGCCAGCCCAACCGGTTCACCGGTCGGGTCACCCCGCACTCCACCTCCCCGGAGGGCGGCGGCCCCGACGACCAGGGCCGCTGGCCGCTGGAGGCGGGCCGCTACCGGCTGATCTGGTGCCGGGCCTGTCCGTGGGCGCACCGGGCCCGGATCGTGCGCGGCCTGCTCGGGCTGGATGAGGTGATCTCGCTGGGCACGGTCGACCCGATCCGGGACGAGCGGGGCTGGCGGTTCAGCCTCGACCAGGACGGCTTCGACCCGGTGCTCGGCATCGGGTACCTCAGCGACGCCTACCTGTCGACCGACCCGGACTACACCGGCCGGGTCACCGTGCCGGCGCTGGTCGACACGGTCACCGGCCGGGTGGTCACCAACGACTACCCGCAGCTCACCCTCGACTTCTCCACCGAGTGGCGGCGGTTCCACAAGCCGGGCGCGCCGGATCTCTACCCGGTCGGGCTGCGCCCCGAGATGGACGCGCTGATGGCGGAGATCCACCGGGACGTCAACAACGGCGTCTACCGGTGCGGCTTCGCCACCTCGCAGGAGGCCTACGACGAGGCGTACGCCGCGCTGTTCACCCGGCTGGACGTGCTGTCGGAGCGGCTGTCCGGGCGGCGCTACCTCATGGGCGACCAGATCACCGAGGCCGACGTGCGGCTGTTCACCACGCTGGTCCGCTTCGACGTGGCGTACCACGGGCACTTCAAGTGCAACCGGCAGAAGCTCACCGAGATGCCGGTGCTCTGGGCGTACGCCCGGGACCTGTTCCAGACGCCCGGCTTCGGCGAGACGGTGGACTTCGACCACATCAAGCGGCACTACTACGCCACCCACGAGATGATCAACCCGACCCGGATCGTGCCGCTCGGTCCGGACCTGTCCGGCTGGACCACGCCGCACGGGCGTGGCTGACCCCGGCGTCCTCCGGGCCGCCGCCGCGTCCGCCGCCGCCGGGTGCACCGTGGCCGGGGCGGTCGCCGTGACGGTCGCCGTGATCGCCGGTCCCGGTCCGGGCCTGACCGGGTACGTCAGCGAGGCCGGCGTCACCGACAGCGGCTACGCCGGGGCGTACCGGATCGGGGTCTTCGCCCTGGCGGCGGCGCTGCTGCTGCTCGCCGCGGCGCTGCCCACGGCGCTGCGGACGGCGGCCGGGCTGCTCGTGGCCGGCGCCGCCGGCACGGGGCTCTCCGGGGCGGTGACCTGCTCCGCCGGCTGCCCGCTGCCGCCGTTCGAGGCCGCCACGGTGGCCGACCTGGTGCACGGCGGCGCGAGCATCGCGGCCACGGCCACGGTGGTCTTCGCCATGCTGGCGCTGGTCCTCGCCCCGGCCGCGGGGCGGGCGCTGCGCCGGGTGGCCGCGGTGGGCGCGGCCCTGGCGCTGCCGCTGTCCGGGGCCGTCGGGCTGGCCATGCTGCTGGCCGGCCGGGGCGGCCTGGTCGGGGTGCTGGAACGGCTGCTGCTGGCGGTGGCCGCCGGCTGGGGGCTGGCCACCGCCGTCGTGCTCGGGGTGCGGCCGCCGTCCGCAGCCGGGCCGGCCCCGACGCTCATGGCTTGACGGCGAGCACGGGCCGGTCGGCGTCGAGCAGGATGCGCTGCGCGGCACTGCCCATGATCAGCTTGCCGACCGGCGAGCGGCGGCGCAGGCCGATCACGATCACCGAGGCGTCGACCGCCTCGGCGACGCGCACGACCTCGTCGGCGAGGTCCCCGGCGTGCGCGTCCTGGCGGACCTCGACGGCGACGCCGGCCGCCGCGCCCCGCTCGCCCATGGCGCGGACCGCCTCCGGGGCGGCCATCTCCGCGCTGACCGGCGCGCCCTCCCGCGGCGTGTTGAGCACCACCAGCCGCTCCCGGCGCCGTGCGGCCTCCGCGAGGCCCGCGGTGAAGGCGGCGTCCCCTTCGGGCGTGGGGACGTACGCGACGAGAACGGTCACACGAGCTCCTTGGTGGTGTCGTGGGGTGCGGAGTCGGGGCGGGCCGTGGACCGTCGGCGGGCGAGGGCGGCCCGGACCGGCGGGAGCAGGGCCACGAGCAGGAACAGGGCGAGCAGGGTGCCCGAGATCGGCCGGGTGAGGAAGCCGGTCGCGTCCCCGTCGAAGATCAGCAGTGAGCGGCGCAGCGAGTCCTCCAGCAGCGAACCCAGCACGAACGCCAGCACCAGCGGGCCCGGGTCGAAGCCGAGCTTCTTCATCAGGTACCCGAGGGCGCCGAAGACGATCACCAGCCCGATGTCGAAGACGTCGTTGTTGACCGTGTAGACGCCGACCAGCGTGATCAGGACGGTGATGGGCGCGAGGATGGTGGCCCGCACCCGCAGGATCTTCACGAACAGGCCGACCAGCGGGATGCTCATGATCAGCAACAGGATGTTGCCGATGTACATCGAGTTGACCACGCCCCAGAACAGCTCGGGCTCCTGGCTGACCAGCTGGGGGCCGGGGCTGACCCCCTGGATGAGCAGCGCACCGAAGATGACCGCCATGGTGGCGTTGGCGGGGATGCCGAGGGTGAGCAGCGGGATGAAGGAGGACGTCGCGGCCGCGTTGTTCGCGGTCTCCGGGGCGGCGACCCCCTCGACGGCGCCCCTGCCGAACCGCTCCGGGTTCCGGGACCGGCGCTTCTCGATCGCGTACGCGGCCAACGAGGCCAGGGTCGCACCGCCGCCGGGCAGGATGCCCAGGACGAAGCCGAGGACGGAACCGCGTCCGATGGCCCCCGACGACTCGCGGAGGTCCGCGCGCGACGGCCACACGTTGGCGACCTTCGTCGGTGCGTGCACCGCCCGGTGGCGCTCCTCCAGGTTGTAGAGGATCTCGCCGAGGCCGAACAGGCCCATCGCGATCGGCACGAAGTCCAGGCCGTCGGCCAGTGACAGGTTCTCGAAGGTGAACCGCTCGGCGCCGGTGAAGCTGTCCCGGCCGACCGTGGCCAGCAGCAGGCCGACGCACGCGGCGATCACGGCCTTGAGCCGTCCGCCGCTGCTCACGGTGGCCACCAGCAGGATGCCGAGCAGGGCCAGGGCCGTGTACTCGGGTGGACCGAAGTCCAGCGCGAAGCCGGCCACCACGGGCGCGACCAGCGTCAGGGCGATGATCGAGACGGTGCCGCCGATGAAGGAGCCGACGGCGGCGACGCCGAGGGCGGTGCCGGCCCGGCCCTGCCGGGCCAGCGCGTGGCCGTCGAAGACGGTCACCACCGAGGACGCCTCGCCGGGCAGCCGGAGGAGGACGGAGGTGATGGTGCCGCCGTACTGGGCGCCGTAGAAGATGCCCGCGAGCATGATGATCGCGGTCACCGGCTCGATGCCGAAGGTGACCGGCAGCAGGATCGCGATCGTGGCCGCGGGACCGAGGCCGGGCAGGACGCCGACCAGCATGCCGATGACGACGCCGATCAGGCAGTACAGCAGGTTCGCCGGTTCGAGTACGACGCCGAAGCCGTCGAGCACGGGCGCGAAGTCCACGGGCCCTCCTAGAAGAGGTGCGGGATGGGAACGGAGAGGGCCGCGACGAAGACGAGGTAGAACCCGACCACCACGCCGAGGCTCGTCAGGACGGACGTCCGCCAGCCCTCTCGGCCGAGGAACCGCAGCCAGACGAAGGCGAGCAGGGCGGCGGGGATCTCGAAACCGATGGCCCCGATGACCGCCACGAACACGACCATGGTGGCCAGGCCGCCGAGGACCAGCCAGCTCGCCCCGGAGAAGCGTTCCGCGTCCGTCGTCCGCCGGGCGGCGGCGAGGAGCCCGAGGCCGAGCACGACGAGCGCGGCGCTCACCAGCAGCGGCCAGGTGCCGGAGTCGGGGCTGCGGACCGTCCCGAGTCCGAGGCGGCCGGAGCCGGCCAACGCGGCGACACCGAGCGCGATGACGGCGACGGCGACGGCGACGTTGCTCAGCGGCCCCGCCGCGGGCGGCCGGCCCTCGTGCTCGGCCTCCTCGACCCGGTGGATCGCCTCGTCGAGGCTGAGCTCTTCGAGGAGGCTGTCCTCGTCCGTCTCCGCCCGGGTGGCCCCGGTGGCCGGCCGGCCACCGGGGCTCCCCTGGGTGGGCACGCCGCCGTGGGCAGCGGTCACTTCGCTCCGCCGAGGTCGATGGAGTACTTCTCGACCACGCCGCGGTACTTGTCCAGGTTCCCGGTCCACTGCTTGCGCAGCTCCTCGCCGTCGGCCTCGTTGGGGGTGAGCTGGTTGTCCTCGTTGAACTTCTTGTACGCGTCGGCCTGGAACGCCTTCTGGAAGGCCTGACGGAGCCGGTCGACGACCTCCTTCGGCGTGCCCTTCGGCGCGAAGATCGCCCGCGACTGCTGCACCGGCACGTCGTGGCCCGCCTCCACAGCGGTCGGGGTGTCGGGCAGGTACGACGGCCGCTTCTCGGCGAAGGTGACGATCGGGGTCAGCTTGCCGGCCTGGATCTGCTCGATGGCTTCGCCCAGCTGGATCGAGCCGACGTCCACCTGGCCACCGAGGACCGCGGTCAGCGTGGGCGACCCGCCGTCGAACGGAACGGCCTTGGCGTTGATGCCGGCCTGCCGGAACAGCAGCTCCTGGGAGAGCTGGCTGCCCGTGCCGACGCCCGTGGTGCCGAAGGTGATCTGCCGCCCGGCCTTGGCCAGGTCGTCGACGGTCTTGAAGCCGGACTTCGGCGCCGCCACGAGCACGTAGTCGTCCTGGCTGACGCCGGTGACGATCTCGTAGTCCGCGATGTCCGGCGCCTGACCCTTGGCGACGGCCAGCGGCGTGATGTACGCCAGGCTGCCGTTGTAGACCATCAGGGTGTGCCCGTCGGCCTTCTTGCCGGCCAGTTCCTTCGCGGCGAGGGCGCCGTTCGCGCCGGGCTTGTTCTCCACCGTGACGGGCACGCCGAGGTCGCTCTTGACCTGGTCGGCCAGTGCCCGGGCGATGAGGTCGGTGCTGCCGCCCGGGTCCTGCCCGACAAGAATCGTGATCGGGGCGTCCCCCGGGAACTTCGCCTCGTCGCTGGATCCGCCGCCGACGTTGCCGCCGCAGGCGGCGAGCGAGAGGGCCAGGGCCATCCCGGCACCCGCCGTCGCCCACTGGCGCACGCGGTTGATGCTCATGTCGTTCTCCTCTAGCAGAGCCATGTTTCAGCCGTGGGCGCTGTGAGTGGGGTCACGGACGCCTGAATGACGGCAGCGTAAGAACCTCGGCTCATGCCTGTCCAAATCCAATGGAGCATCAATTGATACCTTCTTGACATGGCGTTCACGCTGGAGCAACTTCGCGGTTTCGTCGCCGTCGCCGACGAGCTGCACTTCGGCCGCGCGGCCGCCCGGCTGCAGATGACGCAGCCTCCCCTGAGTCGTCAGATCCAGAAGCTGGAACGGGTGGTGGGTGCCCAGCTGCTGGAACGGGACAACCGCCGGGTCACCCTCACGGCAGCGGGCGCGGCGTTCCTGGTCGAGGCCCGTCGCCTGCTGATTCTCGCCGACTCGGCACCGGAGCTGGCCCGGCGGGTGTCGTCCGGAGCCAGCGGTGTGGTCCGCATCGGGTTCACGGCCGCGTCCGCGTACGGGGTCCTCGGAGAGCTGCTGAACGACCTGAGCCGGGAGCTGCCCGACGTCGCCGTCGACCTGACCGAGATGGTGACCCGCGAGCAGGTGGCCGGGCTGCTCAAGGAGGAGGTCGATCTCGGGCTGGCCCGACCACCCTTCGACGAGGAGGCCTTCGGCTCGCGGCTGCTGCACCGGGAGGCGCTGCTCGTCGCCGCCCCCGCAGGTCACCGGCTTCTCGATCTGGGCCGGCCGGCGGTGGCTGCGGACCTGGCGGGCGAGCCCGTCGTCATGCACTCGCCGACCAAGGCCAAGTACTTCTACGACCTGGTCGCGGGCGTCGTACCGATCGCCGCCGAGAACACCGTGCACACCGTGAGCCAGGTGCTCACCATGCTCTGGCTCGTGGCGGCAGGTCGTGGTGTCGCGTTCGTCCCCGCGTCCGCCGCACGCCTGCCCATCGAGGGGGTGGGGTTCATACGGCTGGAGACCCCCACCCCCGAGCCGGTCGAGCTTCACCTGCTGTGGACCAGGAGTTCGAAGAACCCGGCCCTCTGGCGGGCGCTGGCCGCGCTGGACCGGCCGGCCGCCTTTTGATACCTGGCAGGCATCGTTCGATGCGGAACTGCTCTTGGACATGCATCATGGCCGGTTCCTACGGTGATCGAGACCACCGTCCGCACCGCCGGCCGACTCCGGCGCGGACCCGGACCCAAGGACACGATCACCGTGACGCTGCTGCCCCCGGACGTTCTCGCTGACCGGCTGAAGTCGGGCCTGCTCTCCTTCCCGGTCACCCACTTCGACGCCGACCTGCAGTTCGACGAGACCCGGTACCGGGAGCACCTCGCGTGGCAGGCGAGCTTCGACGTGGCCGGCCTGTTCGCCGCGGGCGGCACCGGCGAGGGGTTCTCGCTGACCTCGGCCGAGATGGACCGCGTCGTCCGGGCCGCCGTGGACGAGGTGGCCGGGAAGGTTCCCGTCATCGCGCCGGCCACCGGCGGCACCGCCCTCGCCGTCGCCCAGGCCCGGGCCGCCCAGGCCGCCGGCGCCGACGGTCTCCTGCTGTTCCCGCCGTACCTCACCGAGGCCAGCCAGCAGGGCCTCGTCGAGCACGTCAGCGCCGTGTGCCGCGCGACCGACCTCGGCGTCATCGTCTACAGCCGCGCGAACGCCGTCCTCACCGACGCCACCGTGGCCCGGATCGCCGACCGCAACCCCAACCTCATCGGGCTCAAGGACGGGATCGGCGACATCGAGCAGATGACCCGGACCTACGCCCGGGTCGGCGACCGGCTCATCTACGTGGGCGGGCTGCCGACCGCCGAGACGTTCGCGCTGCCGCTGCTCCAGCTCGGGGTGAACACCTACTCCTCCGCGCTGTACAACTTCCTGCCCGAGTTCGCGCTCCGGTTCTACGCCGCCGTACGGGCTCAGGACCGGCCGGCGGTCTACCAGATGCTCACCGACTTCGTGATCCCGTACCTGGACATCCGGGACCGGGCCCGGGGGTACGCCGTCTCCATCGTCAAGGCCGGCCTGACCGCCGTCGGCCGCGGCGGCGGCCCGGTCCGGCCTCCGCTGTCGGACCTGACGGAGACCGAGCTCGCCGAGCTGACCACCCTGGTCGAGAAGGTCTCCCTCACCCAGCTCCCGACTCCGAGAGGACGGCGATGACCCGCACCCCGACCGTGGCCCGCGTCGAGGCGGTGCCCGTCGCCGGGTACGACAGCATGCTGCTCAACCTCAGCGGCGCGCACGGACCCTTCTTCACCCGCAACATCGCCGTCGTCACCGACAGCGAGGGGCGGGTCGGCGTCGGCGAGGTGCCGGGTGGCGAGGCGATCCGCCGGACCATCTCCGAGGCCGGCGAGCTGCTCGTCGGGCAGCCGGTCGCCCGGTTCGGCCGGCTGCTGCGTGCGGTGGCCGACCGGTTCGCCGACCGCGACGCCGCCGGGCGCGGGCTCCAGACCTTCGACCTGCGTACGACGGTCCACGCGGTGACCGCGCTGGAGTCGGCGCTGCTCGACCTGCTGGGTCAACACCTGGGCGTGCCGGTGGCGGAGCTCCTCGGCGACGGGCAGCAGCGCGACACCGTGCCGATGCTGGGCTACCTCTTCTACATCGGCGACCGCCGCCGCACCGACCTGCCCTACCTGGCCGAGGCCGCACCGGCCGACGACTGGGAACGGCTGCGCCGCGAGCCGGCCCTGACCCCCGACGCGATCGTGGCGCTCGCCGAGGCGGCACAGGCGCGCTACGGGTTCACCGACTTCAAGCTCAAGGGCGGCGTGCTGGCCGGCGAGCAGGAGATCGCCGCGGTCCGCGCCCTGGCCGAGCGGTTCCCGGACGCACGCATCACGCTCGACCCGAACGGCGGCTGGCTGCTGGCCGAGGCCGTCGAACTCTGCCGGGACCTGGCCGGGGTGCTCGCGTACGCCGAGGACCCGGTCGGCGCCGAGGGCGGTTTCTCCGGGCGCGAGGTCATGGCGGAGTTCCGGCGGGCCACGGGGCTGCCGACGGCCACCAACATGATCGCGACGGACTGGCGGCAGATGGCCCACGCGGTCCGGTCGAACGCGGTCGACATCCCCCTCGCCGATCCGCACTTCTGGACTATGCGCGGCTCGGTCCGGGTCGCCCAGCTGTGCCACGACTTCGGCCTGACCTGGGGTTCGCACTCCAACAACCACTTCGACATCTCGCTGGCGATGTTCACCCACGTGGGCGCCGCCGCGCCCGGCGAGATCACCGCCCTCGACACGCACTGGATCTGGCAGGACGGGCAGGCGCTCACGCGGGCGCCGCTGTCGATCCGGGACGGGCGGATCGCCGTCCCCACCGCGCCCGGACTGGGCGTCGAACTGGACCGCGACGCCCTGGCCGCGGCGCACGAGCGGTACCTGGAGCACGGCCTCGGCGCCCGGGACGACGCCGTGGCGATGCGGTACCTCGTGCCCGACTGGGCGTTCGACCCCAAGCGCCCCTGCCTGGTCCGCTGACCGCCACCCGTGGCGCCCGACGAAGGAGACACATGACCACCGCCAGCGCTTCCGACGCCGCCCCCGCAGTCCTCGACCGGATCGAGTCGGTGACGCTCTCGTCGGTCACCCTTCCGCTGCCCACCGGGATCAGCGACGCGAAGGTGCTCACCGGCCGGCAGCGACCGATGACGGAGGTCGCGTTCCTCTTCGCCGAGATCCGCACCGAGGCCGGGCACGAGGGCCTCGGCTTCAGCTACTCCAAGCGCGCCGGCGGGCCGGCGCAGTTCGCGCACGCCCGGGAGGTCGCCCCGGACCTGATCGGCGAGGACCCGAGCGACATCGGCCGGCTCTGGACGAAGCTCGTCTGGTCCGGGGCGTCGGTGGGGCGCAGCGGCGCGTCCACCCAGGCGCTCGCCGCGATCGACGTCGCGCTCTGGGACCTCAAGGCCAAGCGCGCCGGGCTGCCGCTGGCCAAGCTGCTGGGTGCGTACCGCGACTCGGTCCGCTGCTACAACACCTCGGGCGGCTTCCTGCACGAGTCGATCGGGCAGGTGCTGGAGAACGCCACCCGCACCCTCGAATCGGGCGTCGGCGGCATCAAGATCAAGGTCGGTCAGCCGGACTCGGCGGAGGACCTGCGCCGAGTGCGCAAGGTGCGGGAGCACCTCGGTGACGGCGTCCCGTTCATGGTGGACGCCAACCAGCAGTGGGACCGGCCGACCGCCATGCGGGTGGGCCGGGCGCTGGAGGAGTTCGGCCTGGTCTGGGTCGAGGAGCCGCTCGACGCGTACGACGCGGAGGGGCACGCCCAGCTCGCCCGGTCCCTGGACACCGCGGTCGCGACGGGAGAGATGCTGACCAGCGTCGCGGAGCACTACGAGCTGATCCGGGCCGGCGCGGTGGACATCCTCCAGCCGGACGCCCCCCGCATCGGCGGCATCACCCAGTTCCTCAAGCTCGCGACCCTGGCCGACCACAGCAACCTGCAACTGGCGCCGCACTTCGCGATGGAGATCCACGTGCACCTGGCGGCCGCCTACCCGCACGAGCCGTGGGTGGAGCACTTCGACTGGCTGTACCCGCTGTTCAACGAGCGCCTGGAGACCCGCGGCGGGCGCATGTACATCTCGGACCGCCCTGGTCTCGGCATCACCCTGAGCGATCAGGCCCGCGCCTGGACCGTCGACCGCGTCCACGTCGACGCGTCCCGCTGAACCACAACATGGAGGTACCCCGCATGTCCGACGTCGTGAGCATCGACCCCCGGACCGGCCAGGCGGTCGAGGTCGTCGCCCGGGAGACGACCACCGAGGAGGTGGACCGGCTCTGCTCGGCGGCGCAGGCCGCCGCCGCCGGACTGGAGGCGCTGGGCCGCGACGGGCGGGCGGCGCTGCTGCGTGCCCTGGCCGACGCGCTGGAGAGCCGGCGGGAGGAGGTCGTCACCGTCGCCGACCGGGAGACGGCGCTCGGACCGGTGAGGCTGCACGGTGAGCTGACCCGCACCTGCTACCAGCTGCGCCTGTTCGCCGAGGTCCTGGACGAGGGCAGCTACGTCGAGGCGGCGATCGACCACGCCGGGGACACGCCGATGGGTCCTCGCCCTGACCTGCGCCGGATGCTCGTCCCGATCGGCCCGGTCGCGGTCTTCGGCGCCAGCAACTTCCCGCTGGCCTTCTCCGTGCCGGGCGGCGACACCGCCTCGGCGCTCGCGGCCGGCTGCCCGGTCGTCGTCAAGGCGCACGGGTCCCATCCCGCGACGTCACAGCTCGTGTTCGACATCCTGGCGACGGCGGCGGAGAAGGCCGGCGCCCCGGCCGGCACGCTGGGCGTCGTCCACGGCGTCCAGGCCGGCGCCGACCTCGTCGCCCACCCGGCGATCCGCGCCGTCGGTTTCACCGGCTCGGTCACCGGCGGGCGGGCGCTGCTGCAGATCATCGAGCAGCGCCCGGACCCCGTGCCGTTCTTCGGTGAGCTCAGCAGCCTCAATCCGGTGGTCGTGACGCCGCAGGCCGCAGCCGAGCGCGGCGCGACGATCGGGACCGAACTCGTCGGCTCCTTCACCCTCGGCGGCGGCCAGTTCTGCACCAAGCCAGGACTGGTGTTCGTGCCGGCCGGCGCCGACGGCGACGGGCTGGTCGAGGCGATGGCCACGGCGGTCCGGGAGGCCGGAGCGCCGGTGCTGCTCAACGAGGGCATCGCCACCGCGTACGGGCACATCGCCGGCGGGCTCGCCGACGCCGAGGGCGTCGAGGTGCTGGCCCGCGGCGCGCAGCCGGCGGGAGCCGGCTTCCAGGCCGCGCCGCTGCTCCTCACCACGGTGGCCGCCGACCTGCCCCACCAGGTCACCGAGGAGTGCTTCGGGCCGGTGTCGGTCGTGGCCCGCTACGAGGGCACGGCGGACCTGTTCGGGGCGCTGGCGGAGCTGCCCTCGTCGCTGACCGCTACCGTGCTGCGCGGGCAGGGCGAGACGGAGCTGCCGCTGGCGGTCTCCGCGGAGCTGCGTCCACGGGCCGGCCGGATGATCTACGACGCCTACCCCACGGGCGTGGCCGTCTCCTGGGCCCAGCACCACGGTGGGCCGTGGCCGTCGACCAACTCGCAGCACACGTCCGTCGGCACCACCGCGATCCGGCGCTTCCTGCGTCCGGTCACCTGGCAGGGAGCGCCCGCCGACCTGCTCCCGCCCGAGCTGACCGACGACCACCGCGCCATCCCGCGGCGCGTCGACGGCGTGCTGGAGCTGCCGCGATGACCATGCGGTGCGCGCCACGGCGGCCGGTGGACACCACGCCCGCCGCCGTGGCGTGAACCGCGCGGTGGCGGGCACGGCCTGGTGAACGGTGTCATCGGCGGCTTCGCCGCCCTGGTCGCGGTGATCGCCGTCGGCTGGATCGTCGGCCGGACGGGCGCGCTGGGCGCCGACGCCGGTGGCGTGCTGTCGCGACTGTCGTACTTCGTGGCGACGCCGGCCCTGCTGCTGCTCACGCTCGCGAGGGCGGACCCGGCGGCGCTTCTGTCGGCGGCCCTCGTGGCGACTGCCGGGAGCGCGGTGCTCAGCGCGCTGCTGTACGTGGCGGTGGCCCGGTGGCGCTGGCGTCTGTCGCCGGCCGAGCTGGCGGTCGGCGGCCTCACCTCGTCGTACGTCAACGCGGGCAACCTGGGCGTCCCCATCTCGGTGTACGCCCTCGGCGACGCGTCCTTCGTGGCCCCGGTGCTGCTGTTCCAGGTGCTGGTCATGGCACCGGTCGGGCTGGCCGTGCTGGCCGGCTCGCGCACCGCGGGCGACGCCCCGCCCCGCTGGCGGCTGCTCACCCAGCCGCTCCGCACACCGGTCGTGGTGGGCTGCGGCCTGGGCGTGCTCGTCGCGGCCACCGGTGTGGACCTGCCGCCGCTGGTACGGCAGCCGGTCGAGCTCACCGCCGCGCTCGCGGTACCCGCGGCGTTGCTGGCGTACGGCATGAGCCTGCACGGCGCGCCACGCCCGGCGTCGGGCGACGCCGCCCCCCGGGTCTGGCTGGCCGTGGCCCTCAAGACCCTCGCCCAGCCGGCACTGGCCTACGCACTCGGTCGCTGGGTCGCCGGCCTGTCGGGGGTGGCGCTTCTCGCGGTCACCGTCACGTCGGCCCTGCCGACCGCGCAGAACGTGTTCGTCTACGCCGCGTCCTACGACCGGAGCACCCTGCTGGCGCGGGACGTCATTCTGCTCACCACCGTCCTGTCCGCTCCCGTGCTCGTCGGCATCGCCGTGCTGCTGGGCTGACGCGATGCCGCAGGGGTATCCACCCATGCCCGGAGGGTCTTGGACAGGCATCGCCGTGGCTCCTAGCGTGGCACCGTGATCAGGTCGGGAGGCGGCCCGTGCGGGGGTCGGGAGACGGCGCCGGGACGCGCGACGGCGGTGACGGCCCGGTGACCGCGGATCTCGTCGGCCGGCTGGGGCAGGTCGTCGGGCCCGCCGGTCTCATCACCGACGCGGGCGTGATGGCCGGCTACCTCACCGACTGGCGCAACGCGTACTCGGGAACCGCCGCGGCCGTTGTGCGGCCGGGCGACACCGGGGCGGTTGCCGCGGTCGTGGCCCTGTGCCGCGACGCGGGCGTCGCGGTGGTCCCGCAGGGCGGCAACACGGGGCTCTGCGGCGGCGCCGTCCCGGACTCCTCCGGCCGTCAGGTGGTGCTCTCCCTCACCCGCATGCGGCGCGTCCGGGACCTCGACGTCGCCAACCAGACCATCACCGTGGAGGCCGGCGCGGTCCTTCAGTCGGTGCGGGAGGCCGCGGCGGCCGCCGGTTGCCGCTTTCCGCTCTCCCTCGGCGCGGAGGGCAGCTGCACGATCGGCGGCAACCTCGCGACCAACGCCGGCGGCACGGCGGTGCTCCGCTACGGGACGATGCGCGACCTGACCCTCGGCCTGGAGGTCGTGCTGCCCGACGGGCGGATCTGGAACGGGCTCCGCGGGCTGCGGAAGGACAACACCGGCTATGACCTCAAGCAGCTGTTCATCGGCGCGGAGGGCACGCTCGGCGTGATCACCGCCGCCGTGCTGAAGCTCTTTCCCGCCGTCCGCAGCCGTGCGACGGCCTGGGTGGCCCTGCCGGGTCCGCGGGCCGCGGTGGACCTGATCGGGATCCTCCGGGACACAGCGGGCGACCGGCTGACCGGCTTCGAGATCATGTCCCGGCAGAGCGTGGAGTTCGTGCTGCGCCACTCGCCGGGCGCGCGGGACCCGTTCGGTGACCACCACCCCTGGTACGCGCTCGTGGAGCTGAGCGACACGCTTCCCCGTGCCGGCCTAGACGGGGTGCTCGAGTCGGCGCTGGGTGAGGCGTTCGACCGGGGTGCGGTGCGGGACGGCGTGGTCGCCGCCGGCTCGGCGCAGGCCATCGCGCTGTGGGCGCTGCGCGAAGGGATCTCCGAGGCCCAGAACCGCGAGGGCCCGAGCCTCAAGCACGACGTCACCGTGCCGGTGAGCCGCATCCCGGCGTTCGTGGATCGCACCGACCGGGCCCTGCGGGAGGCCGTCCCGGGCATCCGGATCGTGACCTACGGACATGTCGGCGACGGCAACCTCCACTACAACCTCAGCAAGCCGGTGGGCAGCGATGACGAGGAGTTCCTGGCCCGCGCCGACGCCCTCGCCCGCCTCGTCCACGACTCGACCCACGCGTTCCACGGCAGCATCAGCGCCGAGCACGGACTCGGGCAGTCGAAGCGGGAGATCATCGCCGACTACGCGGACAGCCACGGGCTGGACCTGATGCGGCAGCTCAAGCAGCTGTTCGATCCGCGAGGGCTGATGAATCCCGGCAAGGTACTGCCGGACATGTAAGGAGCGTCACCCCGATCGATCCTTCCGCCTCCGGCAGGCCGGGAGTAACTTCGGCAGGCGATGACCAACGTCTGGCACCTCACCGTGCGCCTGTATGTCGACCTCCGACTGCAGGCCAGCGGCATCTGTCCGGCGCAGCCGCTCTCCTGACGCTGCCCCGTTCACCCACCAGACCTTGGACACATCCCCATGGCTTCCGCCCTGCGCAAGATCCCCTTTTCCGTGCAGATCCTGCTCGGCCTCGTCCTCGGCGTAGCGCTCGGGTTCCTCGCCCGCGCCAACGACCTCGCCTGGCTGACCAGCACCCTCGACACCGTCGGCGGCCTCTTCGTCCAGCTGCTCAAGCTGGCCGTGCCGCCCCTGGTCTTCACCGCCATCGTGGTCAGCGTGGTCAGCCTGCGCGGCGTGGCCAACGCCGCCCGGCTGGCGCTCAAGACGCTGCTCTGGTTCGGCATCACCGCCCTGATCTCGGTGGCCATCGGCATCGGCCTGGGCCTGCTCACCAACCCGGGCAAGGGCGTCACCCTCGACCTGGCCGGCGCCGCCGCGCCGAAGAAGACCGGCTCCTGGACCGACTTCCTCACCGGCATCGTGCCCACCAACCCGGTCGGCGCGTTCGTCGAGGGCAACGTCCTCCAGATCGTCTTCCTGGCCCTGGTGATCGGCGCCGCCGCGCTGCTCATCGGCGAGGCCGCCGAGCCGTTCGTGATCCTCAACCGCTCGGTGCTGGCCATCGTGCAGAAGGCGCTCTGGTGGGTCATCCGGCTCGCCCCGATCGGCACCCTCGGGCTGATCGGTAACGCCGTCGCCTCGTACGGCTGGGACCTGCTGGCCCCGCTCGCGAAGTTCACCACCGCCGTCTACGTCGGCTGCGCCATCGTGCTGTTCGTGGTCTACCCGCTGGTGCTGGTTCTCGCCGGCCGGCTCAACCCGGTGCGCTTCTTCGCCGGCGCCTGGCCCGCCATCGAGCTGGCCTTCGTGTCCCGCTCCTCGGTGGGCACCATGCCGGTGACCCAGCGCTCGGTCGAGCGCCTCGGCGTCCCCCGCGAGTACGCCTCCTTCGCCGTGCCGTTCGGTGCCACCACCAAGATGGACGGCTGCGCCGCCATCTACCCGGCCCTCGCCGCGATCTTCGTGGCGCAGGTCTTCGGGGTGCACCTGGGCGTCACCGACTACCTGCTGATCGCCTTCGTCTCGGTGGTCGGCTCGGCCGCCACGGCCGGCCTGACCGGCGCGATCGTCATGCTCACGCTGACCCTCAGCACGCTGGGCCTGCCGCTGGCCGGCGCCGGCCTGCTGCTGGCCATCGACCCGATCCTCGACATGATGCGCACCGCCACCAACGTGGCCGGCCAGGCCCTCGTGCCGACCGTCGTGGCCGCCCGGGAGGGCACCCTCGACCGGACCGCGTACGACGCGGCCGGCAAGCGCGACCTGGTCGACGCCCCGGAGAATGAGCAGCTCACTCCCGTGGCCGCCTGAGCATTCGTTTCCGTCGGGGGGAGGGCATCGGCCCTCCCCCCGACGCCTGTTGAAGGATGACCGTATGAGTGCTCTGTTCACCCCGCTCACCCTGCGCGGCGTCACCCTGCCCAACCGGGTGGCGCTCGCCCCCATGTGCCAGTACAGCGCCGGGCCGGACGGCCTGCCCACCGACTGGCACCGCGTCCACCTCGGCTCCCGCGCGGTCGGCGGCGCCGGACTCGTCCTCACCGAGGCGACCGCCGTGGTGCCCGAGGGGCGGATCAGCCCGCAGGACACCGGGCTCTGGTCCGAGGCGCACGTCGACGCGTGGCGGCCGATCACCGCGTTCATCACCGCCCAGGGCTCGGTGCCCGCCGTGCAGCTCGCGCACGCCGGGTTCAAGGCGTCGACGTACCGGCCGTGGGCCGAGCACAAGGGCGGCGTGCCGGACGCCGAGGGTGGCTGGACCCCGGTCAGCCCGGGCGCCGAGCCGTTCCTACCGGACTACCGCACGCCCACCGCACTCGACGAGGCCGGCATCGCCCGCGTGGTCGAGGCGTTCGCCACCGCCGCCCGCCGGGCCCTCGACGCCGGCTTCGCCGCCGTGGAGATCCACGCCGCGCACGGCTACCTGCTGCACGAGTTCCTCTCCCCGCTCACCAACCACCGCACCGACGGCTACGGCGGCGACCGCGCCGGCCGGATGCGCCTGCCGCTGGAGGTGGTCCGGGCGGTCCGCGCCGCGGTCGGCGAGGCCGTGCCGGTGCTGACCCGGATCTCCGCCACCGACTGGGTGGACGGCGGATGGACCATCGAGGACAGCGTGGTGCTCGCCGGGGAGCTGGCCGCCGCGGGCGTGGACCTCGTGGACACCTCCTCCGGTGGCGCCGCCCCCGCCGCCAGCGTCCCGATCGGCCCCGGCTACCAGGTGCCGCTCGCCGCCCGGATCCGCCGCGACGCGGGCGTGCTGACCGGCGCCGTCGGCCTGATCGTCGAGCCCGAGCAGGCCGAGCAGATCGTCGCCACCGGCGAGGCGGACGTGGTCCTCCTCGGCCGCGAACTCCTCCGCGACCCGTACTGGCCCCGCCGCGCCGCCGCCAAGCTGACCCCCACCCCCACCTGGCCGCACCAGTACACCCGCGCCTTCTAACCCTCGCCCGCCCCGCGCCCCTCCGCGTTGACTCGTTGACGACATCAAGTTGTCAGCGGGTGTGAGGTGGTGCCGGCCCTCCCGGCGACGGCCGCGCCGCCGAGCGCCCCCGCCGGACGGGCGCCCGGCTTCACGCCCGGCCAGGCGGGGGACGCCCGGGAGTCAGCCGGCCAGGTGGCCCCAGCGAGGTTCCAGGTCGTGCCACGGACCCTGGGCGGCCACCGTGCCGTCGAGCAGCACCACCACGTGGTCCGCGCGCACCAGCGCCGCGCGCTTCGCGGTCGAGCCGACGACGGTCACCCCGTGCTCGCGCAGCGCCGCCCAGAGCGCCAGCTCCGTCGTCACGTCCAGGGCGGACGAGACGTCGTCGGCGACCAGCAGCTCGGTGCGCGGAGCAAGCGCCCGGGCCAGCGCCAGCCGCTGGAGCTGCCCGCCGGAGAGGCGGGTCCCCTTGTGGCCGATGAGCAGCCCGAGCCCGCCCCCGGCGGCCGCCAGGTCGTGGTCCAGCTGGGCGGTCGACACCGCGCCGGCCGCGTCCACCTGGTGCCCGAGCGCGATGTTGTCGGCCACCGTGCCGGAGAGCACCCGGGGCAGCTGCCCCACGTAGCCGACCTGGTTGGGGCGCAGGAACAGCTCCGGCTCGGTGACCGGCTCGCCGTTCCAGCTCAGCGTGCCGGTGTGGTGCACGATCCCGGCGAGGGCCCGCAGCAGCGACGACTTCCCCGCGCCGACCGGCCCGACCACCAGCACCAGCTGCCCGCGGTCGACGGTCAGGTCGACGTCGCGGACGGCGAGGGTGCCGTCGGAGTGCAGCGCGCCGAAGCCGGTCAGCTCCAGCCGGCGCAGCGGGTGCCGGGGCGGCGGTTCCGGGGCCGGGGCGGTGCCGGCAGCCAGGTCCAGCCCGGGCACCGTCGCCGAGTACGTGGCCACGCCGCTCATCGCCACGGTCCGCCGGGTCCACACGCGGGCCGACGGGTAGTGCGAGACCAGCGACGCGGTGGTCCACGCGAACCAGCGGGCCGCGCCGAGCGTGGAGACCGCGACCAGGGTGGCGCCGGCGGAGAGCCCGCCGGCCAGGTAGAGCGCCCAGGCCCCGATCGGCAGCAGGCCGCTGGCGATCGACGGGGTCGACCGGGCCCACACCTGCATGGCGATCTCCCGGCGCTGCCGGTCGCTGCGTACGGTGTCCAGCTTCGCGAGGTGGTGCAGCACCGGGCGGGTGGCGCCGGCGAGCTTCACCGTACGGGCCGCGGAGAGCGAGGAGACCAGGGCGGTGGCGAAGGCGGCGCGGGCCTTCACGGTGCCGGCGGCCGTGCGTTCCAGCCGGGGCCCGAACAGGGTCGCCGCCAGCCCGGAGACCACCATGGTCCCGACGAAGAACAGGGCCGGTACGACGCTGCCGGTCACCAGGGTCATGGTGATCACGATGGCCAGCGAGATGAACTGGTCCATCAGGTTGTCGGCGAGCTGCACGACCCGGTCGGTGTCGCCGCCCTGGGCCACCACCTCGGCCGGGGTGTGCCCGCTGACCCGGCGCGCCCCGGTCTGTCCGTGCACCAGCCGCGCGCTGATCCGCAGCATCTGCCGGATCCACCACTGCGGGAACCAGAGGTTGGTGAGGTACGGCAGCGGCAGCACCACGAGCAGCGCGGCCGCGATGCCCAGCGCCGGCAGCCACGGGTCTCCCCCGCCGACCACCTCGGCCCAGAGCCAGGGCAGCACCGAGCCGTCCAGCCCCAGCAGGGTCATCACGACGAACAGGCACACGGAGACCAGCCCGTACCGCGGGTCGTTGGTGCCGAGCCGCAGGATCTCCCGCAGGGTCCGCGCGGGCGGTGCGGCGGGCAGCGGCGGCGGGTCGGTGCGCGGCACCGCGACCGGGCGCGGCACGCTGGCCGGCACGGCCGCATCGACCGGCTCGTCGGGCCAGCCGTCGGGGCCGTCGAGCAGCTCGACCCCACCGCCTACGCGGGCGCCGGCGCCCGCGTAGGCGGTGGCGTGGCTGGTGGCGAGCAGCTCGGCGAAGCGGGCCGACTCGCGCAGCGGGCCGGCCTCCAGCACGGCGCCGTCGGCCATCACCACGACCTCGTCGCAGCGGCGCACCGAGGAGAGCCGGTGCGCGATGACGATGCCGATCCGGTCGGTGAGCAAACGCTCGGTGGCCTGGCGTACCCGGTTCTCGGTGACCGGGTCGAGCCGCGCGGTGGCCTCGTCGAGGATCACCACGTGCGGGTCGCGGACCAGGATCCGGGCGAACGCGACGAGCTGCTCCTGCCCGGCGGAGAGCACGTGCCCGCCCTCGCCGAGCCGGGTGTGCACCCCGTCGGGCAGTTCGGCGATCCAGCCGGCCAGCCCGAGCTCGCCCAGCGCCCGGGTGGCGTCGTCGAGCAGGTCCGGGTCGAAGAGGGCCACGTTCTCGGCGAGGGTGCCGGCCAGGATCTCGGTGCGCTGCGGCACCACGGCGATCCAGCGGCGCAGCGCCTCGACGTCCAGGTCGACCAGGTCGGTGTCGCCCAGGAAGACGGTGCGGGACGGCACGTCCACGGCCCGGGTGAGCACCTTGGCCAGGGTCGACTTGCCGGATCCGGTGCGGCCGACCAGGGCGTACGAGCGGCCGCGGGCGAAGCTGAGCGTGACGTCGCGCAGCGCCGGGCCGCGGTCCTCGCCGGTGGCGGGGTAGCGGAAGGTGAGTCCCCGGACGGTCAGGTCCCCCTCGGCCGGCGTGGCGCCGCCGCTCGGCTCCTGCCGGGAGTCGGCGAGCAGCTGGACCCGGGCCCAGGCACCGAGCGCCTGTTGCAGGTGCGGCACCCAGCGGGCGATGTGCTCGACGGTCGCGCCGAAGGCGAGGGCGAGCAGCCAGATCGCGGTGAGCCGGGCGGCGTCGACCCGGCCGGTGGCCAGCGCCCACGCCCCCGCCAGGACCACGGCGGCGATGCCGACCCGGACGCCGCCGGCGGCCATCGCGGTGACCCGGGCGGACAGCCGGAAGACGCGACCGCCCCGGGAGATCACCTCGGCGGCCCGCCGGGCGTAGAGGCGCAGCACGTACGGCCGGGCCAGGCTGGTGCGCACGTCGTCCTGGCCGTGCACCGCCTCCTCCATGACGGCGGCCAGGTCGGACCAGGCCTCCTCCTCGACCATCCGGGCCGGGGCGATCCGGGCGGTGGGGCGGCGCAGCGCCACGCCGAGCAGGGCGGTCAGCAGGATCATGCCGACGCCGGCCGGCCACCAGACGACCAGGGCGCTGGCCGTGGCGAGCAGGCAGACGGCGACGCCCTGGACGAGCCGTACGCCGGTGTTACGCATCTCGGCGGCGACCTGGTAGACGTCGTTGTCGATCCGGTCGAGCAGCTCGCCGACCGGGGTGGTCTCCAGGGTGGGCAGGTCTTGCCCGAGCGCGACCCGGCAGAGCCGGCGGCGGACGTCGGCGGACCAGTCGGCGGTGAGGCCGGCCATCAGCAGGCCGATGAGCAGGTCGGTGACCACGGCGGCGACCAGCGCGACGGCCAGCGCGGTGAACCAGCCGAACGAGCGGTGCACCAGCACCGGCCCGGCCAGCGCCGAGGCGGCGGCCTGACCGCCGGCGCCGAGCACGATCAGCAGCAGGACGACCGCCATCCGGCGCGGTGCGGTGGCCCAGAGGTCGCGGAGCAGGCGCATGGACAGTCCTCCGGACTCGGGTCGGTGGGGGCGGTACCCCCAGCCTCACCCGGCCGGCCCGGCCGCTCAAACGATTTACCGCCGCGGCGTCACGTCTGGGCGACCCGGCGGACGATGCCGAGCAGCGCCTCCTGCACGTCCTCGATGGGCCGGTCCGGCTGGAAGACCAGCCAGTCCACGGCCACCACCAGCCCGACGCCGAACAGCGCCGAGCTGGCCGTGCGCACGTCCAGGTCGGCGGGGAGGTCGCCGCTGGCCACCCCGGCCCGTACGGTCTCCGCGATCACCTCGATGGCCTCGCCGCGCAGCAGCCGCAGGGTCTGCTGCCACTCCCGGTTGGTGCGCCACATCTCCGAGAGCAGGAGCTGGGCGAAGGCCCGGTAGCGGCGGATGTAGTCCAGCTCGGCACGGACCAGCGCGGCGAGCGCCTCGCGCGGCGGCAGCCCGGTGACGGCGGCCCGGAATTCGGCGGTGAGCAGGCCGATGCCGTGCCGCAGCAGCTCCTCGAAGAGGACCGTCTTGGACTCGAAGTTGTAGTAGACAGTCCCCTTGGCCACCCCGGCCCGGGCCGCGATGTCGTCCACGGTGGTGGCCGAGAAGCCCTGCTCGGCGATGAGTTCCACCGCCGCCACGAAGAGGCGCTGCCGCGTGTCCTCCCGCCGGCGGGTCCGTCCGTCCGTCACCCGCCCATCCTCACATGGTCAGCTCGGGGTGCAGTTTGGCCGGGGTGAGCCGGCGGGAGCGGCGCGCCGCGCCGACGGTGAGCGCCAGAGCGCCCAGTCCGAAGGCGAGCAGCACCAGCGCCCCGGTGACCACCGGCCCGGCCGGCCCGCCGTTGACGGTGTGCCGCAGACCGCCGACCACGTACGTCATGGGCAGCCAGGGGTGGATGGCCTGGAAGAAGCCGGGCGAGGTCTGCACGGGGTAGGTGCCGCCGGAGGAGGTGAGCTGGAGCATGAGCAGGGCCAGCGCGGCGAGCCGGCCGGCCGGGCCGAGCGCCACGCCGAGCAGCTGCATGATCGCGGTGAACGCCAGCGAGGTGAGCGCGAGCAGCCCGAAGGTCGCGGGCCCGTGCCGCGGGTCGAGGCCGAGCGCCAGGGTGACCACGGTGTAGAGCACCGCGACCTGGGCCAGCCCGATGGCCGCGGCAGGCAGCCAGCCGGCCAGCACGACCCGCCAGCCGGGCGCGCCGGACATCACGTGCCGCCGGTTCACCGGCCGCAGCAGCATGTACGTGATCATCGCGCCGACCCAGAGCGCCAGGGCCAGGAAGTACGGGGCGAAGCCCACGCCGTACGAGCCGGCCGGGTGGTCGGAGTGGCGGATCAGCCCGACCGGGTCGCCGAGGATGTCGGCGCGGCTGGCCGCGTCGTCGTACCCGGGCAGCTTCTTCTCGCCGGCGGCGAGCCCGTCGGCGAGGTCGCCGGCGCCGCCCTCCAGCTTGGTCAGCCCGTCGGCGAGCCGGTTGCTGCCGGTGCTGAGCTGGGCGAGGCCGCCGTCGAGCTGCCGGGCACCGGTGGCGAGCCGGTAGAGGCCGCCGCGGAGCTGGTCGGCGCCGTCCGCGGCGTCGCCGAGCCCGTCGCGGAGCTTCGCGCTGCCCTGAGCGAGGGTGGTGAGCCCGCCGGCCAGCTGGTCGACCTTGGCCCGGGCGGCGGCGACGTCGTCGGCCAGGTGCGGCGCGGCGGCGGCCACCTCGCGGGCGGTCCGCGCGACCTCGGTCATCTGCTTCTTCAGCGCGGCGAGGTCGGTCTTGTCGAGGGCGGCGACCATGGCCCGGGCCGCGGTGACCGTCTGATCGGCGGCCTTGCGGGCGGCGGCCAGATTCGGGTCGTCGGCCAGTTCGGGGTGCTTCTCGACCAGCGCGTCGAGCCGGTCGCGCACCTTCTCCGCCTGTCCGACCACCTCGTCGGCCTTCTCCGGCAGCGCGTCGAGGCCGTCGGCGAGCGCCTGCGCGCCGTCGGCGACCAGGGTGGCGGCCCGCTGGATGTCGGCGGCGTTCTTGCGCAGCAGCGGCTCGTATCTGTCCGCCGCGGCGTCGACCTGCTTGGCGGCGGCGCGGGTCTCGGTGGCCGCCCGGTCGGCGCCGTCGGCGATCTGCGCCGCCCCGGTGTAGAGCTGGTCCAGGCCGGTGGCCAGCTTGGTCGCGCCCTGCACGGAGGTGTTCAGCCCGCCGGCGAGCTGCCCGGCGCCGTCCTCGGCGGTGCCCAGCCCGTCGGCGAGCTGTCCGGCGCCCTGCTGCGAGGTGTCGAGCCCGTCGTGGATCTTCCCGGCACCGTCGGCGGCCCGGCCCGTCTCGGCCTTGGCGTCGGTGAAGCCGATCAGCATCTTGTCGAAGTACGACGCGGCGGTGCTCTCGGCGGCGGCGGCCCGGATCTCGCTGAAGGCCGACCGGGCGAGCAGGCCGGAGAGGTAGTTGGTGGCGTCGTCGTTGACCACCTTCAGCTCGCCCCGGCGGGCGGGCCGGTCCGGCTCCGGGCTGGCGGCCAGGGTGGCGGAGAAGTCCGCCGGGATCGAGAAGACCAGGTGGTAGCGGCCGTCGCGGAGACCGTCGGTGGCGTCGTCCGGGTCGGTCACCGTCCAGCCGAAGACCTTCCGGTCGAGCAGTTCGTCGGTGAGGTCCCGGCCGGCGTGCACCTCGCTGCCGTCGCCGGCCTTCGCGGGCCGGTCGGCGTTGACCAGGGCGACCGGGATCCGGTCGAGGTTCCCGTACGGGTCCCAGAAGGCGTAGAGGTAGAGGGCGCCGTAGAGCAGCGGGATGACGGTGAGGACGGCGAGCGCGGCGCGCGGCAGCCGCCCCCGGGTCATCCGGCGCAGCTCGAACAGTGCGAGTCGTACGACGCTCATGCGGTCACCTCGGAGGTCAGGGCCGGGCTGGGCAGGGCCGGGTCGCCGATCCGGTGGGCGATGGCGGTCACGCCCGGCTCGACGGCGCGGGCGCTGGCGACCACGGCGTACCCCTGGTCGGCGAGGCGGGTCAGGGCGTCCCAGATCCACGCCCGCTCGGGGGCGTCGGCGCCGGCGTCCACGTCGTCCGCGACGATCAGGCTCGGGCCGCTCAGTCCGGCCAGCACGAGCCCGAGCACCTGCCGCTCGACGGGGGCGAGGTCGCGGCCGTACCGGTCGGGGTCGAGCGGTGTGTCGGTGAAGCCGGCGCCGGCGATCGCGGCGGCGAAGGCGTCGCGGCGGTAGGCCCGGCGGGCCCGCACGGCGGCGACCGGGACGAGCTGCCGGCGTCGGCGCGGCACCGGACCGAGCAGCAGCAGCCGTTCCTGGATGTGCTCGGCCACGGTCAGGGTGGGGTCGGGCTCGTGCACCCCGGCCACCTGCCCGAGCGCGGCCGGGCCCCGGCGGCGCAGCTCGCCGTGTGTGTGCGGGAAGCGCCCGGCCAGGGCGAGCAGCAGCGAGGTACGCCCGCTGCCCGGCGGGCCGGTGACGGCGTGCAGCTCGCCGGCCTCGGCGGTGAGGTCGACGTCGCGGTAGACCCAGCCGCGGCGGGTACGCAGCCCCAGCCCGCTGGCTTCGACGATCTTCATCCCTCGGTTCCCGACTTCCTAGACTGACCGGTCAGTACAAAAACATGCCCAGCATAGCGTCGACTGTCCGGTTCGAGGCAAGTCGAGGTGGCGTGATCCCGGCCATGCGGCCGGCGAGATCAGACCGGCTCTGCCGCGGGAACGGCGACCCTAGAACAGCACGGTGGCGAGCGTGCCGACCGGGCGGAAGCCGCAGCGTTCGTAGACCCGGCGGGCGGGCAGGTTGAAGTCGTTGACGTAGAGGCTCACCGTCGGTGCGACGCGCTCCAGCGTGTCCCGCACCACGGCCGCCATCGCCGCGGTCGCGATGCCCCGGCCCCGCCACTCGGGCGCGACCCAGACCCCCTGCACCTGCGCGGTGCGCCGGGTCACCACGGCCAACTCGGCCTTGAAGACCACCTTGCCGTCCACGAACCGGGCGTAGGCGCGGCCCGCGCGCACCAGGTCGCCCACCCTTCGCCGGTAGCCGCGCCCGCCGTCCTCGGCCAGCGGCGACACCCCGACCTCCTCGGTGTACATCGCCACCGCCGCCGGGAAGAGCCGGTCGACCTCACCGCCGCGCACCCGGCGCACCTCGGGGTCGGGCGCCACGGTGGGCAGGGCGTCCGTCGCCAGGAGGGGCTGATTGGGGCGTACGTCCCGGGCGGGCCCCCAGTGCGCGGAGAGGCGGTCCCACAACCCGAGCACCGCGTCGGCGCGGCCCACGATCGAGGAGCAGAGCCGCTCCTCGGCGCTCAACTGCTCGGCGAAGGCGGCCACCGCCGACTCCGAGGCGAGCACCGGGGTCAGGTTGCCGCCGAGCCAGCAGATCGACTCGAGGTTGCGGCGGGAGCCGTAGCCCAGGATGCGCCCCTCGGCCCGCCACCAGGCCAGCCCACGCGCCGCCACCCGCTCGGCGACCTGCGCGCCGGCGTAGGGGTCGAGGTCGAGCAGCCGTTCGACGGCACGGCGCTCCGACTCCCCGAGTTGGCGTACCGGCACCGTGAGCACGGATACCAGCCTGCCAGATGCACCCCGGCCCGCGCGGGCCGACCTGGAGACGCCGGACGATCGGTGGTGAGTGGTGACTCAGCCGACCGGAACGGGCTCCGGCTCCGGCACGGCGGGCCGGGTCCGGGCGGCCCAGCGCACCACCGGCGGCACCAGCAACCCGAGCACCAGGAACAGCCCGCCGAGCAGCAGCCAGCCCGGCACGCCCCAGCCGATCGCCAGGGTGGTCACCACCACCGGGGCGATCATCGAGCCGAGCTGCATGCCCATCCCGTACGCGCCCTGGTACTGGCCCTGCGCGTGGGCCGGGGCGAGCCCGAACGAGATGCCCCAACCGGCCGCCGCGTGCCACAACTCCCCCACCACGTGCACCAGCGCGCCGCCGAGCAGCAGCGGCACCGCCACCGCGACCGGAACGCCCCCGCCGGCCGCGAAGAGCGCGCACGCGACCGCGATCACCGCCCCGGCCCGGCGCGCCGCCCGACCGGCCCCGGTGAGGTCCTCGGTGCCCCGCGAGGCGCGGACCTGGAAGAGCACCACCACCACGGTGTTGACCAGCAGGCAGGCGGAGATGAGCCAGCGTGGTGCGGTGGTGTGCCCGGCGATCCACAGCGGCAGGGCGATGTTGATGAGGCTGAAGTGCATCGACATCAGCCCGTCGAGCACCGTGAAGGCGAGGAACGGCCGGTCCCGCAGGGCGATCAGGCGCGGCCCGTGGGTGGGCGCGGGCACCGGCGGCACGGGCGGCAGCTTGAGCAGCACCGCCGCGGCCACCAGGTAGGTGGCGCAGTCGAGCAGGATCAGCGACACGTACGCGGTCCGGGTGTCGGCCGCCAGGCCGAAGCCGGCCAGCACGGTGCCCACCGAGATGCCGACGTTGGTGACCGCGCGCAGGTAGGCGCGGGTGCGCACCCGCTGGTCCGGCGGCACCGCACCGGCGATCAGCGCGCCCCGGGCGCCCCGGGTCGCCGAGTCGGCGACCGCCATGAGCACCCCGACCACCAGGAACCCGGCGAAGGAGCGCACGGCCACCAGGGCGGCGGTGAAGCCGGCCGAGGCGAGCAGCGCGGCGATCTGGAGCCCCCGCGGGCCGAGCCGGTCCGCCAGGTAGCCCATGGGTGCGCTGGTCACCAGGCTCACGAGCGCGGTGATGGTGAGGCCGAGGCCGACCTGCGCCACCGAGAGGCCGACCGAGCGGGTGAGGAAGAGCGCGCTGGCGGCGAGCCAGGTGCCCCGGCCCACGGTGTTGATGAGCGTGGACAGGGCGAGGGTCCGGGACGGGCCCGGTTCGGGAAGCAGGCGCACACCGACACCCTAGCAAGACGTACGTACGGTTTGTGGATCCATCCCACATATTGACTTGTCGGCGATGCATTGCCGATATATCGTTGATGCATCAGTGATAGACCGACAGAAGGAGAGCCCGATGGGTTTCCACCGACGGATGCACGCCGTGCACGACGAGATGCGGATGCGGGGCTTCGGCTTCCCGCCCGTACCCCCGGGACCGCCGCCGTTCCCGCCCGGACCTCACGGTCACGGCCACGGCCGGGGCGGGCGGGGCCGAGGGCGCGGCCGCCGGCCCAACGTGCGCGGAGCCGTGCTGGCCCTGCTCACCGAGCGGCCCATGCACGGCTACGAGATGATCCAGGAGATCGACTCCCGGACCGGCGGGGCCTGGCGGCCCAGCCCCGGCTCGATCTACCCGACCCTGCAACTGCTGGAGGACGAGGGGGTCATCGCGGCCGCCGCCGACTCCGACGGCGGCCGCAAGCGGTTCGCGCTCACCGAGCAGGGGCAGGCCGAGGCCGCCGAGGCGGCCCAGACCCCGCCGTGGGGCGAGTTCGCCGAGCAGACCGTGAACAGCTGGCACGACATCCGCGACGCCGGCGCGCAGGCCATGAACGCGCTGCGGCAGGTCATGATGACCGGCACCGACGACCAGCGGGCCCGTGCCGCCCAGGTGCTCGACGAGACCCGGCGCAAGCTGTACGCGATCCTCGCCGAATCCGAGTGAGCCGCCGCACGCCGGCCGGGGTGGGCACGGGACCGCCGCACGCCGGCCGGGGTGGGCACGGGACCGCCACCCCGGCCGGCGCCGCCCGTCAGCCGCGCCGGCGGGTGGTGACCAGCAGGTACTCCCAGCGCATCACCCCGGCGTCGAGGTGCCGCCGGGCCAGGTCCGCGAGGTCGCCGTCGAGCGCGGCGACCCGCTCGGGGTCCGCGGCGTTGGCCCGGTAGGCCGCGATCGTCGGCCCGTAGTGGGCCTTGAAGTAGTCGCGGAACTCCTCCGGGGAGGCGAACCGGTCCACAGTGATCACCTCACGGCGCGGCGCGAGGTCGGTGACCCCGTCACCGAGCAGGACACGGACGTGCTCCTCGTCGCCCCAGAGCGGGGGCGGCTGCGCGCCGGGCGGCGGTGGCGGCGCGTACGGCTTCATCACGGCGAACATCTGCCCGATGAACCCCTCCGGCGTCCAGCTGGCCAGGGCGATCGTGCCGCCCGGCCGGCACACCCGCACCAGTTCGCCGGCGGCGGCCCGGTGCCGGGGCGCGAACATCACCCCCACACAGGACAGCACCCGGTCGAACTCCCCGTCGGCGTACGGGAGCGCCTCGGCGTCGGCCTCCTGCCACTCCAGATCCGCGCCGCGCTCCGCGGCGAGCGCCCGCCCGATCTCCAGCAGCTCCGGGGTCAGGTCGCTGGCCACCACGCGGGCACCGGCCAGCGCCGCCGGGATGGCCGCGTTCCCCGTCCCGGCGGCGACGTCCAGCACCCGGTCGCCGGGCCCGACCCCCGCGGCCCGGACCAGTGTCGTGCCCAGCTCGGGGATGACCTCCGCGGCGACCGCGGCGTAGCTGCCGAGCGCCCACATCCGCCGGTGCCCGGCCTTCACGGCACGGTCCGCGTCCACCTGTTCGATCATGACTGCTCCTCTGCGTCGTTCCTGGTCCGGACGCTAGGCAGCGGGCGGTCGACGCCCTAGTACGAGATGTGTACCGGTCCCGACAGGTTCCTGGCCCGCCCCGCCCCGGCGGCGTAGCGTGCCGCGCATGGGGGCCTCCTACCACCAGTTCTGCCCCGTCGCGAAGGCCATGGAGCTGCTCGACGAGCGGTGGACGCTGCTCGTCGTACGGGAGCTGGTGAGCGGCTCCGAGCGCTTCAACGAGCTGCGTCGCGGCCTGCCGCGGATGTCGCCCACCCTGCTGTCCCGCCGGCTGCACCAGCTCGTCCGGGCCGGCGTCGTCGAGCGGCACGTGGACGGCACCGACGTGCGCTACGTGCCGACCCAGGCCGGGCGGGAGCTGCGGCCGGTGCTCGAGGCGCTGGGCGCGTGGGGGGTCCGCTGGATCGGTGAGCTGGGCGACGCCGACCTGGACCCGAAGCTGCTGCTCTGGGACATGCACCGGCACGTCGACCACAGCGTGGTCCCGGCCGGGCGCACCGTCGTCCGGTTCCGCTTCCGCGACGTCCCGGCCGACCTGCGGGACTGGTGGCTCGTCATCCGGACCGGGGAGACCGACGTCTGCGACGTGGACCCCGGCCACGAGGTGGCCCTGACGGTCGACGCCAGCCTGCGCGCCCTGGTGCAGGTCTGGCTGGGCGACCTGGACTGGCCGGCGGCGCTGCGCGGTGGGACGGTCACCGTGACGGGCCCGGAGGCGCTGCGCCGGGCCCTCCCCCGCTGGTTCACCCTCTCCGAGTTCGCCGCCGTGCCCCGGCGGGCGGCGCGGGCCTGAAACGGCGCGTGCGGCCGCCCCTCGGTGGGGACGGCCGCACGTCGTCGGTGGATCGGTGCGTCAGTGCACGGTGACCGTGGCGCCGCCCGGCACCAGGCCGCGCAGCTCCTCGGGGATCTCGGCGCCCATCTCGTCGGCGATGCGCAACGCCTCCTCGATCAGCGTCTCCACGATCTGGCTCTCGGGCACGGTCTTGACGACCTGGCCCTTGACGAAGATCTGGCCCTTGCCGTTGCCGGAGGCGACACCGAGGTCGGCCTCGCGGGCCTCGCCCGGGCCGTTCACCACGCAGCCCATGACGGCCACGCGCAGCGGCACCGGCAGCCCCTCCAGGCCGGCCGTGACCTCCTCGGCCAGCTTGTAGACGTCGACCTGGGCCCGGCCGCAGGACGGGCAGGAGACGATCTCCAGGCCCCGCTCGCGCAGGCCCAGCGACTCCAGGATCGCGGTGCCGACCTTGATCTCCTCGACCGGCGGGGCGGACAGCGAGACCCGGATGGTGTCGCCGATCCCCTCGGCCAGCAGCGCGCCGAACGCCACCGCGGACTTGATGGTGCCCTGGAACGCCGGGCCGGCCTCGGTCACGCCCAGGTGCAGCGGGTAGTCGCACTTCTCGGCGAGCTGCCGGTAGGCCCGGATCATCACCACCGGGTCGTTGTGCTTGACCGAGATCTTGATGTCGCGGAAGCCGTGCTCCTCGAACAGCGAGCACTCCCAGAGCGCCGACTCGACCAGCGCCTCGGCGGTGGCCTTGCCGTACTTCGCGAGGAGGCGCTTGTCCAGCGAGCCGGCGTTCACGCCGATCCGGATCGGCACGCCCGCGTCACCGGCCGCCTTCGCGATCTCCTTGACCTTGTCGTCGAACTGGCGGATGTTGCCCGGGTTCACGCGCACCGCGGCGCAGCCCGCGTCGATCGCCGCGAAGACGTACTTGGGCTGGAAGTGGATGTCGGCGATCACCGGGATCTGCGACTTCTTCGCGATCGCGGGCAGCGCCTCGACGTCGTCCTGGGAGGGCACGGCCACCCGGACGATCTGGCACCCGGACGCGGTCAGCTCGGCGATCTGCTGGAGCGTGGCGTTCACGTCGGCGGTCAGGGTGGTGGTCATGGACTGCACCGAGACCGGCGCGCCCCCACCGACCGGCACCGAGCCGACCATGATCTGGCGGCTGGCCCGGCGCGGGGCGAGCGGCGGCGGCGGTACGGGGGGCATACCGAGACTGACAGCGGTCACTTCAGGCACTCACCTTGAGAAGAGCGTGATCGGGTTGACGACGTCCGCGGTGACGGTCAGCAGCGTGAAGGCGCCACCGATGAGGATCACCGCGTACGTGATGGGCATGAGCTTGAGGTAGTCCACGCGGCCGGGGTCGGCCCGGCCGATCCGGGCGTAGAGCCAGGAGCGGGCCCGCTCGAACCAGGCGATGGCGATGTGGCCGCCGTCCAGCGGCAGCAGCGGCAGCAGGTTGAACACGCCGATGAAGAAGTTCAGCGAGACGAAGAGCATGAAGAACACCAGCCAGGCGTTGTTCTCCACGGCCTCGCCGCCGAGCCGGCTGGCGCCGACCACGCTGATCGGGGTGTCCACGTCCCGCTCGCCGCCGGTGACCGCGGTCCACAGGGCGGGGACCTTCTGCGGGATCCGCTGCATGGCGTGCAGGGTCTGCACCGCCATGTTGCCGGTGAAGTCGGCGGTCGCGCCGAACGCGGCGGCCGGACCGTACTGGACCCGGGTGGGGGTGCTCGGCTGCAGCGCGACGCCGAGGGCGGAGACCGCCGAGGTGGCGCCCTTGGGGTCGCCCAGCGGCGGGCGCTGCACGGCGGCCAGGTCGACGGTGGCGGTCGCCGGCTTGCCGTCCCGGAGGTAGTCGACGGTGGCCGCGCCGGGCGGGGTCGCGCGGACCACGTCCAGCATGTCGCCCCAGGTGGAGACCGGCTTGCCGTTGACCGCGGTGATCCGGTCGCCGTCCTGGAGCTGGGCCTTCGCGGCGGGGCTGGCCGGATCGTCGGCCTGGCAGCCCCGAGCGGCGTTCTCGACCACCACGCACGGGGCCAGGGCGATCACGGCCGGCTCGGCCTTGAAGCCGTCCTCGGTGTTCGGGAAGTCCGGGTTGGGCAGGCCGGCGGAGACCGCGATGATCCAGAGGGTCACCAGGGCCAGGGCGAAATGGGTGATGGAGCCGGCGGACATCACGATCGTCCGCTTCCACACCGGGTAGCGCCACATGGCGCGCTTCTCGTCCCCCGGTTCGACGTCGTCGTCCTGCGGGGTCATCCCGACGATCTTGCAGAAGCCGCCGAGCGGGATGCCCTTGACGCCGTACTCGGTCTCGCCCCGCTTGAACGACCAGAGCGTCGGGCCGAAGCCGACGAAGTAGCGGGTGACCTTCATCCCGAACGCCTTGGCGGTGAGCATGTGCCCCGCCTCGTGAAGGCTCACCGAGATGAGGATCGCCAGGGCGAAGAGCACCACCCCGAGCAGGTAAACCATCAGGCTCCTTCCAGCGACCCGGCGATGATCGCCTGGGCGTGCCCCCGTGCCCACGACTCGGCGGCGAGCACGTCCTCGACGGTACCTGGTTCGTCGAAGTCCGGAGCGTCCTCCAACACCCGTTCCAGGGTGTCGACGACGCCGAGGAAGGGCAGCCGGCCGGCCACGAACGCCGCCACGCACTCCTCGTTCGCCGCGTTGTAGATCGCCGGCCGGCAGCGCCCGGCCGCGCCGGCCGCCTTGGCCAGGGCGACCGCCGGGAAGGCGGCATCGTCGAGGGGGAAGAACTCCCAGCTGTGGGCCTTCGTCCAGTCGACCGCGGCGGCGGCGCCGGGCACCCGGTCCGGCCAGCCGAGGCCGAGTGCGATGGGCAGCCGCATGTCCGGCGGGCTGGCCTGGGCGAGCGTGGAGCCGTCGGTGAACTCGACCATCGAGTGGATCACCGACTGCGGGTGGACCATGACCTCGATGTCGGCGTAGGGCACGTCGAACAGCTCGTGCGCCTCGATCACTTCCAGGGCCTTGTTGACCATGGTGGCGGAGTTGATCGTCACGACCGGCCCCATGGTCCAGGTCGGGTGCGCCAGCGCCTGCTCCGGCGTGACCTCGGTCAACTCGTCGCGCCGCCGGCCCCGGAACGGTCCGCCGCTGGCGGTCACCACGAGCCGGCGTACCTCACCGCGGGTGCCGCCGCGCAGGCACTGCGCCAGCGCCGAGTGCTCGCTGTCGACGGGAACGATCTGCCCCGGCCGCGTCACCGCAGCCTTGACCAGCGGCCCGCCGGCCACCAGCGACTCCTTGTTGGCGAGCGCGAGGGTACGCCCGGCGCGCAGCGCCGCCAGCGTCGGCGCGAGCCCCAGCGACCCGACCACCCCGTTGAGCACCACGTCGCAGGGCCACCCGGCCAGCTCGGTCATCGCGTCCGGCCCGGCCACGATCTTGGGCAGCCGGAAGTCGCCGGTGGCCCAGCCGCGCCGGCTCGCCTCGGCGTAGAACGCGAGCTGGAGATCCTGGGCGGCCGACGCCCGGGCCACCCCGACCGCCTCCACGCCCAGCTCCAGCGCCTGCGCCGCGAGCAGTTCCACGTTGCCGCCGCCGGCGCCGAGGGCCACCACCCGGAACCGGTCCGGGTTGCGCCGGACGATGTCGATGGCCTGAGTGCCGATCGATCCGGTCGAGCCGAGCAGGACGAGGGCGCGGGGAGACGTCACGCGCCCATTCTTCCCCAGCCCTCCTGAAGGCCCGCTGGGAGCCTCACTCCCCCGCGCCCGGCGCCTCCTCGGCGGTGGGGGCAGCGGGAGATCTTGACGACTTGCCGTTCGCTGTTGACGGTAGGTCGCCAAGATCCGGCACGCCCTACCGGCCGGGGGCGAGGCGACCGGCGGCCTCCTGCGCCGGCTGGCCGAGCAGGCCCCGGGCGTGCAGGAAGGCGAGCAGTTCGTCGCGTTGCTCCGCCCCCAGCCCGTCGACCCGGGCGGGGAGCACCTGGTGCCGGCCGATCCGGAAGATCAGGTGGTACGGGACGGGCTCGACCCGTTCCACGGCGGGCCAGCGGACCAGGCAGTCCATCAGCTCGCCGTCGTAGCGCACCCCCTCGTCGCCGACGGACCAGACGATGGGGCGGCCGTAGAGCTTCCAGTTGATGCTGACCGTCCGGCGGCCGGCCCACCAGGCGACCAGCGCGAGCGCGACGGCGGCGGCACTCGCGACCACCACGCCGGCGGTGTCACCCCCGGACCAGGCCAGGAGGGCCAGCAGCGCCATCACGAGGGCGCCGAGCCAGTAGACGAGGAGGGTCCGGCGGAAGGCCCGGCGCAGCGCGACGCCGAACAGCTTCCGGTTCGGCTGCGCCGTGAAGGTGATCAACACGAGCGGAGACGATACGGCCGGACGGCTACGCCGGGCGGCTCAGGGCGAAGGTTTCCAGTTCCGCGCCGCCGTACCAGTCGGTGCGGGTGCCGAGGTGGGTCATGCCGAGCCGGCGGGCCACCGCCATCGACGGCTCGTTGCCGGCCATCACCACCGCGTAGACCTGCGGGGTGCCGGTGGCGAACTCGCGGTCCAGCACGGCCCGGGCCGCCTCGGTGGCGTAGCCGTGCCCCTGGGCGTCGGGGTGCAGGTGCCAGCCGACCTCGATGTCGTCGGTGGGCGTGACCCCGTCCCGCCCGGGCAGCGGCTTGAGCAGGACGCTGCCGACCGCCCGGCCGGCCCCGCGCGGTTCGATGGCCCAGAGCCCCCAGCGGCCGGCGTACGGGGCGTAGCGCTCGCGCCAGGCGTGCACCCGCTCGCGCGCCTCGGCCGGGTCGGTCATCCGCCCCGCGCCGCCGCCCAGCCAGCGCATCACCTCGTCGCGGGAGTAGATGTCGTAGATCCGGTCCAGGTCGTCCGGCGACTCCGTCCAGTCCCGGACCACCAGCCGCTCGGTCGAGGTGATCACACGCCGGATCGTAATGCGTGCCCGCCCGCCCCACGGGGAACGGGATGGCGATGGGTGAGCGGTGGCAGGCGACGAAACGGATCACCGGCACGGCGTTCCGGCCGGTACGCGGGCGGGACCTCTCGCTGCACGCCGCCGCGATCACGTTCTACGGCGCGATCGCCGTGGTGCCGGTGGCGCTGCTGGCGATCTGGCTCGCCGGGCTGGTGGCCGGGGACGGCCGGGTGCGCCGGCTCACCGCGTACGCCATCGACACCCTGCCCACCGACATCGGCGCCGACCGGGCGGTGGCCGCGCTGGTGGAGGCAGGGTTGGGGTTGACCCCGCTGCTGGCGCTGGCCTCGCTGCTGCCGGCCTCGCTCTACGGCGAGGGGCTGCGCCGGGCGTTCGTCTCGGTCGCCACCCCGCCCGGCCGGGCCGGGACCCTGGTCGGCTGGCGGGGGCGCCTGCTGCTGCTCCCACTGCTCGCGCCGGCCCCGGCGCTGCTGCTGGCCGTGCTCATGGCGCTGCCGCTCACCACGCACCTGGTGAAGCAGGGCGGCTGGCTCGGCGCGCTCGGTGTGGTGCTCTCGTTCCTGGCCACCTGGCTGGTGCTCACCCCGGTGCTAATCTGGGTGTTCCGGGTGGTCGGGCCGGCCGCGCCGGACTGGCTCGCCACGGTGGCCCTGGGCTCGTTCACGGCGGCCAACCTGTCCGGCTTCCTGCACGGCTTCGTGCTGTTCTGCTCGCTGCCGCTGGACCTGGGGGCGCCGTTCGGCGGGTTCGACGAGATCGGCGGCGGAGTCGCGGTGCTGCTGTGGCTCTACCTGTTCCACGTGATCGTGCTGGCCGGCTACTCGGCCACCCTGGCGCTGTCCCGCTGGCGGGCCACCCGGGCGGCGGCCCGCGCCTGATCGCCGGCGTCGGTCTCCCGGATGCCGTAGCGGCGGTGGACGCGGGCCAGGGGGCCGGGCGCCCACCAGTTCCAGCGTCCGAGCAGGCGCATGGTGGCCGGCACGAGCAGGGCGCGGACCAGCGTGGCGTCGACGACGATGCCCACGATCATGCCGACGCCGATGAGCTTGATGTAGGACATGCCGCCGGTGGTGAAGCCGGCCACCACGATGATCAGCAGCAGCGCCGCGGCCGTGATGATCCGGCCCGTGTGCTGGAGGCCGGCCGCCACCGCGCCGGTGTTGTCCCCGGTCCGGTCCCACTCCTCGCGGACCCGGCTGAGCAGGAACACCTCGTAGTCGGTGGCCAGCCCGAACAGCACCGCGAGCATCAGGATGGGATTGCTCGGCTCGATGAACCCGGTCGGGGTGAAGCCGAGCGGGCCGGCGAGGTGGCCGTCCTGGAAGATCCACACCATGACGCCGAACGAGGCGCCGATCGAGACCAGGTTCATGAGCACCGCCTTGACCGGCAGCACCACCGAACCGAACGCGAGGAAGAGCAGGAGCAGGGTGGCGCCGGCCATCAGCAGGGCCATCCAGGGCAGCCGCTCGCCGAGGCTGTCCAGCAGGTCCCGGTCGGCGCCGGGCCGGCCACCGACCAGCACCTCGGCGCCGGCCGGAGCGGGCAGCCCGCGCACGTCGCGGACCACCCGCTGGGCGGCGTCGCCGGTCGGCTCCCCCGGGTAGCTCACCGACAGCAGCGTGCTCTCCCCGCGCTGGGCGGCCACCTGCACGCCGGTCACGCCGGGGAGCGCGGTGATCCGGTCGGCGAGCCCGCGCGCCGCGTCCGCCGGGGCGCCGGAGACCAGCACGTCGATCGGGGCGACCTGGCCGCCGGGAAACTCGCCGGCGATCCGCTCGGCGACCACCCGGGGCGCGGCGCCGGCCGGCAGCACCCGCTCGTCGAAGCCGCCGAAGGTGATCCGCAGGAACGGGGTGGCCAGCACGGCGAGCAGCACCGCGACCCCGACCAGGTAGCGCACCGGGCGACGCATCACGCTGCGCGCGATCCGGGCCCAGGCGCCGCCCGCCCCGGCCGCCGCCGGCCCCGCGCCCGCGGCCCGACGCCGCCATGGCAGGGGTACGCGCACCGCGTCGATCCGGTGGCCGAGCACCGCGAGCAGGGCCGGCAGGACGGTGAGCGCGGCCAGCATGGCGACCAGCACGGCGGCCACCCCGCCGAGTCCCATCGAGCGCAGGAACGCCTGCGGGAAGATCAGCAGGCTGGCCAGGGCGAGCGCCACGGTGAGGCCGGAGACCAGCACGGTGCGGCCGGCGGTGGCCATGGTGCGGCGGATCGCCGTGCCGGTGTCGTGCCCGGCGCCCAGTTCCTCACGGAAGCGGCTGACCACGAAGAGGGCGTAGTCGACGGCCATGCCGAGGCCGATCAGCGTGATGATGTTGATCGCGAAGATCGACACGTCGGTGACCAGGTTGACCAGGCGGACCGCGACGAAGGCGCCGAGGATGGCCAGGCCGCCGATCAGCAGCGGGGTGGTGGCGGCGACCAGCCCGCCGAAGATCAGCACGAGGAGCACCAGCAGCACCGGCATGGAGAGCGTCTCGGCGCGGGTGATGTCCTCGGTGGTCTGGGTGGTGGCGAACTGCTGGAAGGGGACCGTGCCGCCGACCTCGGTGCGCAGGCCGGGCGCGTCCAGCGCGGGCCGCAGCGCCTCGAACTGCGCCGCCCGCGCGTCGTCGTCGGCGCCGGCCAGCCGGATCAGCGCGTACGTGGCCCGGCGGTCGGTGGCGACCAGGGCCGGGGCGGGGCTGTCGTACCAGGTGGTCACGCCGGTCACGGCGGAGCGCCCGCGCAGCCCCGCGACCGTGCGGGTGACCGGGTCGCGGAAGGCGGGCTGGTCGACGGTCAGGGTGTCGCTGGACCAGAGCACGATCACGTCGGCGCCCTGCCGGCCCAGCTCGGCGGTGATCCGTTGGGCGGTCCGGCTGGACTCGCTGGCCGGGTCGTCGAAGCCGCCGCCGGTCAGCTCGCCGAAGACGCCGGCGCCCCAGGTCGCGCCGAGCACCACGAGTGCCGCGGCGGCGGCCAGCACCGCCCAGCGCGCCCGTACGACCACGCGCCCCCACCAGGAGAACATCGCCATGCCCCCTCACCGGCCGACGCGGGTAATCATCGCGCAGAAAGGTGACCCGGGTTCTCGCGGCTCCGCTCTCGCCGACCCCTCCCCCGACCGGGCCTCCCGCCACTAGGCTGCCCGGGCATGAGCGATGCGAGTGAGCTGCCGTCCCGCGCCGACGTCGTCGTGGTCGGCTCCGGGCACAACGGTCTGGTCTCGGCGATCCTGCTGGCCCGCGCCGGCCTCGACGTGCTGGTGCTGGAGGCGGCCGAGGTGATCGGCGGCGCGACCCGCACCGAGAACCCGTTCCCCAAGGTGCCCGGGCTGCGGCACTCCACCGGGTCGTACCTGCTCGGGCTGATGCCGCCGGAACTGCTCGCCACCCTCGACGTGACGATCCCGGTGCTGCGCCGCGACCCGCACTACTTCCTGCCCACCCCGGGCGGGCTCGGCAGCCCGTACCTGCTGTTCGGCAGCGACGCCGCATCCTCCCGGCGGCAGGTCGCGGAGATGTTCTCCCCCGAGGACGCGGCCGCCGACGACGCCCTCCAGGCCGAACTGGCCCAGCTCCGCGAGGACCTGGCGCCCGCCTGGCTGGCCGAGCCGCTGCCGGTGGAGGAGACCGCCGAGCGCCTCGTCCGGCCCGCCCTCCGGCAGGTCTTCGTCGACCTGGTCCGCGGCTCGGTCGCCGACTACCTGGCCCGCTTCGACTTCCGCTCCGAACTGCTGGTCAGCATGTACGCGGTCACCGACGGCCTCTCCGGCCTGAACGCCGGCCCGGACGACCCGGGCACCGGCCACAACTTCCTGGTGCACAACATGTGCCGGCTGCCCGGCTCGGGCGGCACCTGGATGATCGCCGAGGGCGGCATGGGCACGGTGTCCCGGACCTTCGCCGACGCCGCCCGCGCGGCCGGCGCCCGCATCGTGACCGGCGCGCCGGTCACCGCCGTCACGCTGGACGGCGGCGCGGCGGCCGGGGTGGTGCTGGCCGACGGGCGGGAGGTGGCCGCCTCCGTGGTGCTCGGGGCCTGCGACCCGTACCGGCTGATGGACCTGCTGCCCGACGGCGCGCTCCCGGCGGAGCTGGGCGCGCGGATGGCGGCGGTCCGCCGGCCCGGCACCACACTCAAGCTCAACCTGGCACTGACCGGCCTGCCCCGCTTCTCCTGCCTGCCTGCGGACGCGCCGAGCCCGTTCGGCTCCACCATCCACCTGCTCCCCGGCTCGGCCTCGCTGGTCGGCGCCGGCGGCGAGCCGCCGATGGCCGCGCTGCGCGCCATGTGGGCGGACGTCCAGGCCGGGCGGCTGCCCGAGGAGCCGACCATCGAGTGGTACCTGCACACCACGGTCGACCCGTCGCTCTCCGACGGCGCCGGGCACCACTCGTCGGCGCTCTTCGTCCAGTCGGTCCCCTACGAGCTGGCCGGCACCACCTGGGACGCCGCGCTGCCCGGCTACGTCGACCGGCTCATCGACATCTGCGAGCGGTACGCCCCGGGCACCCGCGACCTGATCGCCGACGCGGTGCCGCTGCCCCCGCCGGGCATCGAGGCGCACTTCGGCATCACCGGCGGCCACATCCACCACGTCGACAACACCGTCTCGTTCACCGACCGGATGCCCTACGCCACCGGGATCGAGGGTGTCTACGCGGGCAGCGCCGGCTGCCACCCGGCCGGCAGCGTGATCGGCGCGGCCGGGCACAACGCCGCCCAGCGCATCCTCAGTGACCTCGGTCGCTGACCGCACCGCCGGCCTCGGCGGAGCGGGGCAGGTCGCCGGGGCGGCGGACGAGGGACAGGCCGACGAGCAGCAGCAGGTAGAGGAGCAGGCTGAGGATCGGGTCGACGAAGACGAAGGCGAAGGCGAGGGTGTAGAGCAGCGGGCGCACCACCAGCCGCCGCGAGACCGCCCGGGCCAGTTGCGGGTCCAGGTCGGGGTGGAGCAGCCGGTGCCGGCGTGCCCACCACCAGCTCAGGTTGAAGAAGAGCGACTCGCCCAGCACCGTGCCGAGGTAGAGGGCGGCGGTCAGTTGCTGCTCGGTCTCGCCGCGGCGCAGGTTGTCCGACAGCAGGTCGGCGGTGAACGGGATCGCCGCCACGAAGAGCAGCACGAGCAGGTTGAACATGAGCAGCACCTGGTCGACCCGGACCACGTACCGCCACATGTTGTGGTGGCCGAGCCAGATCTGGCCGGTGATCCCGAAGGTGATCACGTAGGCCAGGTAGGTCGGCCAGGCGTGGAGGAGGGCGTCGGGAAGCTCTCGCCCGGGATCCCGGGCCGGACCGTTCTGCAGCAGTTCGACGGCCATCACCGTCAGCGCGACGGCGAAGACGCCGTCGCTGAACGTCTCCACCCGGGAGGCGTCCCGGCTCATCTCCCGGTCGCGCACGAACCGGTAACCGCTCCTGCCCGCGCTGTCCGCCACGCCGCCCCCTTCCCGACTGATGGTCACCCGGCGGGGGCGGCGGGCGGGGGGAAACTCAGCTGATCGCCTCGCCCGCGGGGGCGGGGGTCTCCGCGTCGGCACGGTGGGCGCGGATCTTGTGGCCGACGCTGGTCAGGCAGCGGCCGCTGGACAGGTCGAACCGCCACCCGTGGAGCTGGCAGGTGAGCTGGTCGCCGTCGACGATGCCGAAGCGGCTCAGGTCCGCCTTGAGGTGCGGGCAGCGGCGCTGCACCACCCAGCCGTCGAGGGTGATGTCCTCGGCGTCGACGGCCCGCTCGTGCTCGTCGTACCAGCCCTCGGCGTACTGGAGGCGCTCCTCGGAGAGGCACTTGAAGAACGCGTAGACGAACTCGTTGTACTGGCCGATCCGGGCCGCCGAGAACCGGCAGGAGAGGAAGAGCGAGTTGACCCAGTCGACCTCGCCGATGTGCAGCAGGTGCTCGATCAGCGCCCGCTCGGTGCGGAACCGGTAGCGGACCTTCTCGTCCGCGTACGGCCGGACCTCCTTGCCCGGGAAGTCCACCACGATCGACTCGACGCTCTCACCGTCGTAGCCGACCAGGTCGAAGCGGACCGGGCCGCCCACGCCCTTGGCCAGGTAGATCGACTCGTCCAGCAGCGGCTCGATCCGGCGCTTCATCTCGCCCAGCACGTCCACCTCGGGGTGCCGCCAGGACGCCTTCTCCGCCTCGATGATCGGGCGCTTGCGCTCCCGCATCTCGTCCAGGTGGGCCCGCTTGTTCGCGAAGAACTCCTCGACCGGCACCGGGTGGGTGGTGGTCGCGCCCTCGGTGGTCACCTCGGCGACGCTGCCCGGCAGCAGGACGATGCCGTTGCTGCCGCCGACCTTCGCGTACTCGGACAGGAACACCGACTGGTCGGGGAAGATGTTGCCCTCGTCGCCGAAGACGTCGTTGAACTGGAACAGCTCGTCGTCGAGGAAGCACGGCGGGCCGGCGATCGGGAAGACGTGGTCGGCCTTCAGGTCGTCGATGTAGCGCCAGGTGCGGTCGAACTGCCGCTCCCGCTTCTGCTTGCCGAACGCGGTCTTCGCCGCCTGCGGCAGCTCGTAGACCATCGGGTACCAGATCGCGCCGGAGAACTGGAGCAGGTGGGCGTGCACGTGGCCCAGCTCGGCGAAGACGGTCAGGTCGGCCGGGCGGGCGTCGTTCTGATTGAGCAGCCGGACCCCGTCGTACTCGACCCAGAGCGACGAGTCGCCGATCGGGCCGTCGGTCGGGCTGGTCAGCGCCTGGATCATGATCTTCAGGCCGCCGGGCAGCTCCACGACCTGCTCGTTCGGGGCCTTGAGGAACTTGGTGAAGCCCAGCTCCCGCAGCTCGTCCTCCATCTCCGAGGTGGGGAACTCGGGCAGCAGGACCGTGGCGTCCTTGGAGATGTGGTCGCGCAGGTGCTTGGCGTCGAAGTGGTCCCGGTGCAGGTGCGACACGTAGAGGTAGTCGCACTGGCCGAGGGCCGCCCAGTCGAGCTGGGAGTTGTCCGGGAAGGGGAACCAGGAGGCGAAGTAGGCGGGGTTGACCCACGGGTCGCACAGGATGCTGCCCGCGGCCGTGTCGATCCGCATGCTGGCATGGCCCGTACCGGTCACTCGCACCGTAGTCCCCCTCAAAAAGGCATCAGGCGTACGTCAAGACGCTACCGGAGGCAGTGTGGTCGGCGTTCCGCGACGCCGGTAGTGACCTTCCGCCCCGCTCGGGCGGGTCCAACGGCCCGGGCCGCCGGGCAGGTCCGGAGATCCGGGCGGCCCGATCAGGTCGGACCCCGCACCGGGGCCGCCACGGGGCGTGCCAGACTAACCGGAGATCCGATCGCGAGGGAAGGACCGACAGTGGCAGGAAGTGAGCCGGTAACCGCGCCCGACCAGCACCGGCCGGGGCACCGCAAGTCGGGGCGGATCGGCGCGGTGCTCTCGGCGGTGGTGTTGGTGGTCATGGCGCTCTGCGGCAACCACGAGGGCAACGTGGAGAACATCTGGCTGTTCGGGCTCGCGGCGCTGCTGCTGGCCATCGTCATCGGCGACGCGGTGCTGCGCCGCAACGGCCTGCGGTCCTGACCGGCACGCGCTCGACCGGCACGAAGAAGGGCCCGCCCCCCGATCGGGGCGGGCCCTTTGCTCGTCGTGCGGAGGCTCAGCGGCCGAGCAGGATGTCCTGCACGTCCTTGAGCGCGGCGTCGACCTCGGCCTCGAAGTAGCCGCCGGGCACCAGCCCGAAGCGCAGGGTGTCCAGGTCCTTCGGGTTCACCGGCATCGGGTTGCGGCCCTGCATGCCGCCGAGCAGGGTCTCGAAGAACCGGTCGACCTGGTCCGGGTCGTACCCGCTGCCGAACCGGCGCACCTGGAAGCTGCGGCGGATCTGGTCGACCCGGTAGAGGTCGCTGCCGGGCGGGCCGGCCATGGGCGGACCCACCATGGGCGGACCGGCCATCGGCGGGCCGGACATCCCCGGGCCGCCGCCGTAGCCCTGGTCCGGGCCACCGTAGCCCTGGTCCGGGCCACCGTAGCCCTGGTCGGGGCCACCGTAGCCCTGGTCCGGGCCGTAGCCCTGCTGCGGCACCGGCGGCGGGCCGGCCGGGCCGCGACCGCGCAGGTCACGCAGGTCCCGCTCGGGCATCCGGATCTCGGCGGTCATGTCGGCGCGGCCGTGCCGGCCGGCCTCGAAGCCGTCAAAGCCTCCGTCCTGGCCGTAGCCACCCGGGCCGGGAGGCAGGCCGCGGGCGGGCGGGCCACCGTGACCCATCGGGGCGCCCGGACCCATCGGGCCGGGGCCACCCGGGCCCCGCGGCGCGTCGTAGCCGCCGCGCGGTCCGTCGTAGCCACCGGCGAAGGCGCCGGTCGGCTCGTCGTAGCGGTTGCCGTAGCGGTCGGCGGGCGGGCCGGCCTGCGCGGGCATCGGCCGGGGCGGCATCGGGGGCTGCGGCACGGGCGAGAGGCCACGGTCGTCACGCATCGGCGGGCCGAGCCGGTCAGCCATCCGGGGGTCGCCACCGCGCCCGCCGGGGGCGCCTCCGCGCTCCTCCAGCTCGGCGAGCTGCCGCTCGACCCGGTCGAGGTGCAGGTCGACCTGCCACTCGTCGTAGCCGTTGAAGCGGACCCGGAAGACGACGTCGTGGACCTCCTGGGAGGCCACGGGCGCGCCGACCGGCTGACCGGAGAGTGTCGCCTCGACCCGGTCCAGGAAGGCGTCGACCTCGTCGACCTTGTATCCCCGGCGGAGCGCCTTACGCCGGAAACGCTGACCCTGACTCGCCACTATGTCTCCTGGTCTCTACCGCTACGCCGTCACGCCGTTGCGGCGCGTGGGTCGCTGTCCCTGTCCTCGGCGGCGGCGAGCTGCCCACACGCCCCGTCGATCTCGCGACCCCGGGTGTCCCGCACCGTCGTGGACACCCCGGCGTCGCGCAACCGCCGGACGAACTCCCGCTCGACCGGCTTCGGGCTGGCGTCCCAGCGGCTGCCCGGAGTCGGGTTGAGCGGGATCAGGTTCACGTGGGCCAGCTTGCCGGCCAGCAGCCGCCCGAGCAGATCGGCTCTCCACGGCTGGTCGTTCACGTCCTTGATCATCGCGTATTCGATGGACACGCGACGCCCCGTCGTGTCCGCGTAGTCCCACGCCGCGTCCAGCACCTCGGACACCTTCCAGCGCTGGTTGACCGGCACGAGTTCGTCGCGCAGCTCATCATCGGGGGCGTGCAGCGACAACGCAAGGGTCACTGAGAGGTCTTCGCTGGCCAGTCGGCGGATGGCAGGAACGAGGCCGACCGTGGAAACGGTGATGTGCCGCTGGGACAGGCCGAGCCCCTCCGGGGCCGGGGCGACCAGGCGTCGGATCGCCGCCACCACCCGCGCGTAGTTCGCCAGCGGCTCGCCCATGCCCATGAACACCACGTGCGACAGGCGCGGCGGCGAGCCGGCCACCGCCCCCGATGCGGCCACCCCGGCCAGATAGACGGCCTGGTCGACGATCTCGGCGGTGGAGAGGTTGCGGGTGAGCCCGGCCTGGCCGGTCGCGCAGAACGGGCAGGCCATGCCGCAGCCCGCCTGGCTGGAGATGCAGACGGTGACCCGGTCCGGGTAGCCCATCAGCACGCTCTCCACCAGCGAGCCGTCGTGCAGCCGCCAGAGCGCCTTGCGGGTGGCGCCGTCGTCGCAGGCCATCTCGCGCACGGGGGTGAGCAGGGTGGGCAGCAGCGTGCCCGCCAGCCGCTCGCGGGTCGCCGCCGGCAGGTCGGTCATCCGCGCCGGGTCGCGGACCAGACGGCCGAAGTAGTGGTTCGAGACCTGCTTGGCGCGGAAGGCCGGTTCCCCCAGCTCGGTGACGAGCGCCTGCCGGCCCGGCAGGTCCAGGTCGGCGAGGTGACGGGGTGGCATCGCGGGCCGGCGGCCGCGGGCGTCGGGGTCTACGGAGATCAGCGGGAGGCTCGTCATGGCGCGTCCAGTCTGACACGCCGAACGGTGGACGCACCTGTCCGTGGGTGCCGAATCGGTCCCGACCGGCCGGCCGGGGCGGCGACACCCACGTGATTCACGCCTCAGCCCGCCATCGGCACGAAGACCGCCAGCAGCAGGTACGCCGTCGGCACCGCGAAGAGGATCGAGTCGAGGCGGTCCATGAGGCCGCCGTGCCCGGGAAGCAGGTTGCTCATGTCCTTGACTCCGAGATCCCGCTTGATCATCGACTCGGCGAGGTCGCCGAGGACCGCCGCGCCGGAGATCGCCACCCCGAACAGCGCGCCCCACCAGGGGGCCACGTCGAGCAGCAGCCAGAGCAGCAGGGCGCTGCCCGCGGCGGCCGCGGTCACCGAACCCCCGAAGCCCTCCCAGGACTTCTTCGGGCTGATCGTCGGGGCCATCGGGTGCTTGCCGAAGGCCACGCCCGCCGCGTAGCCGCCGGTGTCGGAGAGCACCACGGCGACCAGGGTGACCAGCACCCGCAGGTGACCGTCGTCGGGAGCGGCCGCCAGCATGGCCGCGAACCCGCCGAGGAATGGCACGTAGACCGCGATCAGGGTGGCCGCGGTGAGGTCGCGCTGGTAGTTGCCGGGGCCGTCGCCCAACCGCCAGATCATCGTGCCGAGCACGGTGACCAGCAGGCCGAGGCAGAGCGCGTCCGGGCCGGCGAACCAGGCCAGCCCGACGGTGATCACGCCACCGGCCATCAGCGGCACCAGCGGCGGGTGGGCGCCGCTGCGGCGCACCGCGCGGGCCATCTCCCAGCAGCCGATCGCCACGGCGGCGGCGATCACGGCGAGGAACGCCGGCAGGTAGAAGAAGAGCGGCAGCACGATGGCCGCGCCGAGGGCCAGCCCGACACCGATCGCGGCCGGCAGGTTGCGGCCGGCCCGGGAACTCTTCGGCTGGGTGGTCGGCGGACGGTCCGCGCTGGCCCGCCGCCGGCCCTTCGACCGGCGGGGCGTCGGCGCCTCCGGGTCCGGGCCGGGCTCGTCGCGCACCGCCGGGAGCTGGGTGGTCGGTTCGTCCCGCACCGGAGCGATCTGGGCGGTCGGGTACTCGTCGTCGGGCCGGTCGTGGCCCCGGTCCCGCGGGCTGGCGTGGTACCGCTCCCGTGGGTCGGCCGTCTGGCCCCGGTCCCGTGGGTCGTGCTCCCGCGGGTCGACGGTCCGGCCCGGGTCGCGCGGGTCGCGGTCCCGCAGGTCGGCGGTCCGGCCCCGGTCACGCGGGTCGTGCTCCCACGGGTCGGCGGTCCGGCCCCGGTCGCGCGGGTCGCGGTCCCGTGGGTCGACGGTCCGGCCCCGGTCGCTCGGGTCGCGGTCCCACGGGTCCCGGTCCGCGGGCCGGAAGGCGTCGGGGCCCGCGTCCCGGTGGCCCCGCCCGGCGTCCAGGTGGCCCGGGCCGCGGGGCGCCGGCTCCTCGCGCCGGCCCCGCTCGGCCGGCGGCCCGTCGTACGCCCGGCGACCGCGCGGCCCGTCGTGACGCTCAGCGGGTCGGGCGTACGGGTCGGCAGCGGGGCGGGCGTACGCCTCGGGACCGGCGCCCGGGCGCCAGGGGCCGGGCTCCAGGTCGGTCTCCGGCCAGGGCAGCGACGCCGGGCGGTCCCAGCCGCGCGGCTCGGCGTTGCCGTAGGGGTCGGGGTGGGACATCACGCACCGGCAGGCGGTACGGGAGCCACCACATGACGCAAGACCAAGACCATCCCCTACAGCCGCGAGCAGTTCCGGTTGACCGGCCCGACGGCCGGCCGACCCCCGCTGTTCACCCCGTGGTGGGCGGGAATCGTGCCGAGCCTACTGCACCCGGGACGCTCGCACGGCGGACGCCGTCCGGCACGACGACGGCACCGGGCCGCCACCCGTGGCGGGTGGCGACACACCGGTGCCGTGGCAGGTGCGCGGGCGCTCAGACCTCGAGCAGCTCGTTCTCCTTGTGCTTGACCAGCTCGTCCACGGTGGCGACGAAGCGCTGGGTCAGGTCGTCCAGCTCCTTCTCCGCGCGCCGGCCCTCGTCCTCGCCGACCTCGCCGTCCTTGACCAGGCGGTCCAGCTCTTCCTTGCCCTTGCGGCGGATGTTGCGGACGGCCACCTTGGCCTCCTCGCCCTTGTGCCGGGCGACCTTGATCATCTCGCGGCGCCGCTCCTCGGTCATCTGCGGGAGCACGATGCGCAGCTGGTTGCCCTCGTTGTTCGGGTTGACCCCGAGGTCCGAGTCGCGGATCGCCTTCTCCATGGCGTTGATCTGCGAGTTGTCGTACGGCTTGATGATCACCATGCGCGGCTCGGGCACGGCGATGGACGCCATCTGCGGCAGCGGGGTCGGGCTGCCGTAGTAGTCGATGACGATCCGGGAGAACATCGCGGCGTTGGCGCGACCGGTGCGGATCCCGCCGAACTCCTCTTTGGCGTGCTCGATGGCACGCTCCATCTTCTCCTCTGCCTCGAGGAGGGTGTCGTCGATCACCGGTCTCCTCGCCTCCTTCTGTCGCTCGTCGTGGGCTGTGCTGGTGCTGCTGTGTCGGAGGACCGCTGCCGGCTCGGCGGAACCGGTCAGGCGGTGATCAGGGTGCCGATCTTCTCACCGCCGACGGCACGGACGATGGTGTCGTCGCCCTGGGCGCCGAAGACCAGCATCGGGAGGCCGTTCTCCATGCAGAGGCTGAACGCCGCGGCGTCGGCCACCCGCAGGTTGCGGCGCAGCACCTCGGAGAAGGTGATCGAGTCGAGCTTGCTCGCCGTCGGGTCGACCCGGGGGTCGGCGGTGTAGACCGCGTCCACGCCGTTCTTGCTCATCAGAACCACGTCGGCGCGGATCTCCAGCGCCCGCTGGGCGGCCACCGTGTCGGTAGAGAAGTACGGCATCCCGGCGCCCGCGCCGAAGATGACCACGCGGCCCTTCTCCAGGTGCCGGATCGCCCGCAGCGGGATGTACGGCTCGGCGACCTGGGCCATGGTGATGGCGCTCTGCACCCGGGTCTCGATGCCCTCCTTCTCCAGGAAGTCCTGGAGGGCCAGGCAGTTCATCACCGTGCCCAGCATGCCCATGTAGTCGGCGCGCGCCCGGTCCATGCCGCGCTTCTGCAGTTCGGCGCCGCGGAAGAAGTTGCCGCCGCCGACCACCACGGAGACCTGCACGCCGCGGCGCACCACGGTGGCGATCTGCCGGGCGATGGCCTGCACGACGTCGGGGTCGACACCGATGGCGCCGCCACCGAAGACCTCACCGGAGAGCTTCAGCACCACCCGGCGGGCCCGACCGGGCGGCGGGGCGGTCGGGTCATCCGCCGCCAGGCTCCGGTCACTCACAACCTGCGTCATCCGCCCCGCCCCTTCCGTCGCGCACCTCGTGGGCGCCGCGTAACGCGTACCTGCCGCTGCCGACCCTATGTGACGAGGAGGCCGCGGTGCCTGTCACGTACACCGGCGGCCTCCTCGTCGAAGATTTCCCTGCGCCCGGGCGCGTCATGCGCCCGGTACGGCGGCTCAGGCCTGGCCGACCTCGAACCGCACGAAGCGGGTCACCTCGATGCCGGCGTCGGCCAGCAGCTGCTTCACCGTCTTCTTGTTGTCGGCGACCGACGCCTGCTCCAGCAGGACGAAGTCCTTGAAGAAGGCGTTGACCCGGCCCTCGACGATCTTCGGCAGCGCCGCCTCGGGCTTGTTCTCCTCGCGGGCGGTCTGCTCGGCGATGCGCCGCTCCGACTCGACGGTCTCGGCCGGAACCTCGTCGCGGGTCAGGTACTTCGGGCGCATGGCGGCGATCTGCATGGCCACGCCGCGGGCATCCGCGTCGCCGGCCTCGTCCGCCTTGCCCGAGTACTGCACCAGCACGCCGACCGCCGGGGGCAGGTCCTGGCTCTTGCGGTGCAGGTAGACCGCGGTGGTGCCGTCGAGCTTGGCGAAGCGGTTGAGCACCAGCTTCTCGCCGATCTTGGCGGACTGCTCCTGGATCAGGTCAGCCACGGTCTTGCCGTCGATGGTGCTGGCGAGCAGCTCCTCGGCGTTGTTCGCGCCGCTGGCCACACCGTGCTCGACCAGCTGCTGGGCCAGCGCGATGAAGGCGTCGTTCTTGGCCACGAAGTCGGTCTCGCAGTTGAGCTCGAGCAGCGCCTGGCCGGCGTGGGCGATGAGGCCGTTGGCGGCCGTGCGACCGGCCCGCTTGCCGACGTCCTTGGCGCCCTTGACGCGCAGGATCTCGATGGCCTTGTCGAAGTCGCCCTCGGCCTCGGTCAGGGCCTTCTTGGAGTCCATCATGCCGGCGCCGGTGAGGTCCCGGAGCTTCTTGACGTCCGCGGCGGTGAAGTTGGACATGACTCTCTCTTCGGTGTCTGAGACTGCGTCGGATGGTCTGGCTGCCGGTTACCCGGAACCGGGCAGGTTCTGCCCGGCGTACCCGTCGCGCCCCACCGGCCGGGAAATCGGACGGTGGGGACGCGACGGCGCGATCACTCCGCGGCGGCGGTCGCCGGCTGCTCGGCGGCCGCGGGCTGCTCGTCGGCCTTCTTCGGCTCCTCGAGCAGCTCGCGCTCCCACTCGGCCAGCGGCTCGTCGGCGCCGACCTGGCCCGGCTCGGGCTTCTCGTCGGCGCCACGGCCGCGGCCGGAGCGGGCGATCAGACCGTCGGCGACGGCGGCGGCGACGACCTTGGTCAGCAGCTCGGCCGAGCGGATCGCGTCGTCGTTGCCCGGGATCGGGAAGTCGACCTCGTCCGGGTCGCAGTTGGTGTCGAGCACGGCGATCACCGGGATGCCCAGCTTGCGGGCCTCGTCGACGGCGATGTGCTCCTTCTTGGTGTCGACGATCCAGACCGCGGCCGGGAGCTTCTGCATGTCACGCAGACCACCGAGGGTCTTGGACAGCTTGTCCTTCTCGCGGGAGAGCTGGAGGGTCTCCTTCTTGGTGTAACCGGCGGCGGTGCCGCTCAGGTCACCCAGGGCCTCGAGCTCCTTCATCCGCTGGAGCCGCTTGTACACCGTCTGGAAGTTGGTCAGCATGCCGCCGAGCCAGCGGTGGTTCACGTACGGCTGGCCGACCCGGGTCGCCTGCTCGGCGATGGCCTCCTGGGCCTGCTTCTTGGTGCCGACGAAGAGGATGCTGCCGCCACCGGCGACGGTGGTGCGCACGAAGTCGTACGCCTTCTCGATGTAGTCGAGGGTCTGGCGCAGGTCGATGATGTAGATACCGTTGCGCTCGGTGAAGATGAAGCGCTTCATCTTCGGGTTCCAGCGCCGGGTCTGGTGCCCGAAGTGGACACCGCTCTCCAGCAGCTGACGCATGGTCACGACGGCCATGGTGGGTACTCCCTGTTCATCCCTGGTTGTCCCGTCCGGCCGGCGGCCGGACGCCTGGCGCCCGGTCGCCGGCCATGGTGGGCCCGATCAAGATCGGGACCAGGGAGGCCGCCGCCCCACGAGAGGTCCGTGGAGAGGGCGCGCGAGGTCGACCGCGCATGGCGGTCGCCAGTCGACCAGTGTACGCCCCTTCTCCGCCCCCCGGTCCCGGGGTGCGGGAACGCCCATCCGGCCCCTTTCGGGACGCCCGCTCCGCAGTGCCTCATCCGGGCCCGGAGATCCGTCGGGCTGCCGGGGCAGGCTGCCCGCACAGCGGGTCAGTCTGCGGGTCGGCCGCCGACCAGGGCTGCGGGTCAGGTCAGCCGGCGGCCAGGGCGGCGGCGAGGAAGAGCACCAGGCCGACGGTCAGGTAGGCGGTCGGCGGGCGGAGCCAGCCGCGGCTGCCGTCGGCGAGTGCCAGCCCTCCGGTGCGCAGCCCGTACAGGCCGGTGCCGAAGATCGGCAGGCCGACCACCAGGAACGTGCCCACCACGACGTGCGAGGTGGAGACCGGGTCGCCCACCAGGCCCCGCAGCAGCACCCGCAGCGCGGGAACCTCCAGGACCAGCACCATGACCGCGAGCAGCACGGCGAGAGCCGGACGGCGGGTCCGGTAGACCCCGTCGCCGGGCGGCGGGCCGTCCGGCCGGGGCGCGACCGACGGCATGGGGCCGGTGGGCATCTCCAGCGGGTGCGGGACCGGTCCGGCCGCCACCTCCGGCGCGGGGCCGCCCGGGCGTTCCCCGACGACGAGCGGGGTCGCCGCGCCGGGGTGGGGCCGGTCCCCCACGGTGATCGGCGTCGGACCGGAATGGGCCGGCGCCGGAGCGGCGTGGGTCGGCATCGGACCGGCGTGGGCCGGCATCGGACCGGCGTGAGTCGGCGTCAGCCCGGCGTGGGCCGGCATCGGACCGGCGTGAGTCGGCGTCAGCCCGGCGTGGGCCGGCATCGGACCGGCGACGTGGGTCGGCGTCGGACCGGCATGGGCCGGCTCGGCGGGACGGTTCGTCTCGACGACCGGGTAGCCGCCCAGCGGGCCGGGACGCAGCGGGTCGGCGGTGCGGTCGCCGCCGAACGGGTCGGCGGTGCGGTCGCCGCCGAACGGGTCGGCGGTGCGGTCGCCGCCGAGCGGGTCGGCGGTGCGGTCCGGCCCCAGCGGATCGGCGGACTCGCGGGCCGCCCGCCGGGCGCCGCGCTCCCCCGGCAGCTCGCCGGAGGTCTCCACCGGATCGTCCAGCCGGTGCGGTCGCCAGCTGCCCGTGTCGTCGCCCAGCGGGTCGTCGTTCCCGAACCGGGCCGGGTCGCCGTACCGGTTCTCGCCGGTGCGCTGCTCCGGGGCGGGGAAGTCGTCGCGGTAGCGCGGTTCGCCTGCGGCGCGCCAGTCCTGCTCGTAGCCGCGGTCGCCCCAGTGCGGCCCCTGCTGATCGTCGGGAAAGCTCCGTCGTCCGTCCACGACCGGCACGGTATGCGACGGGCACCACGCGCGCCATCCGGGCCACTCGGGGCATGGCCGCAGGTCAATGCCGAGTCGCCGAGTCGCCGTCCGCGTCGGCCCGTCCGGCCTAGCACAACGGGCGCATGATCGTGCGCCCGTCCACAGGGCCTCCCGTCGTCCACAGGGCGCCCCGCCGCCGGCACGAACGCCCCACTCTGACCGGCATGACGAAGCGGAACCAGGCGGTCGGGGCGTACGGCGAGCGGTGCGCGGTCCGGCACCTGATCGAGGCGGGGCTGCGCCCGGTCGCCCGGAACTGGCGCTGCCCCGAGGGGGAGATCGACATCATCGCCTGGGACGGGCCGGTGCTCGCCTTCTGCGAGGTGAAGACCCGGCGCACGGAGGAATTCGGCAGCCCGGCCGAGGCGGTGGTGCGCGCCAAGGCTCGCCGGCTGCGCGGGCTGGCCGCCCGCTGGCTCGCCGCGACGGGCACGACCGCCGAGGAGGTCCGCTTCGACGTCCTGGCGGTCCGGCTCCCGGTCGCCGGGCCGGCCCGGGTCGAGCACCTGAGAGGCGCGTTCTGACCATGAGCTACGCCAAGGTGCTCTGCGTGGGCCTGGTCGGGATGGCCGGGCACGTGGTGGAGGTGGAGGCCGATCTGGCCCCGGGCTTGCCCGGCGTGGTGATCTCCGGCCTGCCCGACACCGCGCTGCACGAGGCCCGGGACCGGGTCCGCGCGGCCATCGTCAACTCCGGCCAGAAGTGGCCGAACCGCCGGATCACCCTCAACCTGCTGCCGGCCACCCTGCCGAAATACGGCTCGGCCTTCGACCTGGCCATCGCCGTGGCGGTGCTCGGCGGCTCGGGCGAACTGCCGCTCGTGCCGCTGGACGCCACGGTGGTCCTCGGCGAGCTGGGCCTCGACGGCACGGTCCGCCCGGTGCGCGGCGTGCTGCCGATGGTGGCCGCCGCGGCCCGGGCCGGGTTCGTCCACGTCGTGGTGCCGGCCGGTAACGCCGCCGAGGCGGCGGTGATCCCGGGCGTGCGGGTACGCGCCGTGGACACCCTGCATCGGCTGGTCGCCTTCGTCCGCGACGGCACGCCGCTGCTCGCTCCGCCGGCCGACCCGCCCGCGCCGGTGGCCGGCGGGCCGGATCTCGCCGATGTGGCCGGGCAGCGGCTCGGCCGGCGGGCGTTGGAGGTGGCTGCGGCCGGCGGGCACCACCTGGCGCTGCTCGGCCCGCCGGGCGCCGGCAAGACCATGCTCGCCGAGCGACTCCCCTCGGTCCTGCCGGAACTCGACGACGACGCCGCTCTGGAGGTCACCGCCCTGCACTCGATCGCCGGCCTGCTGCCGCCCGGTGGCCGGCTGCTCCGCCGGCCTCCGTTCCAGGCGCCGCACCACACCGCCACGGTGCCCGCGCTGGTCGGCGGCGGGTCGGGACTGGCCCGGCCCGGGGCGGTGTCGCTGGCCCACCGGGGCGTGCTCTTCCTCGACGAGGCCGCCGAGTTCAGCAAGGGGGCGCTGGAGGCGCTGCGCCAGCCGCTGGAGAACGGCCGGGTCCGGGTCGCCCGCACGCAGGGGTCCACCGAGTACCCGGCGCGGACGCAACTGGTGCTCGCCGCCAACCCGTGTCCCTGCGCCAAGCCGTCGGGCGACGTCGACTGCGAGTGCACCCCGCTGGCCCGGCGGCGCTACCTGGGCCGGCTCTCCGGCCCGCTGCTCGACCGGGTCGACGTGCAGGTGCGCCTGCCCCCGGTCCGCGCGGCGGAGCTGCTGCAGACCGGCACGCCCAACGAGTCGTCTGCGACAGTCGCGGCCCGGGTAGCGGCGGCGCGCCGGGCCGCCGCCGACCGGTGGGCCTCGACCGGTCGGCGACCAACGCCGAGATCCCCGGCCCGTACCTGCGCCGGCCACCGTGGCGCCTGCCGGGGCCGGACACCCGGGAGCTCCGCAAGCGCCTCGACACCGGTTCGCTGTCGGCGCGCGGCTTCGACCGGGTCGTCCGGCTCGCCTGGACCATCGCCGACCTGGACGGGCGCGACCGCCCCGACGGCGGGGACATCGCGGAGGCCATCCAGCTGAGGACGGGAGAGGGCGCATGACCGGCACGGAGGAACGCCTGCTGGCGCGGGTGGCGTTGACCTGGCTCGCCGAGCCCGGCACCTGGTCGGTGCACCGGCTGGTGGACCAACTCGGCCCGGTGGCCGCACTCGACCTGCTCCTGGACGGCGGGGCACCGGACACGACGCTCCGGTCGGCCGTGGCGGCGCGGTCCGCCGCCGGTGCGGCGCGAGAGGTCGCTGAGCAAGCTCTCCACCGCACCGAGCGGCTCGGCGCACGGGTGGTCACCCCCGAGGACGAGGAGTGGCCGGCCCAGGTGGCCGACCTGCGCGGGCTGCTGCTGTCGGGGGCACGCCGGCGGGTCGACCTGGAAACGGCCCCGCCGCTCTGCTTCTGGGCACGCGGGGCGTGGCCGCTGGGCGAGGCGCTGGCGCGGTCGGTCGCCGTGGTCGGTGCCCGGGCGGCCACCCCGTACGGCACCCATGTCGCCACCGAGCTGGGGTACGGGCTGGCCGACCGGGACTGGACGGTGGTCTCGGGCGGGGCGTTCGGCATCGACTCCGCCGCGCACCGGGGCGCCCTGACCGCCGGCGGGCTGACGGTCGCCGTGCTGGCATGCGGACTGGACCGCCCGTACCCGATGGGCAACGCCGCGCTGTTCGACCGGATCGCCGAGACGGGCCTGCTGATGAGCGAGTGGATGCCCGGCGCGGAGCCGCTGCGGCCCCGGTTCCTCATCCGCAACCGGGTGATCGCGGCGGCGACCACGGGCACGGTGCTGGTGGAGGCGGCGGCCCGCAGCGGCGCGACGCAGACCCTCAACCGGGCGATCGGCGTGGGCCGCCCCGCGATGGTGGTGCCGGGGCCGGTCACCTCGGCCATGTCGGTCGGCGCGCACGAGGTGCTGCGCGAGCACCACAAAGCGCGGCTGGTGACCGGCACCGCCCACGTGCTGGAGGAGGTGGGACGGATCGGGTACGACCTGGCGCCACCCGCCCGCGCCCCGGAACGCCCGCGCGACCAGCTCGACGACGAGGCGGCCCAGGTGCTGGAGGCGCTGCCCCGCCGGAAGGCGATCGGCGTGGAGCGCGTCGCGGCCCGCGCCGGGGTGGACCTGCGCACCGCGATGCGCAAGCTCTCCATGTTGGAGGAGCTGGCCATGGTGGTGCGCCGCGACGACGGCTACGCCCTCGCACCGCCGCCGGCCGGGAGCGACCGGCCGCCGAGCGGCGTCAGCCCGAGTCCGTTGGTGAACCCGCCGTGCTGAGCTGCCCGGTCCGTGCGCTCAGTCGCCCTCGAACCGGATCTCGGCGTCGCGCCTGTTCAGGCAGCGCCGGGCGAGCAGAACCAGCCGGCGGACCTGGTCGACCTCGGCCGGTGCCCGGGCCACCTCGGCCAGGCAACGCAGCTCGTCCAGCAGTTGCGGCACCCCCTCGGCGTCCACCACCAGTTCACCGAGCGGGTCGACCCGGTCCAGCAGCGGCGTACGACCTCCGCCCCGCACCCGCTTGAGCAGATCCAGCAGGACATCGTTCGGGTCCGCGACGACGTCCGTCGAGACGTACGACGGTCGGCGGCGGGCGGGTCCGGCCCGCACCTGCCGGTAGAGGACGGCATCCACCCCCATGCTCGGTCCCTCCTCCCGCCGGCGTCGCCACCCCGGTGACGCCCGTTCCGACCCGTCTCGCCAGTCACCTTTCCGCGCCGCCACCACGCCGGTACGCCCCGGCGCTCGCCGCCCCGCCGTGACGGGGTGTCGGCACCCGCTGGCGACGCCGGCCGTTCGCCCGAAGGCGAACCCGGGAATGTCGCCACTGTCCTTTTCGTAGCCACAGTTTCCCCTGTCCAGGGCCGGGTCAGCCACCCCGAACGGCGTGCCGCGCCCACATCAGGCCCGGTTTTTTCGATCAGTCAGCCGGATCCGGGGACGGTGCCCGGTCAGCCTGGCCCGGCGGGCTCCGGCCGGAGCGGCGGCCGGCCGTCCTCCGCGGGCGCCCGTAGGCTGATCGCGTGTTCCCGCCCGCCCCCACTCCGGAGCGCGCCGGCAGCGTCGGCACGGACGAGTCACCCGGAGTTCCCCGGTGACTGACCAGCGGCGTGGCACGCGGGCGGCCCACGAGGCGCTGCCCGCTGCGATGCGGGAGGCGGTGGACGACTTCGCCGACCACCTGGCCCGGGTGCGCAACAGGTCCGCGCACACCGTACGGGCGTACGTGACGGACCTCGTCTCGCTGCTCGACCACGCGGTGCGGATGGGGTGCGCCGACCTGTCGGAGCTGGACCTGACCGTGCTGCGGAGCTGGCTGGCGAAGCAGCGGACCATGGGCGCGGCCCGGACGTCCCTCGCCCGGCGGGCCGCCGCCGCGCGCACCTTCAGCGCCTGGGCGCACCGGGCCGGCCTGCTGGCCGGTGACGTGGCCGCGCCGCTGGCCAGCCCGAAGGCGCACCGCGAACTGCCCACCGTCCTGCGGGCCGACCAGGCCGCCGCGCTGATGGACGCCCCCGACCTGAGCCGGCCCCGGACACCGACGGGCGCCGACCATGCCGCATCCACCCGGCACGAACACGACGCGCGGCCCGGAGGCGGACACGACGCACGGACCGGGGGCGGGCACGCCGAGCCGGCCCGGCACCAGGGCGACAGCCGGGGCAACGGCGGGGGCGCCGGGTCGACGGGGAACGAGGACGAGGCGCCGGCCGCTTCCGCATCGGCCGGCAGCGGGATCGCGAGCGCGGGGCGGGCCGGGGACGGTTCCGGCGAGCCCGACGCGGTGCTGCTGCGGGACCGGCTGCTGCTCGAACTGCTCTACGGCACCGGCGTGCGGATCAGCGAGGCCTGCGGCCTCGACGTCACCGACGTCGACCAGGCCCGCCGGGTGGTACGCGTCCTCGGCAAGGGCGGACGGGAACGGGCCGTGCCCTACGGGGTGCCTGCGCAACGGGCCCTGGACGCCTGGCTCGCCCAGGGCCGGCCGGCCCTGGCGGTGCCCCGCTCGGAACGCGCGCTGCTGCTCGGGGCCCGCGGCGGCCGGCTCAACCCCACCACCGCGCGCCGGATCGTCGCCGGGTACGCCGACGCCGCCGGCCTGCCCCGGGTGACCCCGCACGGGCTGCGGCACTCGGCCGCCACCCACCTGCTGGAGGGCGGCGCGGACCTGCGTGCCGTGCAGGAGTTGCTGGGGCACTCCTCACTGGCCAGCACACAGATCTACACCCACGTCTCGGTGGAGCGGCTGCGGGCGGCATACCGGCAGGCGCACCCGCGCGCCTGACCACGGAGCGGGCTTGCGCGCCCGTGCCGCCGGGAAGCGCGGGCGGCATACGACAGGCTCACCCGGCGCCTGACCAAGGGGGCGGGATCGCGCGCCCGTACCGAACGGAAGCGGCGGGTTGATGATCCACGGCGGGCTACGATCGCCCGATGACGGTTCCGCAGCCGCCCGAGCCGATCCCCGGGGCTCGCCTGCTCTTCTCCCTCGACCCGTCGGTCAGTCATCTGAACCACGGATCGTTCGGTGCGGTGCCGATCGCCGTGCAGCGCGCCCAGCAGCGCCTGCGCGACGAGATGGAGGCCAACCCGCTCCGCTTCTTCACCCAGGGCCTGGTGGACCGGATCGCTCACACGCGGCGGCACCTGGCCACCTTCCTGGGCGCGGATCCTGAGGGAACCGCTCTGGTCGGCAACGCCACCACCGGTGCCGCCATCGTGCTCCAGTCGCTGGGGCTGGGCCCGGGTGACGAGGTGGTGACCACCGACCACGGGTACGGGGCGGTGGGCTTCTCGGTGGAACGGGAGTGCGCGCGGACCGGGGCGGTGTCACGGGTCCTGCCGGTGCCGCTGACCGCCACCGACGAGGAGGTCGTGGAGATCGTCCGTGCCGGGCTGCGCCCCGGGCGGACCCGGCTGCTGATCGTCGACCAGATCACCTCGCCGACCGCCCGGCTCTTCCCCACGGCGGCGATCGTCGGCGTGGCCCGGGAGCAGGGGGTGCCCGTGCTGGTCGACGCCGCGCACGCCCCGGGCATGCTGCCGACGACGGTGGCCTCGGTCGGCGCCGACTTCTGGGTCGGCAACCTGCACAAGTGGGCGTACGCGCCGCGCGGCACCGCCGCGCTGGTGGTGGCCGAGCCGTGGCGGGAGCGGATCCAGCCGCTGGTCGTGTCGTGGGAGCAGGCCAGCGGGTTCCCGACCCGGGTGGAGTGGCAGGCGACCCTCGACTACACCGGCTGGCTGGCCGCCCCGGTGGGCCTGTTCACCCTGCGCAGCCTCGGCCTGGAGCGGGTGCGGGCGCACAACGCGGCGCTGGCCGCGTACGGGCAGCGGGTGGTCGGGGACGCGCTCGGGGTGGCGCCGGCCGACCTGCCCGACCCCGGCGGACCGGCGGTCGCCATGCGGCTGATCCCGCTGCCGCCCGGCGTCGCCACGACCCTGGACGCGGCGCGGGACCTGCGAACCCGGATCGCGGACCGCCTCTCGGCCGAGGTGTCGACGGCCGCCTGGAAGGGTCGCGGCTACCTGCGCCTGTGCGGCCAGGTCTACAACACTCCGGACGAGTACGACCGGCTGGCCGTCCGGCTGCCCACGCTGCTCGCCCAGGGCTGAGCGGCAGGTCCGGCGGGCGGCGGTTCGAGCGGGAGCAGCCGGATCGGGCCGAGCCCGAGCAGGGCGAGGGGATCCAGGTAGTCATCGCCCCGGCGCAGCCCCCAGTGCAGGCACGCCGCCGCGAGGCAGCCCGGGTGCCCGGCCAGCAGCCGGCCGATCGGCGTGCCGGCGGCGACCCGGGCACCGGCGGCCGGGCCGGGGCGGACGGGCTCGTAGGTGGTGCGCAGCCCGTCGGTGTGCCCGACGGTGACCACCGGCCGCCCGGCCACCGTGCCGGCGAAGAGGACCACCCCCGCGCCCGCCGACCGCACCTCGACGCCCGGGGTGGCGGCCAGGTCCACGCCCCGGTGCCCGGGCAGCCAGGGCTGCGGCGGCGGATCGAACCGGCGCACGACGCGGGGCGTGCCGGGCAGCGGCCAGCGGAACCGCGCCGCCGACGCCCCGGACGCCGGCGCCGCGACCGGCCGCGCCACCGGCGTCACCACTCCCCGACCGGAAGGCGGCGCCAGCGCGAACGGCCGGGCCGCCGGGCCCACCACCCCCGGACCGGAGGCCGGCAACACCGCGGTCGCCGGCGCCTCGGACGCCACCCCGGCGCCGGCCGGCACGGGACGGGTAACCGGCGGGGCCGGGACCATGAGCAGCACGATCACGAGGGCCACGCGGGCCGGTTTCGACGACACGTCCGCACTCTGCCGGTACGGCAGCACCGGCCGCGACCTCGGCACCGGCGCCACTGTGGACAACCACCCACCTGTGGACAACCCCCACCGTCGGGACGGATCTGCTACCGGCGCGCCGCCTATGCTGGCCGCGTGACGAAGGACTGGTACGCCTGGCACACGGACTACGACCAGCCCGATTCCTCCCTGTCCCGCCGCCTCGCCGAGGTGCGGGACCGCATCGCGGAGGCGCTGGACGGCGCACCGCCCGGGCCGCTGCGGGCGCTCAGTCTCTGCGCCGGCCAGGGGCGGGACCTCATCCCGGTGCTCGCCACCCATCCCCGCGGCGGGGACGTGACGGCCCGCCTGGTGGAGCTCGACCCGCGCAACGCCGAGGTCGCCCGCCGGGCCGCCGCCGAGGCGGGCCTGACCGCCGTGGAGGTGGTGGTCGGGGACGCGGCCGTGACCGACCGGTACGCCGACCTCGTGCCGGCGGACCTCGTCCTGGCCTGCGGCATCTTCGGCAACATCACCGACGCCGACATCCGGGCCACGGTCCGGCACTGCGCCTCGCTCTGCGCCCCCGGCGGCACGGTCTTCTGGACCCGGCACCGCCGCGACCCGGACCTGGTCCCCGCCATCTGCGACTGGTTCGCCGAGGAGGGCTTCACACCGGTCGCGGTGAGCAGCCCGGCCGACGGGGTCGGGGTCGGCGCGCACCGCTTCGGCGGCCCGACCCGCCCGCTGAAGCCGGGTGTGGCGATGTTCGAGTTCATGGGCGACAACCACCTCACCCATCTCTGAGCAGGCCGAGGAGCAGCGAGATGACCACTGTGGACGACGTCAGCGGGCCGTCCCGGATCGCTGACCCGGACGAGGCGATCAGCGCCGAGGAACTCCAGTTGGCCGCGCGCAACCACGGCATCCCGCTGGAGGCGCTGCGCTACGACGTCACCCCGGCGGGGCTGCACTACCTGCTCATCCACTACGACATCCCGGATGTCGACCCGGCGGCGCACGCGCTGACCGTGGGCGGCGCGGTCGCGCGCCCGCTCCGCCTCGACCTGGCGGCGCTGCGCGAGCGGCCCCGTGTCACCCACCGGGTGACCCTGGAGTGCGCGGGGAACGGCCGGGCGCTGCTGCACCCGCGCCCGGTCAGCCAGCCGTGGCTGGTCGAGGCCGTGGGCAACGCCGAGTGGACGGGCACGCCGCTTGCCCCGCTGCTCCGTGAGGCCGGGTTGGCGGCCGACGCGGTGGACGTGGTCTTCACCGGTGCGGACCACGGGGTGGAGCGCGGCGTCGAGCAGGACTACCAGCGGGCCCTGCCGGTGGCGGACGCGCTGCGCGAGGAGGTGCTGCTGGCGTACGAGATGAACGGCGCTCCCCTGCTGCCGCAGCACGGTGCGCCCCTGCGGTTGATCGTGCCGGGCTGGTACGGCATGGCGCACGTCAAGTGGCTGCGCGACATCCGGGTGCTGACCGAGCCGTTCGACGGCTACCAGAACGCGGTGGCGTACCGGCTGCGGCAGGACGCCGGCGATCCGGGCGTGCCGGTGACCCGGATCGAGCCCCGGGCCCTGGTCCGCCCGCCGGGCTTCCCGGACTTCATGTCACGGACCCGGGTGCTGCGGCCGGGGCCGTGCACCGTGGACGGCCGGGCCTGGTCGGGGCACGCGCCGGTGACGGCCGTCGAGGTGACCTTCGACGGCGGTACGACGTGGGTGCCGGCGACCCTGGACGAGCCCACCGGGGGCGAGTGGGCGTGGCGGCGCTGGCAGGTGTCGTGGCGGGCGACGCCGGGGCGGCACGTGCTGGGCGCCCGGGCGGTGGACGCCTCCGGGCGGACCCAGCCGGTCGAGCAGCCGTGGAACCGGGGCGGGTTCGCGAACAACCTGGTGCAGCGGGTCGAGGTGGTCGTGCCGGCGGAGTGATCCGCCTCCGGCGGTCGGCCGGGCCCGTGGGCCCGCCGGCTGCTCGGTCCGTCAGCCGCCGAATCCGGAATCTGCGGGAAGCGAGATGTCGGGCTTTTCGAGCTCTTCCACATTGACGTCCTTGAACGTCATCACGCGGACATTCTTGACGAATCGGGCGGGCCGGTACATGTCCCACACCCAGGCGTCGTGCATCTCGACCTCGAAGTAGACCTCGCCGTCCGAGTTACGGACGTGCAGGTCGACCTGGTTCGCCAGGTAGAAGCGGCGCTCGGTCTCCACCACGTAGGAGAATTGGCGGACAATGTCGCGGTACTCCCGGTAGAGCTGCAGCTCCATCTCGGTCTCGTACTTCTCGAGATCTTCCGCGCTCATCGCACTCCGCCTTCCATGACCACATCTTCCCCCACCGACGCCGGAGGTCGCGGCTGCTCGCCCAACGCCACGCCGACGGTACCCCCTGGCGCGCCGGAGCGCTCCATCGGCTCGTCCGGGCCATCGGCGTCCGCCCCGTCGGGGACGCCGAAGAGCGCCTCGTCAGGGCTGCCGGGAGCCGGCCGGCGTGACCGGGGCGGCCGCCCGTCCCGTCCGGAGACGGTGGCCACGTTCACGTACGAGAAGCGGTGTTCCCGGCAGGGCCCCAACTCGCGCAGCGCGGCGCTGTGCTCCGGGGTGATGTAGCCCTTGTGCTCGGCGAAGCCGTAGCCCGGGTGCCGCTCGTCCAGGTCCACCATGATCCGGTCCCGGGTGACCTTGGCGAGCACGCTCGCCGCCGCCACGCAGGCGGCCACCCGGTCCCCCTTCCAGACCGCCAGGCCCGGCACGTCCAGCCCGTCCACGCCGAAGCCGTCCGTCAGCACGTATTCCGGCCGGGTGGTGAGCGAGGCGAGCGCCCGGCGCATGGCGGCCAGGTTGCACACGTGCAGCCCGCGCGCGTCGACCTCCTCGGCGGGGATGATCACCACCGCGTATGCCAGGGCCCGCGCCACCACCTCGTCGTAGACCCGCTCCCGGGCCGCCGGGGTGAGCAGCTTGGAGTCGGCCAGCTCGTCGATCTCGCCGCGCCGCCCCTCGGGCAGCACCGCGGCGGCGGCCACCAGCGGCCCGGCGCAGGCGCCCCGGCCGGCCTCGTCGGCGCCGGCCACGTGCCGGAAGCCGCGCCGTTGCAGGGCCCGCTCCAGCGCGTAGAGGCCACCGTCGCGGCGCACCACGGTGCGCGGCGGGGTCAGCACGGGCCACCCCCGGCGAGCGCCCGGGTGAGCCGGTCCACCAGGTCCGGCGGGTAGTAGCGCTCGGCCGTGCCGGCCAGGTCGGCGAGCGACCACCAGCGGTGGCCGTGCACGCTGGCCTGCTCGATCTCGTTGAAGCCGGCGGTGTCGACCTCCCAGGCCGGCACGCGGACCAGGAAGAAGTCCTGCTCCTGCCGGTACCAGACCCCGTCGAACGGGAACTCGACCGTCTCGGCCCACACGGGGGCGCCCAGCTCGGCCGGGGTGAGCCGCAGCCCGGTCTCCTCGGCCAGCTCGCGCACCGCGCCCGCGGCCGGGGCCTCCCCCGGGTCGAGGCCGCCCCCGGGGGTGAACCAGTAGCGGTGGCCCGGCCGGGCCGGATCGCTGCCCTCGAACAGCAGCACCCGGTCGGACGCGTCGACGAGCAGCACCCGGGCCGCACGACGAGGGGTGTAGACGGTCACCGCACAAGCCTGCCAGACGCCTCCGACGAACGCCCACGCCCTCCGGCTCAGGGATTGGGGATGCCGTCGAACTGCTCGGGCACGCTGAGCCAGGTGGCCCGGCCGACCGGCCAGAAGATCGTGAACGCCCGCCCGACCACCTGGTCCTCCGGGATGGTGGCCTCGGTGATGTCCTCGCCGGACTGCTGCCAGTGCTCCAGCGAGTCCCCGGAGGCCTCCCGGTGGTCGCCCATCACCCAGAGCCGGCCCTTCGGCACGGTGATGTCGAAGTCCTGGTCGGCGGGCTTGTTGCCGGGGAAGATGAACGGCTCGTCGATCGGCTTGCCGTTGATGATCAGCCGCTCCTGCGGGCCGGTGCGGTCGCAGCAGACCACGTGGTCGCCGCCGACCCCGATCACCCGCTTGATGAAGTCCTCGCCCTGCGGGTTGCCGCTCCACTCGGTGGGCGCCTTGAAGACGATCACCTCGCCCCGGTGCGGGGAGCGGAAGTCGTACACCAGCTTGTTGACCAGCACCCGATCGTCGATCTTGAGGGTGTTCTCCATGGACGGGGAGGGGATGAAGAAGGTCTGCAGTACGAAGGCACGAACCAGCACTGCGACCAGGATCGCCACGCCCAGGAGGATGGGCAGCTCCTTCCAGAAGGAGCTGCGCGGCTTCTCGGTCTGCTCGTCAATCACGGGTGGAGCCTACGTCCCCGGCCTTGGCGCAGTCGCCCCGAACGCGCGAGAACGGAGAGCGCGGCCGTGACCGGGAGGATCAGGACGACGCCGCCCACCGGATCGGGGTCCACCGGGACCGGACCGGCTGGCGCGGCGTTGGGTTGCGGCAGGTCGGCGAAGGTCTCCGGGACCGGCAGGGTGGTCCACCGCTGGGACGGCCAGACGATCATGAAGGCGCGCCCGACCACGTTGTCGATCGGCACCGGGCCCTGGCACCGGGCGTCCTGGGAGACCAGCCGGTGATCCCCCATCACGAAGATCTGGCCGGGCGGCACGACGATCTCGGTGAACTGCCGGGAGCGGCATTCCTTCGGGTTGGGCGGCAGGTCGACCGGGGAGTCCTCGGAGACGTACCCCTGTTCCTCCAGCGGCACGCCGTTGACCACGACCCGGCCCTTGTCGCAGCACCAGACCCGGTCGCCGGGCACCCCGATGACCCGCTTGATGAAGTCCTTCTCGCCGGGGCGGCTGACGCCGACCAGGTCGCCGAGGGTGCGGCCGACCTTGCCGGCGAGGTTCGTGGGGGGCGCGGGGGCCTCCTGGGCGACCCACCGGTCGGTGCCCCGGAACACGACCACCTCGCCGCGGACCGGGTCGCGGACGTCGTAGACGACCTTGTTGACCAGCACCCGGTCGCCGATGAGCAGGGTGTTCTCCATCGACCCGGACGGGATGAAGAAGGCCTGGAGCAGGAAGGTGCGGATCAGGACCGCGAGGCAGAAGGCCACGACGAGGAGGAGGGGCAGTTCCTGCCAGAGGGGCATCTGCCGGCGGCCCCGCCGGGCCCGCCGGCGCCAGGGGTCGACGGTGCCGTCCTCGTCAAGCATCTGCACCATGCCACTCTCCGGTCCGCGGAAACGACACTACCGCCCGGGAGTCTCCAGGGGAGACCCCACGGGCGGTAGTGAACCGCTGTGGCACCGCGTCGAGTGGGCGCGGCGCGCCGTTCCCCGGCGCCCGTACGACCAGGGTAATGCGCTCCGGTCGATACGACATCCGCAGAGGTCAGGGCGGCGTGGCGGGCGAAATTCAGCTCGCCGGCTGCTTCTCGCGCAGCTCCTTGATCTTGGCCTTCTTGCCCCGCAGCTCGCGCAGGTAGTAGAGCTTGGCGCGCCGCACGTCACCGCGGGTCACGACCTCGATCCGGTCGAGGGCCGGGCTGTTCAGCGGGTAGGTGCGCTCCACACCGACGCCGAAGCTGACCTTGCGGACCGAGAAGGTCTCGCGCAGACCGTCACCCTGGCGGCGGATGACGACGCCCTGGAAGATCTGGACCCGGGACCGGTTGCCCTCGACAACTCGCGCGTGCACCTTCACGGTGTCACCGGCGCGGAAGTCGGGCAGGTCAACGCGCTTCGACTGGGCGTCAAGGGCGTCCAGGATGTTCATCGCTGTGTCCTCGTGAGGCTCACGGCGCACCGTCAGTCGGTGCGCGGATGGGTGATTCTGACCCCCGGGTGGTGGCCGGCGACGCCGACCCCGGTCGAGGGTCCTCGCAGCCGCCCACGGCGTGGACGGATGCGGCAACCCCTCTACTTTGCCACATCCCCCGCCCGCGGCTGAAATCCACCCCGGTCCAGAGCCGCCCGGTCCCGCTTGTCCAGGCTCTCCGGGGGCAGCGCGGCGATCATGTCGGGGCGGCGGTCCGCCGTCCGCAGCAGCGCCTCGTCACGCCGCCAGCGGGCGATCCTGCCGTGGTCGCCGGAGCGGAGCACCTCGGGCACCTCGTGCCCGCGCCAGGTCGCCGGCTTCGTGTACATGGGGGCTTCCAGCAGCCCGTGGGCGTGCGACTCCTCGTCGAGCGAGCCGGCATTGCCGAGCACACCGGGCAGCAGCCGGGTGACCGCCTCCAGGATGACCAGCACGGCCACCTCGCCACCGAAGAGCACGTAGTCACCGAGGGAGACCTCGGTCACCCGCATCCGGGTCGCCGCGTGGTCGAGCACCCGCTGGTCGATGCCCTCGTAGCGGCCGCAGGCGAAGAGCAGGTGCGACTCGGCGGCCAGCTCGTGGGCCAGGGCCTGGGTGAACGGGACGCCGGCCGGCGACGGCACGAGCAGCCGGGGCAGCGTGTGCCCGTCCGGGCTCAGCTCGTCGGGGGCCAGGGCGTCGAGGGCCTCACCCCACGGCTCGGGCCGCATCACCATGCCGGGGCCGCCGCCGTAGGGGGTGTCGTCGACGGTGCGGTGCACGTCGTGGGTCCAGGTCCGCAGATCGTGTACGGCCAGCCGCAGCGTGCCGCCCGCCCGGGCCTTGCCGATCAGCGACAGGTCCAGCGGGGCGAAGTATTCCGGGAAGATCGACACGATGTCGACGCGCATGAGGGGGTGGCTCCAGTCAGAGGTCGAGCAGCCCGCCGGGCAGCTCCACCACCACGCGGCCGCCCGCGACGTCGACCTCGGGCACGATCGCCTTGACGAACGGGATGAGCGCGGTCCGCCCGTCGGGGCGCCGTAGCACCAGCAGGTCGGAGGCGGGGGCGTGGTCGATGCGGGCCACCTCGCCCAGCCGCTCGCCGTCGCGGGTCACCACGGCCAGGCCGACCAGCTGGTGGTCGAGGAACTCCTCCGGGTCCGCCGGCGGAGCGACGTGGGCGCTGTCCACGCCGAGCAGGGTGCCGCGCAGCGCCTCGGCGACGTCGCGGTCCAGCACGCCCTCGAAGGTGACCAGAAGCCGTCCCTGGTGCCAGCGGGTGGCCTCGACGGTCAGCTTGTCCGGCACCCGGTAGGCACCGGGCTCCGGGGGCGCGACCGCCCCCGGCTCGGTGCGCAGCACCGAGCCGGAGGCGAAACGTGCTTCGGGCTCATCGGTCCGCACCTCCACGGTGACCTCACCGCGGATGCCGTGCGGCTTACCGATCCGGCCGACGATGAGAAGCATCAGTACGAGTCGACGATGTCGACGCGCACCCCGCGCCCACCGATGGAGCCGATCACCTGGCGCAGCGCCTTGGCGGTCCGGCCGGACCGCCCGATCACCGTGCCGAGGTCCTCCGGGTGCACGCGGACCTCGAGCCGCTTGCCCCGACGGGAGTCGACCATGCGCACCCGGACGTCGTCCGGGTGGTCGACGATGCCCTTGACCAGGTGCTCCAGGGCGGGACGCAGCGCCATGTCAGGCCTGCTCGCCGGACTCGGCACCGGTCTGCTCCTCGGCCTTCGGCGCCTCGGCCTCGGCGGCGGGGGCCTGGGCCTTGGCGGCCTTCTTGGCCGGGGCCGGAGTGTCGGCAACGCCGGCGGCGGCCTTCGCCTCGGCCTCGTACGCCGCCTTGCGGTCGGCGCGCTCGGCGGCGACCTTCAGCGGCGGCGGGGCCGGCAGGCCCTTGAACTTCTGCCAGTCACCGGTCAGCTCCAGCAGACGCTGCACGGCCTCGCTCGGCTGCGCGCCGACGGACAGCCAGTACTGGACCCGCTCCGACTTGACCTCGATCACCGAAGGGTCTTCCTTCGGCTGGTACACACCGACGAACTCGATCGCGCGACCGTCACGCTTGGTGCGCGAGTCGGCGACGACGATGCGGTACTGCGGGTTGCGGATCTTGCCCATCCGCAGGAGCCGGATCTTTACGGCCACAGTTGTTTCGCTCCTGTTGCGATCTCACCAACCCGGTGCGGGCGGTGTGGCGGGTGAGCGCCGACCGGCACAGTGGGGTTGGGCCGGAGACTGCTCGGTGAACTGGCGACGCGCCCGGGTTAGAGGGCGCCGGACGCGCGCCGGATACCAGCGAACCATTCTGCCATGTCCGGCCCCGATCTCTCACACCGGACCCGGACAGGTCACCCGGGTCGCGCACGAGGTGACGAACGACACGGGCTCAGCGGACCGGCGGACGGTCCCAGCCGGGTGGCAGTTCGTCCGGTACGTCCCAGTCGGCGGGCGGGGTGAAGTCGCACCAGCTGCCGTCGAACGGGAACTCACCGGCCTCGGCGATGCGGATCACCCGCTCCCCCTCGGCCCGTACCGCCTTCTCGTCGGTCACCCAGTAGTGCCCGGGGAAGGCGAGGCGCTCGACGAACTCGTCCTCGTCCTTCCACTCCCAGCTCAGGTCCGGGTGGACCACCACGTCGAGATCCTGGTCGACCATGTCGACCCCGGCCACCGTGCCGTCGTCCCAGCGGACGCCGGGCTCCTCCAGGTTGACGTACCAGTTCTGGAAGTCGTCCCGGGCGTCGCGGAACCACCAGACCGAGTGGGCCGCGCCCGTGGGCAGGAACTTCAGCACCGGCGGACCGTTCCAGCGCCCCTGGTCGAGCCGGTAGGACGAGGTGATCCACTCGGCGAAGGGCACGGCCCGCATGCCCAGCCCCGCCTCGGTCACCTCGTGCGCCACCGGGCTGTTCCGGGCCACCCAGAGCAGCAGGCCCCGGTCGTCGTCGCACACCACCCGGGCCGCCCGGACCCAGCCGATCCGGCCGTGCCGCACGTTCCGGTGCAGGATCAGCCGGCCCGGCGCGAACCGGTCGACCGGACCGCCCGGCCGCACCTCAGTAGGCGCGGGCCAGGACGGCGACCAGGTCGGGCTCGTCCTCGGAGTCCGGCACGGAGCCGTCGGCCCGCAGCAGGCACCGGACGGTGACGCCCTGGCCGTTCGCCTCGGCCTCGCCCTCGACACCGACCGCCGACCACGGCACCTTGGCCCAGCCGGTGGCGGCCGCCTCGATGGCCTCGGCCAGCGTGCCGACCTCGACCGTGCGGGACTGCCGGAACGCCAGCGCCTGGTCGTGCAGCGCCTGCTGGTCCGCCTCCAGCGCGGCGAGCACCGCGCCCACCACGTCGGCGACCGGGACCGGCGCCTTCGACCCGTCCGTACGCCGGACCACGACCGCGTTGCCGGCGGCCAGGTCGCGGGGGCCGACCTCGACGCGCACCGGGTAGCCGCGCAGCTCGGCGTCGACGGCGCGGCGGCCGAACGCGGTGTCGGTCCGGTCGTCCAGCGCGACCCGGACCCCGGCGTCGCGCAGCGCGTCGCACAGCTTGTTCGCCGCCTCGGCGACGCCCTCGCCGTCCTTGACGACCATCACGTACGCCTGGACCGGCGCCAGCTTCGGCGGCACCCGCAGGCCGTTGTCGTCGCCGTGGCACATGATCAGGCCGCCGAGCATCCGGGTCGAGGTGCCCCAGGACGTGGTCCAGGCGTGCTCCCGGCCGCCCTCGGCGGAGGAGTAGCTGATGTCGAACGCCTTGGCGAAGTTCTGGCCCAGCTCGTGGCTGGTGCCCAGCTGGAGCGCCTTGCCGTCGCCCATCATGCCTTCGCAGGTGTAGGTGGCGGTCGCGCCGGCGAAGCGCTCGCGGGCGGTCTTCAGACCGACCACCACCGGGATGCCGAGCACGTTGACCATCAGATCCTCGTACGCCTCGTGCAGGATCCGGCGGGCGTAGGCCCGGGCGTCCTCGCGCGTGGCGTGCGCGGTGTGCCCCTCCTGCCAGAGGAACTCGCTGGTGCGCAGGAAGATCCGGGGGCGCAGCTCCCAGCGGACCACGTTCGCCCACTGGTTGAGCAGCAGCGGCAGGTCCCGGTAGGAGTCGATCCACTTGGCCATGAACTCGCCGATCACCGTCTCGCTGGTGGGGCGGACCACCACCGGCTCGGCGAGCTGCTTGCCACCACCGTGGGTCACCACGGCCAGCTCCGGCGAGAAGCCCTCGACGTGCTCGGCCTCGCGCTTGAGGTAGCTCTCCGGGATGAAGAGCGGGAAGTACGCGTTCTCCGCGCCGGCCGCCTTGATCCGGGCGTCCATCTCGGCCTGCATCCGCTCCCAGATGGCGTAGCCGGCCGGTCGGATGACCATGGTGCCCCGCACCGGGCCGTTGTCGGCCAGCTTCGCCTTGGCGATCAGGTCCTGGTACCAGCGGGGGAAGTCCTCCGCACGGGGAGTGAGCACGCGTGCCATGACCGCACATCCTATGCGCCGGGCGAGCCGCCGCTGCGCCCGGGAGTCGGCGCACGCCGTGTCGTGCCGCCCGGCCGTAGACTTCGACGGCGATGGGTGAGCTTCCAGACGCCGGCTCCGGGTCGTCGCGCGACGGCTCCGGGTCGCGGCGCCGCACGAGACGCGCCGAGCCGGAGTTGTCGAAACGGCTGCGGGACGCGATCGTCGACGCCGCCCGCGCGCAGACGATCGCCCTTGGCTGGGACGGCGTCCGGATGGGCGGGGTGGCGCAGGCCGCCGGGGTGAGCCGGCAGACCGTCTACAACGAGTTCGGCAGCAAGGCCGGCCTGGCCGAGGCGCTCGCCCGGCGCGAGGTGGACCGGTTCGTCGGCGAGGTCCGCGCGGCCCTCGACGCGCACGGCGACGACGTGCGCGCGGCGGCGTACGCGGCCATCCGGCACACCCTCGCCGCCGCCGCGGACAACCCGCTGGTCAAGGCGATCCTGACCAGCGCCCGGGGCGGCTCCGACGAGCTGCTGCCCTACCTGACCACCCGGTCCGAGCTGGTGCTGGCCGAGTCGTCCGCGGTCCTGCTGGACTGGGCCGACCGCACCCTGCCGGCAGGCGACCGCAGGGCCCGCGCCTTCGCCGCGGACACCATCGTCCGCCTGGCGGTCAGCCACATCGTCCTCCCCCGCTCCCCGGTGGAGGAGACGGCCACCGCCCTCACGGACCTGGCCCTCCACCTCTTCCACGCCGCCACCCCGACGCGAACTTCTTGATCAACGAGGCGGAGGAAGGACCCGGCCGCGGAGGATGATGCGGGAGGGGGTGCGGACCACGCGCAGGTCGCGGCGGGGATCCTCGGGGTAGACGGTCAGGTCGGCCAGGCCGCCCTCGACCAGGCCGGGGAAGCCGAGCCACTCGCGCGCCCGCCAGGAGGCGGCGGCCAGCACGTCCTCGGCGGACATGCCGGCCTGCTCGTGCAGGAGCAGCATCTCCTCGGCGGCCAGCCCGTGGTCGATGCCGCCGCCCGCGTCGGTGCCCACGTAGATGGGCACCCCCGCCTCGTGCGCGGCGCGGACCACCTCGGGAAAGCGGTCGCGCAGGGCGAGCATGTGGTCGGCGTACCCCGGGAACTTCCCGCGGGCCTGCTCGGCGATGTGACCGAAGGTCCGGATGTTGATCATCGTGGGCACCAGCGCGGTGCCCTGGCGGGCCATCAGGTCGATCAGGTCGAGGCTCAGCCCGGTGCCGTGCTCCACCGAGTCCACGCCGGCCCGCACCATGATCTCCACGGCCGACTCGGAGAAGGTGTGCACGGCCGCGCGTACCCCGGCGGCGTGCGCGGCGGCGACGGCCGCCGTCATCGTGTCGGCGTCCCAGGCCGGCGCCAGGTCGCCCACCCCGCGGTCGATCCAGTCGCCGACCAGCTTGACCCAGCCGTTGCCCGCGGCCGCCTGCGCGGCCACCGTCGCGGCCACCTCGGCCGCGCCGACCTCCACCCCGATGTCGCGCAGGTAGCGCTTCGGTGGCGCGACGTGCCGGCCGGCGCGGGCCAGTCGCGGCAGGTCCGGCTCGTCGTCGAGTTCCGGGTACGGGTACGGGGAACCGGCGTCGCGGATGGCCAGCACCCCGGCGTCCCGGTCGGTGCGGGCCAGCTCGCGGGCCTGGTCGACGGAGGTGATCGGGGCGCCCCCGCGGGCGATGCCGATGTGGCAGTGGGCGTCGGTCAGGCCGGGCAGCACGAAGCCGCCGTCGACGACCGTCTCGGCGCCGGGCACCGGTTCGAAGGTGACCCGGTCGCCGACCAGCCACAGGTCCCGGACCTCGTCGTCGGGCAGGAGCACACCGCGCACATGCAGAGCCATGTGCACAGTCCTACCCGATCACTCCGGCGAGCGTGTCACGAGGCCGTCGGCGGGCCCTCAGCGCGGGCCCTTGTCACCGCCCTTGCCGAGCTTGTTGAAGTCGATCTTCGGCAGCTTGAAGCCCGGAGGCAGGCCCTGGCCGCCGGCCAGGTCGCCCGGGTCGAGGCCCGGCGGCAGCTGCGGCATCCCGCCCGGGAAGCCACCCGGCACCCCGGCGCCGGTACGCGGCCGCCCGCCGCCCTTGGTGCCCTTGCGCTTGTTCTTCGGCGACTTGGTCGCCTTGCGCCGGCCACCGCCGGGCAGGCCCATCATGCCGCCCATCTGCTTCATCATCTTCTGCGCGTCGGCGAAGCGGTTGAGCAGCTGGTTGACGTCCATGACGGTGACACCGGAGCCGTTGGCGATGCGGGCCCGGCGGGAGCCGTTGATGATCTTCGGGGTGGTGCGCTCGGCCGGGGTCATCGACCGGATGATCGCGGTGACCCGGTCGAAGTGCTTGTCGTCCAGCTCGGCGAGCTGGTCCTTCATCTGCCCCATGCCCGGCATCATGGCCAGCACGTTGGCGATCGGACCCATCCGCCGGACCGCGATGAGCTGATCGAGGAAGTCCTCCAGGGTGAACTGCTCGCCGCCCATCAGCTTGGCGGTCATCTTCTCCTTCTGATCGGCGTCGAAGGCCTGCTCGGCCTGCTCGATCAGCGTGAGGACGTCGCCCATGCCGAGGATCCGGCTGGCCATCCGGTCGGGGTGGAAGACGTCGAAGTCCTCCAGCTTCTCGCCGGTGGAGGCGAACAGGATCGGCTGCCCGGTGACCTCCCGGACCGACAGCGCCGCGCCACCGCGGGCGTCACCGTCGAGCTTGGAGAGGACCACACCGGTGATGCCGACGCCGTCGCGGAACGCCTCGGCGGTGCGGACCGCGTCCTGACCGACCATGGCGTCGATGACGAAGATGACCTCGTCGGGCTGGACCGCGTCGCGGATGTCCGCGGCCTGCTGCATCATCTCGGCGTCGATGCCGAGCCGGCCGGCGGTGTCGACGATGACGATGTCCCGGGCGGCCCGCTTGGCGTGCTCGATCGAGTCGCGCGCGACCTGCACCGGGTTGCCGACGCCGTTGCCGGGCTCCGGGGCGTACACCTCGACGCCGGCCCGGCCACCGAGCACCTGGAGCTGCCCGACGGCGTTGGGGCGCTGGAGGTCGGCGGCGACCAGCAGCGGCTGGTGGCCCTGGGCCTTGAGCCAGCGGGCCAGCTTGCCGGCGAGGGTGGTCTTACCGGAACCCTGGAGACCGGCCAGCATGATCACGGTCGGCGGGTGCTTGGCGAACTGGAGCCGCCGCCCCTCGCCACCGAGGACCGCGATCAGCTCCTCGTTGACGATCTTGACGATCTGCTGGGCCGGGTTGAGCGCCTGGGAGACCTCGGCGCTGCGCGCCCGCTCCTTGACGTTCGCGATGAAGCCCTTGACCACCGGCAGGGCGACGTCGGCCTCCAGCAGCGCCATGCGGATCTCGCGCGCGGTGGCGTCGATGTCGGCGTCGGTGAGCCGACCCTTGCCGCGGAGCTTGGTGAAGATCCCGGACAGGCGGTCACTCAAGGTGTCAAACACGCGAACATCCCGTTTGTCGTTTTCGGCGGGCACAGGGCGGCCGGGCAGGTGTCCAGCCCACCGCTAGGGTAGCCCGCCGCCGACACCCCCGCTCCGGGCCGCCCACCACCGCCGGGCGGTGCGGCGCTCGAGATCTTGGACGGAAGCTGCCCCTGTGGGGGCCGTTTCGTACCAAGATCTTCCGGTGTACCGACTCCTGCCGGCCACGCTCGGCGGCGACGGGTCAGGAGGCGACCAGGCCCGACTGGTACGCGAAGACCACCAGCTGGGCCCGGTCCCGGGCGCCGAGCTTGACCATGGCCCGGCTCACGTGGGTGCGCGCGGTGGCCGGGCTGACCACCAGCCGCTCGGCGATCTCGACGTTGCTCAGCCCCTCGCCGACGAGCCCCACCACCTCGCGTTCCCGGTCGGTGAGGGCGCCCAGGCGGGGGTGCGGGCGGGGCACCCGGGCGGGCCGGGTGGCGAACTCCCGGACCACCCGCCGGGTCACCGACGGGGAGAGCAGCGCCTCCCCCTCGGCGACCAGCCGGATGGCCCGCAGCAGCTCCGCCGGGCGGGTGTCCTTGGTGAGGAAGCCGCTGGCGCCGTGCCGGAGGGCGTCGAAGACGTACTCGTCCAGCTCGAAGGTGGTCAGCACGACCACCCGGGTGCCGGCCAGCGCGGGGTCCGCGACGATCCGGCGGGTCGCCTCGATGCCGTCGACGCCCGGCATGCGGACGTCCATGAGCACCACGTCGGGACGTTCCCGGCGGGCCGCCTCGACGGCGGCGAGCCCGTCGGCGGCCTCCCCGACCACGGTGAGGTCGTCCTCGCTCTCCACCAGGGCACGCAGCCCGATCCGGACCAGGTCCTGGTCGTCGGCGAGCAACACCCGGATCATGCGACCTCCTCCACGGGCAGTGTGGCGGACACCCGGAAGCCGCCGGCGGAGGCGGGGCCGGCCGTGAACGAGCCGCCCAGCGCGGTGACCCGCTCCCGCATGCCGGCCAGCCCGTAGCCGGGCCGGTCCGCCGGGGCGCCCGGGCCTCGGCCGGTGTCGGTGACCTCGACGGCGACCTCCGCGGGCGCGTACCGGATGCGGACGGTGGCGGTGGCCGGCCCCGCGTGCCGCAGCACGTTGGTCAGCGCCTCCTGCACCACCCGGTAGGCGGCCAGGTCCACCGCGACCGGGAGCGGGCGCGGCGGCCCGTCCACCTCGACGGTGACCGGCAGCCCGGCGCCGGCCAGCCGCTCGCGCAACTGCGGGAGCTGCGCCAGCCCGGGCGCCGGCGCGCGCTCGTCGACCGCCTCGTCGCGCCGGACCACCGTCAGCGTCACCCGCAACTCGTCGAGGGCCTCCTTGCTGGTCCGGCTGATCGCGGTGAGCGCCGCCTCGGCCTGCTCAGGCTTGCGGGCCAGCAGGTGCAGGGCGATCTCGGCCTGGAGGTGGATCGCGGCGAGCCCGTGGCCGACCACGTCGTGCACCTCCCGCGCCACCCGCAGCCGCTCGGCGTCGGCCAGCCGGCGTGCCTCGTCGGTGCGGCTGCGCGCCGCGTTCTCCCGGCCCAGCCGGACGGTGACCCCCACGGCGAAGGGCACCACCACCCAGGCGGCGGCCGGCATCAGCCCGACCAGGCCGGGTGGGCGCACCCCGACGAAGACGTGCGTGAGCAGCACGAGCAGCGCCGCCCCGTTGGCCGCCGCCGCGAGCCGCACCGGCCGGTGGGCGGCCACCGTGTAGACCGCGACGAAGAACGACAGCAGGATCGGGCCGTAGGGGTAGCCGAGCACCAGGTACGCGGTGCTCGCCCCGGTGACCACGGCCAAGGTGGCCAGCGGCCAGCGCCGCCGGACGGCCACCGCGAGCGCGGCCACCACGACCAGCGGATAGGCGGCGGGCCCGGCCTCCACGCCCTGGTTGAGACCGGCCGGCGCGGTGCCGGCCAGCCCGATCACCAGCAGGACCAGGGCGACGAGGCCGTCCAGGAGCCACGGCCCCCGGTCGCCGCGCTCGCGGTCCACGTCCCCTCCCCCGCCCGGCCTCAGCCGATGTCCCGCCGGCGCAGCAGCACCGCGCCGACCGCCGCGAACCCGACCAGGTACGCGGCCACCACGACGGCCGCCTGCCCGCCGCCCACGGTGGTCGCCACCCCGGGGGTGTCCCCCGGCGCGCCGAGCGCGGCGGCCAGCGAGCCGGCGTTCGGCCCGGGCAGCCCCTCCTGCGCCTTCGCCACCCAGTCGACCAGTGGCGCGGCGATCGCGGCGAGCAGGTTCTGCACCGCGAGCATCCACACCAGGCCCAGCCCGACCGGCAGCGCCACGGCGCGCAGCGCGACGGCGAGCACGGCACCGAGCATGGCCCACATCGTCGCGATGAGCCACCCCGCCCCGATCCCGGTGAGCAGGTCGCCGGCCGACGGCCAGGTCACCGGCTGCGCCTCGGCGGACGCGATGAGCACGCTGGCCACCGCGCCGACCGCGAACACGGCCAGCACCACGGCCAGCGCGGCGGCGGCGAGGGCGAGGAGCTTGCCCGCGTACACCTCCAGACGGGTCGGGCCCTGGGTGAGCACCGTCTTCCAGGTGCCCCAGCCGTACTCGCCGCCGACCGTGAGCACGCCGAGGATCAGCAGGATCGAGCCGAGGAAGACCGGCAGCCCGCCGAGGGAGTTGCCGACCAGGTGGTCGGGGAGCAGCGCGGGCAGTGTCCGGCCGGTGTTCGGCCCGTCGGTGCCGCCCGCGATGCCGGCGTACGGGAAGACGTAGGTGAAGATCAGTGCGAGTACCAGCGTGATGGCCAGCAGCAGCCAGCTGGCCGGCCGCCGGACGAGCTTGACCGTCTCGGCGCGGAAGCTACGCGACATCGGCCGTTCCCTTCTCCACGAGGTCGAAGAAGACCTGCTCCAGGTCCCGTTCCCGGGGACGCAGCTCGCGCACGGCGAGCCCGGCCCCGACCAGTTCGGTGTTGAGCCAGGCGGCCCGGTCCGGCTCGACGGCCAGCTCCAGCCCGCCGTCGACCACCCGGACCCGCTCGGCGCCGACCAGTTCCCGCGCCCGGGCGGCCGCGGCGTCCAGCGGGTCGGCGAGCAGCCGCAGCCCGGCCGCGCCGCGCAGCTCGGCGACGCTGCCCTCGGCGACCAGCCGGCCCCGGGCGATCACCCCGACCCGGTCGCAGACCTGCTCGACCTCGCCGAGCAGGTGGCTGGAGACCAGCACCGTGCAGCCGGCCGCGCCGAGCCGGCGGATCAGGGTGCGCATGTCCGCCATGCCGGCCGGGTCGAGGCCGTTGGTCGGCTCGTCCAGGATCAGCAGGCGGGGGTCCTTCAGCAGCGCTGCCGCCACCCCGAGCCGCTGCTTCATGCCCAACGAGTAGCCGGCGTAGCGGTCGCCGGCCCGGTCGGTGAGGTCGACCAGGTCGAGCACGAGCGCGACCCGGTCGGCGCCCACCCCGGCGTAGCGGGCCAGCACCCGCAGGTTGTCCCGGCCGGAGAGGTACGGGTAGAAGGCCGGCCCCTCGATCAGCGCCCCGACCCCGGTGAGCCGGCCGGCGGCGGGCGGCCGGCCGAGCAGCCGGACCGTGCCGGCGGTGGGCCGGACGAGCCCGAGCAGCATGCGCAGGGTGGTGGTCTTGCCGGCGCCGTTGGGGCCGAGGAAGCCGTACACCTCGCCGGCCCGGACGGTGAGCTGGAGGTCCTGCACGGCGGTCAGGCCGCCGTACCGTTTCGTGAGCCCTTCGGTCTGCACTGGCAGGTTCATGCCACCGAGCGTCCCGCCGGGCGGGCCCCGGCACGTCGCCCCGGCGGCGGCTTTCTGACTACGTCCCCGGACGTAGTCAGACGGCGGCGAGGACGGCGGCCTCGATGCGGTCGCGGGTGGCGGGTGACGGCCAGCCGCCGACCAGGTAGAACGCGTCCACCACGTCGCCGCCGAGGGTGGAGATCCGGGCGGCCCGCACCTGGGCGCCGGCCTCGTCGAGGGCGCAGGTAACCCGGTAGAGCAGCCCGGCCGCGTCGGCGGCGCGCAGCTCCAGCAGCACCGCGTCGGTGGCCGCCTCGCGGTGCCAGACCACCCGGGGCGCGGCGCCCTGGCCGCGCGCCGCGAGGGCCCGGCCGCGCAGCCGCTGGGTGACCGAGACGTCGCCGGCGACCGCGCGCCGAAGGTCGGCGCTGAGCGCGATCGGGTCCGGGGCCAGGCCGTAGCGCGGCTGCACCCGGCACTGCACGAGGGCCCGGCCGTCGACCGTGGCGGCGTCCGCGGAGACCACCTCCAGCCGGTGCAGGGCCAGGCAGCCGGCCACCGTGGCGAGCAGCCCCCGCCGGTCGGCCGCGGCCACCGACACCCGGTCCTCCCCGAGGTGTACGACCGGCAGCGGCCCGGCGACCAGCGCCGGGTCGGGGGCCGGCGGGGCGGGCACCACGCCGGTGTCCAGGGCGCTCCGCACCCGGGCGACGAGTTCGGCGACCAGCCGCCCCTTCCACTCCGACCAGGCGGCCGGCCCGGTGGCTGCGGCGTCGGCCCGGACCAGGCCGTGCAGCAGCTCCAGGGTGGTGGTGTCGCCGACCCGCTCGGCGACGCCGGCGACGGTCTTCGGGTCGGAGAGGTCGCGCCGGGTGGCCACGTCGGGCAGCAGCAGGTGCAGCCGGACCAGCCGGCCGATCAGCGCCGCCTCGTCGTCGGGCAGCCCGATCCGGGTGGCCACCGCCTCGGCCAGGGGCGCGCCCACGGTGCTGTGGTCGCCGGGGAGCCCCTTGCCGATGTCGTGCAGGAACGCGCCGAGCAGCAGCAGGTCGGGGCGGTCCACGTCGCGGGTGTGCCGGCTCGCCTCGTACGCGGCCTGCACCAGGTGCCGGTCGAGGGTGAACCGGTGCACCGGGTTGTGCTGGGGCAGGCTGCGCAGCCGCGTCCACTCGGGCAGCCAGCCGTCGATGAGGCCGTACCGGTCGCAGGTCTCCCAGGCGGGCACCAGGCCGGCACCGGCGCCGAGCAGGGTGATCAGCGCGGCCCGGGCGGCCGGCGGCCAGGGCGCGGGCAGCGGCGGGCAGTACGCGGCCAGCCACTCGCAGGTGGCCCGGGCGATGGGCAGGCGGGTGGTCGCCGCGGCGGCGGCCACCCGCAGCGACAGGCTCGGGTCGGGGCGGGCGCCGATCGCCGTGCGGGCGAGCACCAGCTCGCCGTCCTGCTCGACCACGTCCCGGGCGACCGGGCGGCGCAGGGGCCGGCCGGCGGCGGTCCGGTGCCGGCCGGCGCGGAGCCGGTCGGCGGCCCGCCAGGCGTCGTCGAGGGCGTGGCTGACGGTCCGCGCGTCCCCGGCCACCCGGCGCAGCAGCGCGTCACCGTCACCGACCGGCACCGCCTCGGCGTCCGCGTCCCCGGTCGGGGGCTGGCGCAGCCCGAGCAGGGCGGCGACGCCGTCCCGCTCCTGGGCGACGAGCCGGTCGACGCGGCGGCCGACCTGCTGGTGCAGGGCGTCCCGGGTGTCCAGCAGCCGCCGGTGGGCGGCGTGCACGGCGGGGCGGAGGGCGTCGGTGACGCCGGCGGTGGCGATGGCCCGGAGGAGGCCGACGTCGCGCAGCCCGCCGGCGGCCTCCTTGAGGTCGCCCTCCAGGAGGAAGGCCAGCTCGCCGTGGGTCTCCCAGCGGGCGGTGGTGATCTCCCGGAGCCGTGGGAGCTGCCGGACGGCGGTGCGCCGCCAGTGGTCGGCGGCGGTGCGGACGAGTTGGTCGGCCAGCACCGGGTCACCGGCCACGTGGCGGGCGTCGAGCAGGCCGAGGGCGACCTTGACGTCGTCCTGGGCCACCGACAGCGCCTCGGCGACGGTGCGTACCGAGTGGTCCAGCCGCAGCCCGGCGTCCCAGATCGGGTACCAGAGCGAGGCGGCCAGGTCGTCGATGCCGGGCACCCCCGCGTGCAGCAGCACCAGGTCGAGGTCGCCGTAGGGCGCACACTGCCGCCGGCCCAGCCCGCCGACCGCGACCAGCGCGATCCCCTGCCGCGCCGGGAAGATGCCGCGCAGCCAGGCGTCCAGGGCGTCGGCGCGGGCCGCGCGGGCCTCGGCGCCGATCCCCCCGGGTACGCCGGCGACCTCGTTGACCGCGAGCGGGCCGTCCCCGGTGGGGCCGGTCGTCGTGGTCAACGAGGTCACGTCGGTCGGATCCGGCGTCAGAGGGCGTCGAGCCCGCGCTCGCCGGTGCGCACCCGGACGACCTCCTCGACGCCGGTCACCCAGACCTTGCCGTCGCCGATCTTGCCGGTACGGGCGGCGCCCACGATGGCGTCGACGATCTTGTCGACGTCCATCTCGTCGGTGAGCACCTCGACCCGGATCTTGGGCAGGAACTCGACCGTGTACTCGGCACCCCGGTAGACCTCGGTGTGCCCCTTCTGCCGGCCGTAGCCCTGGACCTCGCTGACGGTCAGGCCGGCCACGCCGAGGGCGTGCAGGGCCTCCTTCACCGCGTCCAGCTGGTACGGCTTGATGACCGCGGTCACCAGCTTCATGTCCAACCCCTCCATCCCAGGAACGTTAACCGGCGACCTTCTCGCTGACCGGCTCGGCAGGCTCCTCCGCCGGGTCGGTGGGCTCCGGGGCCGGCCTCGCGGCGCCGATCCCGGCCATGGCGAACGCGCCCCCGCCGCTGCCGCCCGTGGCGGGCGACAGGTCGTACGCGCTCTCCGCGTGCTCGGCGACGTCGATGCCGTCGACCTCGGCCTCGGCCGCCACCCGGAAGCCGATCGTCTTCTCGATGCCGGCGGCGAGCAACCAGGCGACGCCGGCCGACCAGACGGTGACGATGAGGCCGGCCAGGGCCTGCCGGCCCAGCTGGGTCAGGCCGCCGCCGTAGAAGAGGCCGTCGGAGGCGCCCACCACGTCGCTGATCGCGCCGTTGACCGAGTTGGTGGCGAAGAGACCGAGCCACAGCGACCCGATCCAGCCGCCGACGAAGTGCACGCCCACCACGTCGAGGGAGTCGTCGTAGCCGAGCCGGTACTTCAGGCTGATGGCCAGGGCGCAGACCGCACCGGCGACGATGCCGAGCAGGACCGCCGCCCACGGGGCGATGAAACCGCAGGCCGGGGTGATGGCGACCAGGCCCGCCACGGCGCCGGAGGAGGCGCCGACCATGGTCGGCCGCCCGTCCTTGATCCACTCGACGGCCAGCCAGCCGAGCACCGCGGCGGCGGTGGCGAGCTGGGTGTTGAGGAACGCCAGGCCGGCGACCGAGTCGACGGTCAGCTCCGAGCCGGCGTTGAAGCCGAACCAGCCGAACCAGAGCAGGCCGGCGCCGAGCGCGACCAGCGGGATGTTGTGCGGCTTCATGCCCTCGCGGGGCCAGCCGACCCGCTTGCCGAGCACCAGGGCCACGCCGAGCGCCGCGGCGCCGGCGTTGATGTGCACGGCGGTGCCGCCGGCGAAGTCGAGCGCGTGGAGCTTGGCGCCGATGATGCCGCCGCCCCACACCCAGTGGGCGACCGGGAAGTAGACCAGGGTGGCCCAGCCGAAGGCGAAGAGCAGCCAGCCGGCGAACTTGGCCCGGTCGGAGATCGCGCCGCTGATCAGCGCGACGGTGATCACCGCGAAGACCATCTGGAACGCCATGAACACGTAGAGCGGGATGCCGATGCCGCTGGGGTTGTCCGCCGTGGCGCCCCAGAGGTCGGTCTCGGCCAGGAAGGTCTTGGTGCCGAGGTACGCGGCGGGGTCGCCCCAGAAACCGTTGACGTCGGCCCCGAAGGCGACGCTGAAACCGTAGAACCACCACAGCACGGAGATGAGCCCGATGGCGGAGAAGCTCATCATCATCATGTTGAGCACGCCCTTGGCCCGGTTGAGCCCGCCGTAGAACAGCGCCAGGCCCGGGGTCATGAGCAGCACGAGGGCGGTCGACACCAGCAGCCAAACGGTGTTGCCGCCGTCGATCGTCGGTGCTTCAGGCACGCTGGCCTCCTAAAGGTGAAGTCCTCCTTCGCGGCTTCCGGGGCAGCGTCGCCCGTACGCCGGTTGCGCGGAAGCTTGCTCGGCGGCTGTTTCCTTCACCGACACCGCTCGATTTCCGACGCGTGACGGGTTGTTTCCGGCGTGTGAAGAACGACGATCATGCGCGTCAGCGCAGGGCGTACTCCAGGGCGTGCCGCTCGTAGTCGAGCAGCCGCAGGTCGCGCATCGGCCGGCGCAGGTGGCCCTTGTGCACGATCCGGACGAACGCCGGCTCGCCGGCCGCCGCCATCCGCCGGATGCCCTCGACGTGGTCGACGATCCGCTTGCGGATGGTGCGGATGAGCCGGTGCCGGTCGCGGGGGATCAGCCCGTAGGCGTCGGCGAAGAGGCGCAGCCGGCGCGGCCGGTCCGGGTGTTTCCAGCCGAGGGTGATCGAGTCCCGGTCGGAGAAGATCGGCACCCAGGTCCAGGCCGCGTACGCCACGTCGTAGATCCGGGCGCCGGGCGAGGCCAGGTCGAAGTCGATCAGCCCGAGGGTGCCGTCCGGCCGCCAGATCACGTTGTGCGGGGCGGCGTCGTGGTGGCAGATCACCTCGGTGTCCGGCGGGGGCGGGCCGAACGAGCGCCAGACGGCGCCCGGCGGCGGGGTGAAGCCGTACTGGGCGTCGTGGAACATCCGCAGCATGGTCGCCACGGTGACCAGGGCCTCGTCGGTGACCCAGTGCGGGGCCAGCGGGTACTCCCCGCACTCCCCCTCCAGGTACGACAGGACCTCTCGGTTGCGCTCGTCCATGCCGAGGGCGCGGGGCGCGCCGGTGAAGCCGACGTATTCCAGGTGGCGCAGCAGGGCGTGGACCGAGGGGGTCCACGGGCCGGCGTTGCGCCGGACGGTGTCGCCCACCCGGACCACGGTGCTCACGTTCCCGCCGTGGAGCGGAATCTCCTGCGAAGTCACGTACGGTCTCCCGAGGCGTGGCGACGGGTGGCTGGGGTCGCGCCACCCCGCGTAGGCGCGATCGTCAGTCGTCACGTCGAGGCTACGCGTCCCGGGCGATCGGCTCATTGCCGAGCAGCGCGTCGACGAACTGTGCCGGGTCGAACGGGGCCAGGTCGTCCGGGCCCTCGCCGAGGCCGACCAGCTTGACCGGGATGCCCAGCTTGCGCTGGACGGCGATCACGATGCCCCCCTTGGCGGTGCCGTCGAGCTTCGTCAGCACCACGCCGGTCACGTTGACCACCTCGGTGAAGACCCGGGCCTGCTCCAGGCCGTTCTGGCCGGTGGTGGCGTCGAGGATCAGCAGGGTCTCGTCGATCGGGCCGTGCTTCTCCACGACCCGCTTGACCTTGCCCAGCTCGTCCATGAGGCCGATCTTGTTCTGGAGCCGGCCGGCGGTGTCCACCAGCACCGTGTCGACCTTCGTGTCGATGCCCCGCTTGACCGCGTCGAAGGCGACGCTGGCCGGGTCGGCGGCCTCGGGGCCGCGGACGGTCTCCGCGCCCACCCGGCCACCCCAGGTCTCCAGCTGGTCGGCGGCGGCGGCCCGGAAGGTGTCGGCAGCGCCGAGCAGCACGGTCCGGCCGTCCGCGATGAGCACCCGGGCGATCTTGCCGCAGGTGGTGGTCTTGCCGGCGCCGTTGACCCCGACCACCAGAAGCACCGCCGGCACGCCCTCCTTGGGGGCGGTCTTCAGCGACCGGTCGAGCGTCGGGTCGAGCGCGTTGACCAGCTCGGCGGCGAGCAGGGTGCGCAGCTCGTCGACCGACCGGGTGCCGAGCACCCGGGTCCGCTCGCGCAGCCGGTCGACGATCTCGCGGGTGGAGTCGACGCCGACGTCGGCGGTGATCAGGCTGTCCTCGATCTCCTCCCAGGTGTCCTCGTCGAGGCGGTCCCGGCTGAGCAGACCGAGCAGGCCCTTGCCGAAGACGTTCTGCGAGCGGGACAGCCGGGAGCGCAGCCGGACCAGGCGGCCGGCGGTGGGCTCGGGGACCTCGATGGTGGGCAGCGGCGGCGCCTCGACCACCGGCGGGGGCTCGACCAGCACGCCGGTGCGCAGGTCCGACTCCGCCGCTTCGACCGGCGGCCCGGCCAGGTCCTCCTCGGCCCGGGTGTCGACCTCCGTCTCCGGCAGCGGCGGCTCGGGGCGCCGGCGCAGCCGGGGCACCACGAGGCTGAGGCCGCCGAGGATCAGCACGCCGAGCAGGGCGAGTGCGACGAGGAGGTATTCCTTCATGCCCGAAATCCTGTCAGATGCCGGCGACGGCGTCCCACTCACCGCCTCGGCACGTGAACGAGCTGCGGGTACGCTCGCGGCTGGAAGGCGTGCCGCAACCGCCGGCCGGGTAGGAAGGGTCTGATGATCTTCGTCGGAGGTGCGCCGTGACCGGTCCCCGTCTGCTCATCGGCCCGCTGCTGCGCCGTGTCGTGGACACCCGGGCCACCGTCTGGGTGGAGACCAGCGCCCCCGCGGTGGTCACCGTCCGCACGGCCGACGGCGCCTCCGGCAGCGCCCCCACCTTCTCGGCGTACGACCACCACTACGCGCTCGTGATCGTGTCGGGGCTGGCGCCGGCGAGCAGCACCACCTACGAGGTGCTCATCGACGACGAGGTGGCCTGGCCGGTGCCGGACAGCGGCTTCCCGGCCAGCGTGATCCGGACCCGGGCGGCGGACGACCGGGACCAGCCGGTGAACCTGATCTTCGGCTCCTGCCGGGAGACCACCCAGCACGCCACCGCCCGCCGGCTGCCCCCGGACGCGCTGGACGCGTACGCCCGGCGGCTGATCGCCGCCCCCGGCCCGGACGCGCTGCCCGACCTGCTGGTGCTCCTCGGCGACCAGGTCTACGCGGACGAGACCTCGCCGACCGTGCGCCGGCTGCTCAAGCGGCGGCGGCGCCGGCCGAAGGGCGCCCCGGCCACCCAGGTGGTCAGCTTCGACGAGTACACCAAGCTCTACCTGGAGTCCTGGCGCGACCCGGAGATCCGCTGGCTGCTCTCCACCGTGCCGAGCGTGATGATCTTCGACGACCACGAGATCATCGACGACTGGAACACCTCGGCGTCCTGGCGGGCGGACATGCGCACGCAGCCCTGGTGGGCGGAGCGGATCCGCAGCGGCCTGGCCTCCTACTGGGTCTACCAGCACCTGGGCAACCTGTCCCCGGACGAGATCGCCGCCGACCCGGTCTTCGCCAAGGTGAGCGCCGCCGAGGACGCCACGGGGGTGCTGCACGAGTTCGGCGAGCGGGTCGACCAGGAGGCCGACGTGGCGCACGACACCGAGCGCTGGCGGGCCGTGCAGTACCAGTGGAGCTACGCGCTGGACCTGGGGCGGACCCGCCTGGTCATGCTGGACAACCGCTCCAGCCGGGTGCTCGACTCCGGCAGCCGGGCGATGCTGCCGCCGGGCGAGTGGTCCTGGTTCCTGGACCGGGCGCACGGCGTCTACGACCACCTGGTGGTCGGCGCCTCGCTGCCGTGGCTGCTCCCGCCCGGCATCCACCACGTCGAGTCGTGGAACGAGAAGCTCGCCGACTCCCGCCGGCCCTGGGTCGCGAAGCTGGCCGAGCAGATGCGCCGGGCCTGGGACCTGGAGCACTGGGCCTCGTTCCGGCGCTCCTTCGAGGCGCTCGGCGAGCTGTTCGTCCGGTTGGGCAGCGGCACGGCGCCGCGCGAGGGTGCCCGGGTCGGGGCGGGCCCGGCGTACTCGCGGCCGGCCTCGATCAGCGTGCTCTCCGGGGACGTGCACCACTCGTACGTGGCCCGGGCCCGGTTCGCCGATCGGAGCGTACGCACCCCGGTGCACCAGCTCACCTGCTCGCCGATCCACAACCAGGTGCCCGCCGGGATGCGCCCGCTCATGCGGCTGGGCTGGAACCCGGGGCCGGCCGGCGCGGCCCGGGCGCTGGCCCGCTCGGCCGGGGTGCGCCGCCCGCCGGTGCGCTGGAAGAAGCTGGCCGGACCATACTTCGGCAACGCCGTGGCCACGCTGACCCACGAGGGCCGGACGGCCGAGGTGGTCATCGAGGGCACCACCAGCGACGGCCACCTGCGCACGGTGGCGCGCCAGCGGCTCAGCGACGAGGTGTGAGTACCCTCTCAGCGTGGACGAGAGCCTGCGCGCCGTGGAGCACGAACTGACCGCGCTGCTGCGGCGTGGGCGCGCGCTGTCCTGGGAGATCGCCCGCGAGGTGCATCCCAACCTGGAGCCGAACGCCTACGGGCTGCTGCTCTGGTTGCGCCGGTCCGGCTCGATCCGGCTCACCGACCTGGCCGCCAAGCTGGGCATCGGCAAGGGCACGCTGAGCCGGCAGATCGGCGGCCTGGAGGCGCTGGGGCTGGTCCGCCGCGACCCGGACCCGACCGACCGGCGGGCGGCCCAGCTCAGCCTGACCGAGGAGGGCACCCGCCGGTTCGACGCGGCGCGAGCGGCCCGACTCGGACAGATCCGGGGATCGCTTGAATCCTGGCCGAAACAGGACGTCGAGGACTTCGCCCGGCTCATGCACCGGTTCAACGAGACCTTCTGACCGGATCCGCCCTGGAATAAGACCTGCACCACGTGCGGTTGTTGCTTGAGGCAACCAAGCCATACGGTTGCCCGAAGCAACTGTTCCCCCGTCTTTTCCGGAGGCATTCCACGATGACGCAGGCGACAGCGCCCACCCGGGCGACCGCCGTCGACATGTCCCACCGGCAGATCCTGGAGGCGCTCTCCGGCCTGCTGCTGGGCATGTTCGTCGCGATCCTCTCCTCCACGGTCGTCTCCAACGCGCTGCCGCGGATCATCACCGACCTCCACGGCGGCCAGTCCGCGTACACCTGGGTGGTCACCTCGACCCTGCTGGCGACCACCGCGACCACCCCGATCTGGGGCAAACTCGCCGACCTCACCAGCAAGAAGGTCCTCGTTCAGCTCGCCCTCGGCATCTTCGTGCTGGGCTCGGTGCTGGCCGGGCAGTCGCACACCACCGGCGAGCTCATCGCCTGCCGGGTGGTGCAGGGCGTGGGCGCGGGCGGCCTGACCGCCCTGGCCCAGGTGATCATGGCGACGATGATCGCCCCGCGCGAGCGCGGCCGGTACAGCGGCTACCTCGGCGCCGTGATGGCCGTGGGCACCATCGGCGGCCCGCTGATCGGCGGCGTCATCGTCGACACCGACTGGCTCGGCTGGCGCTGGTGCTTCTACGTGGGCGTGCCGTTCGCCATCCTCGCCCTGGTCGTGCTCCAGAAGACCCTGCACCTGCCCGTGGTCAAGCGCGAGGCGAAGATCGACTGGTGGGGTGCCACGCTGATCACCGCGGCCGTCTCGCTGCTGCTGATCTGGGTCACGCTGGCCGGCGACAAGTACGACTGGATGTCCTGGCAGAGCGCCGTCATGGTGGCTGGCGCCGTGCTGCTCGGCGCACTCGCCCTCCGGGTCGAGAACCGGGCCGCCGAGCCGATGATCCCGCCGCGCCTGTTCCGCAACCGCACCATCACCCTCGCCGTGATCGCCAGCATCGCGGTCGGCGTGGGCATGTTCGGCGCCTCGGTCTTCCTCGGCCAGTACTTCCAGATCAGCCGCGGCGAGAGCCCGACCATGTCCGGCCTCATGACCCTGCCCATGATCCTCGGCCTGCTGATCGCCTCCACCGTGGTCGGCCGCATCATCACCAACACCGGCCGCTGGAAGCGCTACCTGGTCACCGGCTCGGTGCTGCTCACCGCCGGCTTCGCGCTGATGGGCACCATGCGGGCGGACACCCCGTACTGGCGGCTCGCCGTCTTCATGGCGCTGATCGGCCTCGGCCTGGGCATGACCATGCAGAACCTGGTCCTGGCCGTGCAGAACACCGTCGGCCCGCACGAACTCGGCGCGGCCAGCTCGGTGGTGGCGTTCTTCCGCAGCCTGGGCGGCGCGATCGGCGTGAGCGCGCTCGGCGCCATCCTCGGCCACAAGGTCAAGGACTACCTCGCCGAGGGGCTCGCCGGTCTCGGCATCCCGGCCTCCAGCTCCGGCAGCGGCGGTAGCCTGCCGAACGTGCACACCCTGCCCGCACCGATCCGCGCGGTCGTCGAGGCCGCGTACGGGCACGGCGCCGGCGACATCTTCCTGGCCGCCGCCCCGTTCGGGCTGATCGCGCTGCTCGCGGTGGTGTTCATCAAGGAGGTGCCGCTGCGCCGCAACAACAGCGACGCGATCTCCGCCGAGGTCGAGCGGGAGTCGACCGTCGCGGCCGGCGCCGGCGCCCCGGTGGTACGCACGGGCGGGCGGGACTGACCCGATGGACGCCCCCGAGCGTGAGAAGTACGGCCCGGAGGCCCGGCCGCTGCCGTTCGAACGCGGCACGGACGGGCCCCGGGTGGTGCTGGTCGGCGTCGACGGCAGCCGCACCTCGCTGCGCGCCGCCTCGTACGCCGCCGGGCTGGCCCGCCGGCAGGGCGCCGGCCTGGTGGTCGTCTTCGTCAGCTCGCCGTCCCCGTACACCGCGATCATGTCCGGCGTGGTGGCCGGCGCGGTGCAGCAGACCCAGGACGAGCTGGCCGCCGAGCTGCGCGAGGAGTGCCGGCGCGGCGCGGAGGAGCTGGGCCTGCCGGTGACCTTCCTGTGCCGGCGCGGCGACGCGTACGCCGAGCTGGCCAGGGCGGCCGACGAGCACCGCGCCGACCTGGTCGTGGTCGGGTCGTCCGAGCAGGCCGGGCACAAGCTCGTCGGCTCGGTCGCCACCCGGCTGGTCCGCACCGGCCGCTGGCCGGTCGTGGTCGTGCCCTGAGCTGAGGAAGAGTCCCCGGTTAACGCCTCGCGTGGCGCCGGGGGCCCTCCTACCATCCCGGCATGACCTGGAGAGCACCCGAGATCGACCGCAGCCACGAGCCCTACGTCGGTGACGAGCGCACCATGCTGGAAGGCTGGCTCGACTACCACCGCGACACCCTGCTGCACAAGTGCACCGGCCTGACCGCCGAGCAGCTCCGGACGGCGAGTGTCGAGCCGTCCACCCTGACCCTGCTGGGCCTGGTCCGCCACATGGCCGACGTGGAGCGCTGGTGGTTCCGCGTCCGCGCCGCCGGGGAGGACATCTCCGGCCTCTACGACTACACCGAGGACCCGGACGCGGATCTGAACGCCATCGCCGACGCGGACCCGGCGGAGGCCTTCGCCACCCTCCGCGCCGAGATCGAGGCGGCCCGCCGGGCCGTCGCCGGCCTGTCGCTGGACCACACCTTCCTGCGCGCCCGCCGCGACGGCGGCGCCGACGAGATGAACGTCCGCTGGGTCTACGTGCACATGATCGAGGAGTACGCCCGGCACAACGGCCACGCCGACCTGATCCGCGAGCGGATCGACGGCGTCACCGGCGACTGACCCGCCGGGGTCAGTACGCCAGCGCGGCCCGCAGGTAGCGCAGGTCGGCCGGGCCGCTCCAGCGGTGCGCGGAGAGCCCGGCCACCCGGGCGCCCGCCACCGCGCGGTCCTCGTCGTCGACGAACAGCACCCGGGCCGGCGGCGTCTCCAGCGCCTCGCAGGCCGCCTGGAAGTATTCCTTCGCCGGCTTGTGCACGCCGACCACCGAGGAGTTGACCACCACGTCCAGCTCGTCGGTCAGGTCCAGCGCGGCCAGGTCGGCGTCCAGCACATCGGTGGCGTTGGTGCCCAGCCCGACCCGCACGCCCGCCGAGCGGACCTCCCGGATGAAGGCGAGCACGTCGGGGTCGACCTCGCCCCGGTAGCGCTGCCACGCCTCCACGGCGGCCCGGGCCCGGGCCGGGTCGCCGACCGAGGGGGTGAGCGCGTCGGCCACGCTGGTCATCCACTCGGCGTGGCTGACCTTCCCGGTCAGCACCGGCTGGAGCAGCCCCCAGGACATGGCGATCTCGCCGAGGACACCCTCGCTGAGCCCGTACTCCCGCTCGACCCGGGCGGCCACCGCCGGGTCCCAGTGGCGCAGTACGCCGTCGAAGTCCACCAGGAGCGCCGTGGCGCGTTCCCGACTCACTCGCTGTTCTCCTGACCCTCGTCGTCGGCCCGGTTGAGCCGCTGGCTGATCACCTGGGTGACCCCGCTGCGCATGGTCACGCCGTAGAGCGCGTCGGCGATCTCCATGGTGCGCTTCTGGTGCGTGATCACGATGAGCTGGCTCTTCTCCCGGAGCTGGGCCAGCAGCGTGATCAGGCGGCCCAGGTTGACGTCGTCGAGGGCCGCCTCCACCTCGTCCATGATGTAGAACGGGCTGGGCCGCGCGCGGAAGATCGCCACAAGCATGGCCACCGCGGTCAGCGACCGCTCGCCGCCGGAGAGCAGCGACAGCCGCTTGATCTTCTTGCCGGGCGGCCGGGCCTCGACCTCGACGCCGGTGGTGAGCAGGTCCTCCGGGTCGGTGAGCACCAGCCGCCCCTCGCCGCCGGGGAAGAGCACGGTGAACACCTGCTCGAACTCCCGCGCCGTGTCCTCGAACGCGCTGGCGAAGACCTCCAGGATCCGGTCGTCGACGTCCTTCACCACGGTGAGCAGGTCCCGGCGGGTGGCCTTCAGGTCCTCCAGCTGCTCGGAGAGGAACTTGTAGCGCTCCTCCAGCGCGGCGAACTCCTCCAGCGCCAGCGGGTTGACCTTGCCGAGCAGGGCCAGTTCCCGCTCCGCCTTGGCAGCCCGCTTCTCCTGCACCGGCCGCTCGTAGCGGACCGGGTCGGGCACCGGCGTGCCCTCCTTCTCCGCCGCCGCGAGATCCGCGTCGGTGGGCGGGACGAGCTGGTCGGGGCCGTACTCGGCGATCAGGGTGGCCACGTCGAGGCCGAAGTCCTCGGCCGCCTTCGCCTCCAGCTGCTCGATGCGCAGCCGCTGCTCGGCGCGGGCCACCTCGTCCCGGTGCACCTGGCTGGTCAGCCGCTCCAGCTCGGCGCCGAGCCGCTTGGCCGCGCCGCGTACCTCGGACAGCTCGGCCTCGCGGGCGGCGCGCTCGCGGGCCACCTCGTCGCGGTGCTCCTCGGCCCGGGCGATCGAGACGGTGAGCCGGGTGAGCGCCTCCCGGGCGCCGCCGACCACGGCCCGGGCGATCTCCGCGCCCCGGGTGCGGGCCGCGCGCCGGGCGGCGGCGCGCTCCCGCGCGGCCCGTTCGGCGGTCGCCTGGCGGGCGAGGGAGTCGGCCCGGCCGGCGATCGAGGAGACCCGCTCCTCGGCGGTACGCACGGCGAGCCGGACCTCCATCTCGTTCTGCCGGGCCTGCGGCACCATGGCGGCGAGCTGGTCGCGTTCCTCGGTGGACGGTTCGGCGTCGAGCGGGGTGGCCTCGGCCAGCCGGAGCCGCTCCTCCAGCTCGGCGAGGGCCGTCAGGTCGCGTTCCCGGGCCGCCTCGGCGCGGGCCCGCGACTCGCCGAGCCGGTCGGTCTCGGCCTTCGCCGACCGGGCGGCCGCGCCCAGCTCGGCGAGGCGGCGCGCGGCGGCGTTGCGGTGGCTCTCCGCCTCCCGCTTGGCGGCGGCGGCGTGCTGCACGGCCTCCTTGGCGCCGGCCACCTCGGCGCGTGCCTCGACCAGTTGCTCGCGCAGCTCCGCGCTGGTCCGCTCGGCGGCGGCCCGGTTGGTCCGGGCCTCCTCGACGGCCGCCTGCACCTCGATGTAGCTGGGCGCCTTGGCCGACCCGCCGGCCGCCGCGTAGGCCCCCACCACGTCACCGTCGGGGGTGACCGCGCGCAGCTCCGGGTTGCCGGCGACCACCTCGGCCGCGGCGGCGAGGTCGTCGACCAGCACCACGTCGCGCAGCGCCCGGTGCACCGCCGGGCGGATCTCGGCGGAGCACTCCACCAGGTCCGGGGCCCACCGGGCGCCGTCGGGCAGCTTCGGGCGCAGCGCGTCGGCGGAGCCGGCCATGCCGGGGCCGGCGGGGCTGCCGACCAGCAGGCCGGCGCGGCCGGCGTCGGAGATCTTGAGTAGGCGCATGGCCTCGACGGCCTCGTCCACCCCGGTGACCGCGACCGCGTCGGCGAGTCCGCCGAGCGCGGCGGCGAGCGCCGCCTCGTTGCCCGGGGCGACGGTGAGCAGCCCGGAGAGGCTGCCGAGCAGGCCGGGCACCTGGTCGGCACGGGCCAGCAGGGCGCCCGCGCCGTCCTTGCGGCGCAGGCCGAGGGCCAGTGCCTCCTCGCGGGCCTTCCAGGTCGCCGCGTCCTTCTCGGCGGCGCGCTCGGCGTCCGCGAGGCCGCGTACGGCGGCCTGGGCCTGCTCGTGCGCGGCGACCGCCTCGGCGTGCCGGGCGTCCAGGTCGGCGTTGTCCCGGTCGGCCTCGGTGGACTGTTCGGCGACCGCGTCGAGGTCGGCCTGGGCCTTCTCGGCCCGGGCCAGGGCGTCGGTGTGCGCGGCGGCGAGCCGTTCGATCTCCTCGCCGGCACTGGTGGTGCGGGCCCGGGCGGAGTTGACCTGCCCGGTCAGCCGGGCCAGCCCCTCGCGCCGGTCGGCGATGGCCTTGGCCGCGGCGACCAGTTCCCGCTCGGCGGCTGCGAGCTGCCGCTCCAGCTCCTGGCGGTGCTCGACCGCCTCGGCGAGCCGGATCTGGTCCTCGGTGAGCGCCGCCCGCAGCTCCTCCTCCTGCTCGCGGACCCGCCGGGACTCGGCCTCCAGCTGCTCGGGGTCGCGGCCCGGGCGCTCGTCGTCGCCGGTGGCGCTGAGGTGCCGCAGCCGTTCCCGGGCGAGCTGCTCGATGGAGCGGAACCGCTCCTGAAGCGCGGAGAGCTTGTACCAGGTGTCCTGGGCCGCGGCGAGCAGCGGGGCGTCCTCGGCCAGGGCCGCCTCCAGCTCACCGAGGCGGGCCTGCACCTCGCCGTGCTCGCCCTCGATCTGCTCGCGCCGCTCGCGCAGCGCGGTCTCGTCGGCGATCTCCCGGTCCAGAGTGGTACGCAGGGTGTGCAGGTCGTCGGCGAGCAGCCGCAGCCGGGCGTCGCGGAGGTTGGCCTGGATGGCGGCGGCCCGGCGGGCCACCTCGGCCTGCCGGCCCAGCGGCTTGAGCTGGCGGCGCAGCTCGGCGGTGAGGTCGGTGAGGCGGTTGAGGTTGGTCTGCATCGCGTCGAGCTTCCGCAGCGCCTTCTCCTTGCGCTTGCGGTGCTTGAGGACTCCGGCCGCCTCCTCGATGAACGCCCGCCGGTCCTCCGGCTTGGCGTGCAGCATGCCGTCGAGCCGGCCCTGCCCGACGATGATGTGCATCTCCCGGCCGATGCCGGAGTCCGAGAGCAGTTCCTGGATGTCCAGCAGCCGGCAGGAGTCGCCGTTGATCTCGTACTCGCTCTCGCCGGAGCGGAACATCCGGCGGGTGATGGAGACCTCGGTGTACTCGATCGGCAGCGCGCCGTCGGTGTTGTCGATGGTGAGCGTGACCTCGGCCCGGCCCAGGGGTGCCCGGCCGGCCGTGCCGGCGAAGATGACGTCCTCCATCTTGCCGCCGCGCAGTGCCTTGGCGCCCTGCTCGCCGAGCACCCAGGCGATGGCGTCGACGACGTTGGACTTGCCGGAGCCGTTCGGGCCGACCACGCAGGTGATCCCGGGCTCCAGCTTCAGCGTCGTCGCGGAGGCGAAGGATTTGAAACCCTTCACCGTCAGGCTCTTGAGATGCACCTTCTCGATCCTCGTCCGGTGGCCGCCGTACCGTCGCCGGCTGCGGGGACCTGGCGAACCCGCAGACTAACCCGCGGGCGGGGAGAGCCAGGTACGCGACCCACCCGGTGCCGGAGGTGTCCGGTTTCCGGCGGTGTGGCGCACGCCACGGAAAACTGCAAGATCAGAATTGCCGGGCGCAATTCCGGGGACCGCCCGCAAGATCGCGGAATGCGGGTCCGAAAACAAAAAGCTGCGCGCCGGCACTGGGTGTCGGCGCGCGTTTCTGTGTGGTGCGATTCAGTTTTCCGACAACCGGAGATCAGGTCAGCGCGGGCTCGGCCAGACGGAGGAGGTCGTCAGCCTCCGCCGCAGCCGCCGCAAGCCGATCGTTGTCGGCGCGCAGACGCGTGATCTCGAACTCCAGTGCCTGAACCCTGGCACGCAGTCGGGTGACCTCGTCGAGCAGACGCCGGTCGGGCGCTGCACCTACGTGGCCGTAGAGGGCCTTCGCCATGCTGACTCCTTGATATGCGCTGCCGGAAAGGCCGGCCAACGCGCGCCCATCGATGTTCGCGGCTGCCATCCCCGCGAAATCCGGGCATGGCTGGGCGCGACTGGCGACACCTATATATTGAGCCGAACCCCCCTCCTTCGTCAAGTTCTCGCAGGCCGTAGATCATCTCCACGTCCACCGGTCCACTTGTCGGGGGGCTGCCACAAGGCGCGGACACGCTCTGTCCGGACGCCTTTACTGTACGCCTGGGAATGTGTGAACGCCTCACCCTTGCTGTCTGGTTCCCCTTAACTCTTTCTTAGCCACGTTGCCGCAGCTCGCGGCGCGACCGTAGCGTCACTGCGGCCCGCAACCGACCCGTGGAGGGGACAGGCGTGTATCGCTGGACCGACCCGATCGAACCGGATGGCGTTCCCCGACGCCCCGAGCCGCCGACCGACGAAGGACCGGCCTGGCTCACGGACCGGCCCGAGCCGCGGTCGTCGTACCTCTTCGGGGACGAGCCGGAGCAGCCCGGCCCGGCCCGGCCCGAGCCGGCCGGAGGCACCTGGCCGGCCGAGGCGCCCACCGGCGCCTGGCGGGCCGACGCCCCGGGCACGCCGTGGCAGGACGATCCCACTCCCGAGCGCACCGGCCACCTCCCCGCCGCCGGTGCCGGGACGCACGGGTGGGCCGACGCCGGGCGGTACGCCGACGCCGACCGGACCGGGTACTCCCCGGCCGTCGAGCCACCGGCGTACGGCCCGGCGGCCCACCCGGGCGCGCCGACGTCCTCCTATGAGCGGGCGCCGATGTCCCCCTACGAGCGGGCGGGCGGCCGGCACCCCGAGGAACAGCACACCGCCTGGCAGCCGCCCGTGGACGAGCGGCCCACCGCCGCCTGGCAGCCGGCCGCCGACGAGCGGCCGGCGGGGTCCTGGCAGCCGGGCACCGGCGCCGGGGACGACGACACCGGCCGGCACCGGCAGCAGCGCCGGCTGCCGCGCCCCCTCCTCATCGGCGGCGCGGCCGCCGCGGCGACCCTCGTGGTGAGCCTCGCCGTCGGCGCCCTGGTGCTGCCCGGCAAAGACCAGCCGACCGAGCCGACGTCCGCCGACGGGCCGGTGGCCGCCGCCCCACTGGCGACCGACGGCGCCGAGGAGGCCCCGGGCGACGCCCTCGCGCCCGAGTCGACCAGCCCGAGCGCCGCGCCGACCAGCGCCCGGCCCACCCCGACCAGGAAGCCGACCCCGAAGCCGAGCCGCACCACCGCCCCGTCCCGGCAGCTGCCGCGGAGCACCGCGCCGAGCAGCACGGGCGCCACGACGGCCTCGGCCAAGGGGCTCACCGCGGAGCTGCGGGAGGTCGTCGACCTGGTCAACCAGGAGCGTGCCAAGGCCGGCTGCAAGGCGCTGACCGTCGACGACAAGCTGATGCTCGCCGCCCAGCGGCACAGCCAGGACCAGGCCGACCACAAGACCATGTCGCACGACGGCAGCGACGGCAGCGACGTGGGCGACCGGCTCGACCGGGTCGGCTACGCCTGGCGGTCGTACGGCGAGAACGTCGCCTGGAACCAGCAGAGCCCGGCCGCGGTGATGGACGCCTGGATGAACTCCCCGGGGCACCGGGCGAACATCCTGAACTGCTCGTTCACCGAGATCGGCGTGGGCGTGGCGCGGAGCAACGGGCCGTACTGGACGCAGGACTTCGGCACCCCGCGCTGACCGGCGCGTCGTGAACGGCCCGCGCTCGTTGACCGGGTGAGGTACGCCGGGGACGCCTGAGCCGTGCCGGCCCCGCGGCCGGCGCACCGGGGCCGCCGGAGACGTACCGGCAGGGGGCGGGGTGCCGCCCGCGACCCGGGAGCTGTCGATGCGGATGCGGCCGGCGTGGGCCGTGCCGCCCCGGGCGGCCCGCGTCCGCCGACGTGGGCCGCGCCGGGGTGTCGCGGTGGTGCTGACGGTGCTGCTGCTCGCCCCGGCGTCGGCCTGCCAGGAGCCGATCGTGCCACCCGGGGCGCCCACCCCCTGGCCGTCGGCGCACGCCCGGGACTGGCAGTGGCAGTGGCAGCTGACCGGCCCGGTGGACGTCACCGTCGACGCCGACGTCTTCCTGCTCGACCCGGTGCGCACCACCTCCGCCGAGACCGGCGCGCTGCGCGCCCGCGACCGCCGCCTGATGTGCCAGGTCCAGGTCGGCACGTACGCGACCGGCGACCCGGACGCCGGCCGCTTCCCGGCGGCGGTACGCGGGGCGGCGGTGCCCGGCCGGCCGGCGAGCCGGTGGCTGGACGTCCGCCGGTGGGACTCGCTCGAGCCGGTGCTGGCCGACCGGTTCCGGCTCTGCCGGGGCAAGGGCTTCGGGGCGGTGGCGTTCGACGACGCCGACGGCTACCTGCACCGGTCCGGCTTCCCGCTCACCTTCGACGACCAGTTGCTGTTCAACCGCCGGTTGGCCGAGCTGGCCCGGCGGCTGGACCTCTCCCCCGGGCTGATCGACGACCTGCCGCAGGTGGCGGCGCTCGCCCCCGACTTCGACTTCGCGGTCAACCAGGAGTGTGTCCGGCGCGGCGGGTGCGACAAACTGCTGCCGTTCGTCGACGCGGACAAGCCGGTCTTCCACGTGGAGTACACCGGCGATCCGGCGAGGTTCTGCGTCACCACGGTCGGCTACGGCTTCGCCTCCATCCTCAAGGACCGCAAACTCGACGCCTGGCGCGACCCCTGCGCGCTGCCCTGATCAGGAACCGATCCGGGTCGGGCCGAACACGGGACACCGGGAGCCGGCGGCAGCCGGGGGACGGAGCGGTGCGCGTACCCCGGAAAAGCGGCACCGCCCCCGGCCTGGACGGGCGGGGGCGGTGCCGGGGGGAGCGGCGAGGGTCAGCCGGGGGCGCCGCCGGTGACCGGGGCCGGAGTGCCGGCGCCGCGCTGCGACGGGATGCCGGCGTGCTCGGCGCTGAGCGGGGTGGCCAGGTCCTCCAGGGACTTCCCCTCGGCCTTGACGCCTAGGGTCAGCTCCACGAGGCCGCCGATGATCATCACGGCGGCACCGACGACGAAGGCGACCACGGTGTCGCCGACCTTGCCGGTGCCGACCAGCTTGGCGAAGAGCAGCGGACCGGTGATGCCGCCGGCGGCGGTGCCGATCGCGTAGAAGAACGCGATGGCCATGGCCCGGGTCTCCATGGGGAAGATCTCGCTGACCGTCAGGTACGCGGCGCTGGCGCCGGCCGAGGCGAAGAAGAGCACCACGCACCAGCAGGCGGTCATGGTGACCGCGTTCAGCACCCCCGAGTGGAACAGCCAGGCGGTGCCGAGCAGCAGCACGCCCGAGCCGATGTACGAGCCGGCGATCATCGGCACCCGGCCGACGGTGTCGAAGAGCCGGCCGAGCAGCAGCGGGCCGAGCAGGTTGCCGACCGCGATCACGGCGAAGTAGTAGCCGCTGTTGCCCGGCGGCACGTCGAAGAACGTCTGGAGGATCTGGGCGAAGCCGAAGGTGATCGCGTTGTAGAGGAACGCCTGCCCGATGAAGAGCGCGAAGCCCAGCGTGGCGCGCTTCGGGTAGCGGGCGAAGAGGGTCTTGGCGATCTCCAGGAAGTTGGTGCTCTTCCGCTGCTTGATCTCGATCCAGTTGTCGGCCTCGGTGAGTTCCTTGCCGGTCTCCCGCTTCACCTCCGCCTCGACCGAGTCGACGAGATGGTTCGCCTCATCGGCCCGGCCGTGGATGAACAGCCACCGTGGACTCTCCGGGACGTGCCGCCGGACCAGCAGGATCACCACGCCGAGCACCGCGCCCAGGCCGAACGCCACCCGCCAGCCCAGGTTGGTCGGCAGGCCGTTGAGCAGCGGCACGGTCAGCAGGGCGCCGAGCGCCGCGCCGAGCCAGAAGGTGCCGTTGATGATGATGTCGATCCGGCCGCGGTGCCGTGCCGGGATCAGTTCGTCGATCGCCGAGTTGATGGCCGCGTACTCGCCGCCGATGCCCATGCCGGTGAGGAACCGGAACAGGAAGAACCACCAGGTGTCGAAGGACAGCGCGGTCAGCGCCGTGGCGACCAGGTAGAGCCCGAGGGTCAGCAGGAACAGCTTCTTGCGCCCGAACCGGTCGGTGAGCCAGCCGAAGAAGAGCGCGCCGGTGCAGGCGCCGGCCACGTAGAGCGCGGCGGCCAGGCCGGTGACCTGGCTCTGGGTGATGCTCAGGCCGCTGCCCTCTTCGGCGAGCTTGCCGGACAGGTTGCCGACGATGGTCACCTCGAGGCCGTCGAGGATCCACACCGTGCCGAGGCCGATCACGATCATCCAGTGCCAGCGGGACCACGGCAGCCGGTCCAGGCGGGCCGGGACGTTGGTCCGTACGGTGCCGGTCCGCACGTCGGTGCTCATGACGCGCTCCGGTGGGCTGCGATGGCCGGGGCGCGACGACGGGCCGCCGGCGGAAGCTGTTCGTCCATGGCCGCCCAGATGCCCCGCCGCCGCGGCCGTTAATCCTGCCGTGACAGCCCGGTCACAGGACGAAGGGCGGACCGGACCGGCCCGCCCTCCCCCGTCCCCCGACTCAGCGGGCGCCGACCAGCTCCGGCGCCGGCGCGGGCGGCTCGGCCGGCGGGGTCGCCGCCCGGCCGCGCAGGAACCGCGGCGCCCACCAGTTCGCGTCGCCCAGCAGGGTCATCAGCGAGGGCAGCACCACCGCCCGGATGATCGTGGCGTCCAGCAGGATCGCCGCGGCCAGCCCGATGCCCAGCTGCTTGAAGTCGATGGTGCTCAGCGTCGCGAAGATCGAGAACACCCCGACCATGACGATCGCCGCGCTGGTCACCACCCCCGCCGAGGACGTGATCCCGTAGGCCACCGCGTCCTTGTTCGACATGCCCTGGCGGATCCCCTCGCGGATCCGGCTGACCACGAAGACGTGGTAGTCCATGGATAGCCCGAACAGCACCACGAAGAGGAACAACGGCAGCCAGGTGACGATCGCGTCCATCGAGGTGAAGCCGAGCAGCCCCTCCGCCCAGTCGCCCTGGAAGACCAGCACCAGCAGGCCGTAGGCGGCCCCGGCGGAGAGCAGGTTCAGCAGGATCGAGGTGAGCGCCACCACCACGGACCGGAAGGTCCAGGCCATCACCAGGAAGGTCAGCGCCAGCACGAAGGCCGCCACCAGGGGCAGCTTCGCCCAGATGTGGTCCGCGTAGTCCTCGCTGGCCGCCACGCCGCCGCCGACCGCGTACTCGACGCCGGGGATGCCGCCCAGCGCGGCCGGGACGAGGTCCTGGCGCAACTCGTGCAGGGACCGCGACGCCTCGTCGGTGCGGCTGGCGTACGGCGTGGCCACCTCCAGCACCGACACCCGCCGGTCGGCCGACACCTTGATCTTCGGGCCGTCCCCCTCGGCCGGCGCGAAGAGCGGGTCGGCGGCGGCCCGGTCGGCCAGCCCGGTGAGCGCGGCCCGCACCCGGTCGGCCTGGTCGGCCGGCGCCCGCACCGCCACGGTGTGGCTGGTGCCGTTGCTCGGGAAGGCCGCGGTGAGCCGGTCGTACGCCTGCATGGCCGCCGTGGTGCGGGGCACGTCCTCCATGCCGGGGAACTTCAGCTTCATGCCCAGCGCCGGGGCGGCCAGGGCGAGCAGCAGGCCGACCGAGACCACCAGGGTGGCCAGCGGCGCGCGCAGCGCCGGCTTGAGCACCGCCGGCCAGAAGCGGGGACCGGCCATCTGGCCGTGCCGCCCGGTGCGCGGGGCGGTGAGGCGCCACAGCAGCGGAACCCGGGGCCGGTCGACCCAGCGGCCCAGCTTGGCCAAGAGCGCCGGCAGCACGGTCAGCGAGCCGATCACCGCCACCGCGACCACCAGGATCGAGCCGACGGCGAGTGACGAGAAGATGGCGTCCTGGGCGAGCAGCAGCCCGGCCATCGAGATGATCACGGCGGTGCCGGAGACGACCACGGCGTGCCCGGAGGTCTCCGCCGCGATCTCCACGGCGTCGAGCCCGGAGCGACCCTTGGCCCGCTCCTCGCGTTCGCGCCGGACGTAGAAGAGCGAGTAGTCCACGCCGACCGCCATGCCGATCAGCAGGATCACGCTGGCCGTGGTGTCGGTGGCCGGCACCAGGTGGGAGGCGAGCGTGGAGAGCCCCATGGCCGCGGCCACCGAGGAGAGGGCCAGCAGCACCGGCACGCCGGCTGCGATGAGCGCCCCGAACGCGATGATCAGGATGGCCAGGGTGACCGGCAGGCTCAGCAGCTCGGCCCGCTTGAAGTCCTTGCCGAGGGTGTCGTCGAGCGCCTTGCTGATCGACGGGCCGCCGACCTGCTCGACGCGCAGCGCCGGGTGCGCCTCCTGGACCTTCGCGGTGGTGTCGCGCAGCGGCTGCACCCGGTCCGACGCGGTCTCCGGGTCGCCCGACATCGTGATCGGCACCAGCATCGCGTTGCCGTCCCGGGACGGCATCGGCGCGCCGACCGAGGTCACCCCCTCGACCTGCCGCAGCCGGGCCGCCGCGTCGTCGGCCGCGGCCTTCGCGGCGGTCGGGTCGAGCTTCCCCGAGCGCGGGGTGATCAGCACGTTCTCCGTGGCCGGCTCGTGGAAGCCGCCACTGTCGACGATCAGTTGGGCCCGCCCGAACTCACCGATCGCCTGGTCGTCGTCGGTCGCCTCGTTCAGGCCGGCGGCGTTGCCACCGACGAAGCACACCGCCACGAACACCACCCAGAGCGCGATGGCCCGCCACGGATGCTCCGCACTCCACCGTGCCAGTCGCACGGTCACCGGTCGCCTGCCCATATCTGGGATCCCCCTCCAGACGTCGGCCCTGTGCCGACGTCTGCTGACGCTAGGGAGCGGGCGGGGCCCGGACATCGGGGAACGGCCCCCGCTCGTCCCCCATCCGGCCGGCTCCGTCCGGGCGGCCGGATCCGGGTCCACCAACTGGACAGAACGGGATTTTCAGGGTACGACCGGGGGACCCGCCGGGCAGCGTCCGATGTGGCACACCGGCGCAACCCCGAGCCGCCTCGGGGTCATCCCCGGAGGGTGCCCCGGGGGCGCGGCTGGCAGCGCGGGCAACTGTAGGACGAACGGTTCATGAACGCCTCCCGCCGGATCGGCGTCCCGCACCGCGGGCAGGGCTCCCCCTCCCGGCCGTACGCGTTCAGCGACCGGTCGAAGTAGCCGCTCTCGCCGTTGACGTTGACGTACAGCTCGTCGAAGCTGGTGCCGCCCTGCTTGATCGCCTCGCCGAGCACGTCCCGGACGTGGCCCAGCAGCCGGAGGGCCGCCGGCCCGGTCAGCGCGTCGGTCGGCCGGGCGCCGTGCAACCGGGCCCGCCAGAGCGCCTCGTCGGCGTAGATGTTGCCGACGCCGGAGATCAGCGTCTGGTCGAGCAGCGCCCGCTTCACCTCGGTGCGCCGCTTCCGCAGCGCCGCCACGAAGCCGGCGTCGGAGAACTCCGGATCCATCGGGTCCCGGGCGATGTGCGCGATCTCGGCCGGCAGCTCGGCCCCACCCTCGGAGACCGACAGCCCGCCGAACGTGCGCTGGTCGACGAAGCGCAGCTCCGGGCCGTCGTCGGCGAACCGGAACCGCACCCGCAGGTGCAGCTCGTCGGCCGCACCGACCGGCTGGAGCAGCAGCTGGCCGGACATGCCCAGGTGCCCGATGAGGGCGTCCCCGCTGTCCAGCGGCAGCCACAGGTACTTGCCCCGGCGCCGCACGTCGGTGATCGTCCGGCCGGTCAGCACGGCCGCGAAGTGGTCGCCGCCCGGCTCGTGCCGGCGGACCGCCCGGGGGTGGCGCACCTCGACGGCGCTGATCCGCCGGCCGATGACCCACTGGGCCAGGCCCTGCCGGACGGTCTCGACCTCGGGCAGCTCAGGCACGGCCCGCACCGGTCTCGGCGGGGTCGCCTGCCGGCTCCGCCCCGTCGGCGGCGGCTTTCGCGGCCGCCTCCGCCTCGGCCTGCTCGGTCAGCATCCGCCAGGCCGACTCTGCGGCCCGCTGCTCGGCCTCCTTCTTGCTGCGCCCCTCCGCGCCGCCGTAGCGGTTGCCGGCCACCACCACCCAGGCCGTGAAGGTCTTGAGGTGGTCCGGGCCGGTGCCCTCGATCCGGTATTCCGGGACGCCCAGCGCCAGAGCCGCGGTCAGCTCCTGGAGGCTGGTCTTCCAGTCCAGCGCCGCGCCCCGCCCGGCGGACTCGGCCATCAGCGGGTCGAACAGGCGGTGGATCACGAGGGCCGCGGTGTCCAGGCCGTACTGGAGGTAGATCGCGCCGAGCAGCGCCTCCAGGGTGTCGGCGAGGATGCTCGCCTTGTCCCGCCCGCCGGTGGCCTCCTCGCCCTTGCCGAGCAGCAGGTACGCGCCCAGCCCGTCCGGGCCGAGGCCGCGCGCGACGTCGGCGAGGGCACGCATGTTGACGACGCTGGCCCGCAGCTTGGCGAGCTGCCCCTCGGGCAGGTCCGGGTGGTTGTGGAAGAGCGCCGTGGTGATCACCACGCCGAGGACCGAGTCGCCGAGGAACTCCAGTCGCTCGTTGGTGGGCAGGCCACCGTTCTCGTACGCGTAGGAGCGGTGGGTCAGCGCGCGCTCCAGCAGTTCCGGGTCGAGCGACACCCCGAAGGCCGCCTCCAGGTGGCCGACGGGCGCACGCCGCCGCTTGTCGTTGGTCATGGTGCTACCTCGGTGTCGTTGCGGTCAGGTGCGGGATCGTGCGGGATGGCGTCGAGCATGGTCGAGACGGTGTCGGTGGCGCCCCGGCGCCACAGGTGGGCGGCGAGGGCGATGCCGGAGGCGACGTCGTCGGGCCGGGCCGCGCCGTGGCAGACCACCACGGTGCCGGCCACGCCGAGCAGGGCCGCCGCCCGCGGCGCGCCGCCGCTCGCCGGGGCGCCGCCGGCCATCGCGTACGCGCCCTCGATGGCCTTGAGCAGCACGTTTCCGGTGAAGCCGTCGGTCACCACCACGTCGGCGCGGGCGCCGACGGCGACGTCGTACCCCTCGACCAGGCCGATGTAGCGGGCGCCGCAGGGCAGCGGCACGGCGGCGAGGGCGGGGTCGGCGGAGCGGCGCAGGCGGTCGCCCTTGCCCGCCTCGGTGCCGACGGAGAGCAGCCCGACCCGGGGCGTGGCGACGGTGTGCGCCACGGCCGCGTAGGCGGCGCCGAGCACGGCGTGGCGGGCCAGGGTGGCGGGTCCGGGTTCCAGCGTGCCGCCGACGTCCAGCAGCACCACCGGCCCCTCGACGGCGGGCAGGGTGGCGACCAGGGCGGGCCGGCGTACGCCGGGCCAGCGGCCGAGGCCGAGCGCGGCGGCGGTGACGGTGGCGCCGGTCGAGCCGGCGGAGACGATCGCGTCGGCGATCCCGTCGCGAACGGCGTGGACGGCCGCGCGGACGGTGGTCTCGCCACGCGCGGCGGTGGGGTGGTCGGCCATGCCGACGGCGGTCCGCACCGGGCGGACGGTGACCCGGGAGCGTTGCTCGGGGTCGAGCGCACCGATCAGCCCGTCGGCGACCTCGGTCGGGCCGACGAGCAGCAGGTGCAGGTCCGGATCGGTGCGCACCGCCCGCAGAGCGCCGTCAACCACGACGGCGGGAGCATCGTCCCCGCCGAGGAGGTCGACGGCGATCCGCGCGGTGCCCGGCTCCGTCGGCGCGCCGGCCGGGGAACGGCCGGCGGCGGAGGGAGCCGGGGCACCGGGCGAGAGCCGTGGTGCGTGCGCGACCCGACCGGTGGTCGGGGACGTCACTCGGCGTCCGGTCAGACCTCGAGGACCTGACGGCCGTTGTAGGTGCCGCAGACGGAGCAGGCGGCGTGCGGCAGCTTGGCCGACTTGCACTGCGGGCAGGCCACGGTCGCGACCGCCGCGGCCTTCCAGTTCGCCCGGCGGGCGCGGGTGTTGCTGCGCGACATCTTGCGCTTGGGGACGGCCACGGTTCTTACTCCTCTGTACGGGTCAGTTGCGACAGGCCCGCCCAACGCGGGTCGACCTGCTGGTGACTGTGGTCGGCCGGCAGATCGTCCCAGTGCACCCCGCAGTCGGGGCACAAGCCTGGGCAGTCCTCCCGGCAGAGCGGGTTGGTCGGCAGTGCGAGCACCACCGCGTCCCGCAGCGCCGGTTCCAGGTCGATCAGATCGCCCTGCATCCGGCCCACCTCGTCCTCGTCGGTCGTGTCGTCCGTGGTGCTGTTCTCGTACGCGTACAGCTCCTGGATCGTCACGGCCACCGAGTCGTCGATCTCGCGCAGGCAGCGCCCACACTCGCCCTTGACGGGACCGGTGACGGTCCCGGAGACGAGCACGCCCTCGGACACCGACTCCAACCTCAGGTCGAGGTCGAGGTCCGCACCCTCCGGTACGGTGATCAACTCCACGCCGAGGTCCGCCGGTGCCGGCACGACCCGCCGATGCGTACGCAACGCGCCAGGCCGACGCGGCAGGTCCCTCGTGTCGAGGACCAGCGGCGACCTGGGGTCGAGTTGGCTTGGCGTGTGTTTGGGCATAGTTAGACTCCGGCCGGTGAGAGGCCGACAAAGAAGGTTACCTGGACGACCGGCGGACCGTCGAACCGGGGCGTCGTCCCCGGCCCGTCGGCTGCCGGCTGTCGGCCACCGGCCCGCATGCCGCTGGCAAGGGTAGCGCGGCCGCCGGCCACCGCCACCGACGCTCAGAAGGGCAGCGGGCGGTCCGCCTCGTCGCCGGCGAAGGTGCCGATCTCCCGCAGCGCGTGCATCTTGTCCCGGCCACGCTCTATCGAGGCGAGCGCCCGGGTCAGGAACTGCTCGAAGTTGGCCAGGGCGGTGTCGACGTAGTCGTCGACCTCGTCCCGCAGGCGCTGCGCCTCGGCCCGGGCCTCGGCGACGATCCGGGCGCCCTCGTGCTCGGCGGAGACGGTGATCTCGTTCACCGAGACCAGGCGGGCGTGTTCCGCCTCACCCTCGCTGATGATCCGGTCGGCCTCGCGCTTGCCGGCCTCCATGATCTTGTCCCGCTCCTCCAGCAGCGCGGCGGCCCGGCGCAGGTCGGCGGGAAGCTCCACCCGCAGCTCGTCCAGGGCGGCGATCATCTCGCCCCGGTCGACCATGCAGTTGTTGCGCGACATCGGCACGGAGCGGGCCTGCTCCACCATGGCGATCAGTTCGTCGATGCGATCGAGCGGGTCCACCGGCACCTCACTCCTGTCATTGGTCGGCCGACCTTCATGATGCGGCCTGCGGCCCGGTTCGGCGCTGCACACATCATCATGTAACGCGCCCTCCACCCGTGCCGCTGCACCCTACCCGGCGCGTCGCCCACTCCCCGACGCGCCGATCGTGCACTTTCGGCCCCGCTATTTCCCCCGTCCCGGGCGTCCCAGGGGGCCGTAAGTGCACGATCGCGAGGGGTTCAGCGACGGAGCCGGGCCACGAGTTCCTCGCGGACCACGTCCGGGACGTGCGCGGAGATGTCGCCGCCCCACTTGGCCACGTCCTTGACCAGGCTGGAGGACAGGAACGAGTAGAGCGGGTTGGTCGGCATGAAGAGCGTCTCCACGCCGGCCAGGCCGATGTTCATCTGGGCCATCTGCAGCTCGTAGTCGAAGTCGCTGACCGCGCGCAGGCCCTTGATCAGCACGCTCGCGTGCTGGGCGCGGCAGAAGTCGACCAGCAGGCCACGGAACGACTCGACCCGCACGTTCTCGTACGAGCCGGTCACCTCGCGGAGCATGTCGATCCGCTCCTCGACCGTGAACAGCCCCTGCTTCGACTGGTTGACCAGCACGCCGACGATCACCTCGTCGAAGAGCCGGCTCGCCCGGCCGATGATGTCGAGGTGCCCGTTGGTGACCGGATCGAACGAGCCGGGACAGACCGCACGTCTCATGATCGGCGACCGTACCAAAGCGTGGTCTCGCCGTAACGGCGGCTGCGCTCGCCAGTGACACCCTCCACCCACCGCACCGGGCCGGTGCGGCTGGAGCGCTCGACGACCACCAGGGCGTCCCGGGCCAGCCAGCCACCGCCGACCAGCGCGGCCAGCATCGCGGTGATCTCGCTGTCCGGCACGGCGTAGGGCGGGTCGGCGAACACCACGTCGTACGGCCCGCCGTCCGGACCGGCGGCGAGCACGGTGGCCACCTTGCCGGTGACCAGGCGCGCGGCCGGGGCGGCGCGGAGCGCGGCGACGTTCTCGCGGATCACCCGGGCGGCCCGGGCGTCGGACTCGACCAGCAGCACGTGCGCGGCGCCCCGGGACAGCGCCTCCAGCCCGACCGCGCCGGAGCCGGCGTACAGGTCGGCGACGCGGGCCCCGTCGAGATCGAGCTCGGCCTGCACGGCGCTGAACAGCGCCTCCCGCACCCGATCCGAGGTCGGCCGGGTGCCGGCGCCGGGCGGCGCGGCGATCCGCCGGCCGCCGAGCGTCCCGCCCACGATCCGGGTCACCGTCGCTCCGTCCGCATGCCCCGACGCTACGCGATGCCCGAATTGGGGCGCACGGACCACCCGCCGCGACGACCCGTCACGGGTCGTACATCAATGATCTCAAATCTATAACGGTCCCTTTACGAGCCATCGATTGCGGTAACGCCGTCCGTGTCGATTTCGCTAGGGTCTGCCCGGTTGTCGGCTCGCCTCGCCGGCATCGGCATCGGGACGCCGCCGGCGCAGGAACCCCGCGCCCCGGCCCCGCGCAACTACCCCGAACCCCCTCAATCCGGGAGTACCCGTGATCCGTACCAGGCTGTCGCCACGGCGACCGCTCGCCGTGCTGGGCGCCGCCCTGCTCGGCCTCGTCGGGGCTGTGGCGGTCTCCGCACCCGCCAGCGCCCACCACACCACCATCAAGGCCACCTCCGTCTGCGACCAGCTCACCGGCGAGCGGGTCCTCACCTGGACGGTGGAGAACAGCGAGCGGGACAAGGCGGCCACGCTCCAGCAGGTCACCCCGAACCCGAAGACCGACGTGACCGTCGCCGTCGAGGGCGCCACCCCCGTCCCCCTGGAGGGCACGGTCGTCCCCGCCGGCGGCTCCGTCCAGGCGGTCCAGCGGGTGCCCGGCGACACCCGGTCGGCCTCGCTGACGATCTACGCGCTGTGGAAGGCCAACGGCCAGGACCACACCGACACCGGCACCGTCGACCTGACCCGGGACGGCTCCTGCGCCCCGGCGCCGAAGTGCGTGGACCTGGACAAGGCCACCTACAGCCACACCTTCGACGGGCCGAAGGGCATCGCGACGGTCAAGCTCGACGGCGACCGGCCGCTCTGCGGCGACGGGAGGCAGTGGTTCACCCTGGTCTCCTACTTCGCTCCGCGCCCGCAGTTCGCCACCCCGCAGTACGTCCACGGCACCCCGGACAGCGACTGGATCGGCGGGACGAAGACCTCCATCGAGCTGACCGTCGACCTGCCCGACTGCAACACCCAGGTGGACCTGATCTGGGGCGACACGAGCCAGGTCATCGACCCGCTGACCGAGGACGGCAAGCGGTACGGCAACCTCAAGCTCGGCTCGCCGGGCGCACCCGGCAACCGGTCGCACGGCCCGCAGGGCTGGTACAACGGCGGCAGCCGCACCTGCGCCAACCCCGCCACGCTCTTCACCTCGAAGTGCGACGGCACGGTCGCCGTGGCGCTGAGCAACGACGGCAGCCTGAGCCGCTACCCGGTCGAGTTCGAGGTGCGCGGCGCGAACGGCTGGTCGAAGAAGGTGACCGTCGAGCCGGGCAAGGCGAACACCGACACCGTCGTCCCGGCCGCGAACGCCGGCACCGTCGAGGTGCTGGTCGACGGGAAGGTCGTCGACAAGGGCACCTACTCCTGGCAGCGCCCGAAGGACTGCGCGCTGCCGACGGTCGCCACCAGGGCGACCTGCGACACCTTCACGCTCACGGTGACCAACCCGAAGGGCGGCCTGCCGGTGAAGGCCGAACTGACCTACGGCGAACGCGCCGAGACCCGGACCGTCGCGCCGGGCGCGACGGAGAAGGTGACCTTCCAGGCCGGCAAGGACGAGCAGGCCACCGTGGCCCTGCCCGACCTCGACCTGGAGATGCAGGCGGTCTACGCCCCGGAGGGGAACTGCGGAGGCAGCGGTGGCGGCGAGCCGGCGCTCCCGGTGACCGGCGCGGCGGCCGGGGTCATGGCCGCCGTGGCCGGCGCCCTGGTGGCGGCCGGTGCGGTGCTCTTCGTGGTGACCCGACGGCGGCGGATCCGCTTCACCGCCTGACCTGGGCCCGATCCGGGGGCGCGCCGACCACCTCGGTCGGCGCGCCCCCGGCTCATTCCAGGGCACCCTTCAGCAGGCCGGGGTCGATCTCGGCCTGGTTGGTCAGGACCACCAGGCGGCGATCGGAGTCGGGGTACCAGGCCGCCAACGCCTTGTAGCCACCGTTGTCCCCGGAGTGGTGCACCGCCCGTTCCCCGTTCAGCGGGCCGACGAAGAAGCCGTAGCCGTACGCCTCGCCGGGGCGGCCGGTCGGCGCGTGCGGGGTCGTCAGCACGGCCGCCGCGGCAGGCCCCAGCAGGCGGCCTCGGCGGGGCACGTCCAGCCAGGTGAGCAGGTCCGCACCGGTGCACCAGACGTCCCCGGCGCCCATGCTCACCGTGTCCAGGTCCCAGGACGGCACCGGCCGGCCGGCCTCGTGCCCGGTCGCCACGTCGTCCCGCCCGGCGGCGTCGCCGGCGAAGCTGTCCGTCATGCCGAGCGGCGCGAAGACCTCCTCGGCGAGGAAGGCGGCGTACGGCCGGTCGGCCGCGCGCTCGACGGCCCGGGCCAGCAGGACGTAGCCGGGGCTGCTGTAGTGCCAGCCGGCACCGGGGGCGAACAGCGGCGGCAGGCCGGCGAAGACGGCCAGCAACTCGTCCGGCTCGGCCGGCCCGGCCAGGTCGATCAGCGGATACTCCTCCCAGTGGCCCAGGCCGGAGGTGTGGGTGAGCAGGTGGTGCAGGGTGATCCCGGACCAGGCCGGCGGCGGGTCCGGCAGCCAGCGGACGACCGGATCCTCCAGGCGCAGCGCGCCCCGCTCGGCGAGGAGCAACACCGCGACGGCGGCCATCTGCTTGCTGATCGAGGCGATCTGGAACCGGGTCGCGCGAGTGCAGGGCGATCCGGCGTCGGCGGAGCCGGTGACCAGATCCAGCCGGAGGTCGTCGCCCTCGGCCAGCAGAAGCACACCACGATCAAGAGGGGGTTTCGGCATCGGACGAGCCTAGGCCGGGACGGCCGCCCGGTGGGGTCAGCCCTTCTCCAGGTATTCGGCGCGCTCCTCATCGACCAGGGCCGCGACCGAGGCGGCCAACGCCGGATGCCGCGCCAGCTCCGGATCCTCCTCGACCAGGGTGATCGCCTCGGCCCGGGCGTCCCGGATGAGGTCGGTGTCGCGCAGCAGCGACAGCAGCCGCAGGTGGGACCGGCGGCCGGACTGGGTGGCGCCCAGCACGTCACCCTCCCGGCGCTGCTCCAGATCTAGCTCGGCGAGCTTGAACCCGTCGGTGGTGGAGGCGACCGCGTCGAGCCGCTCCCGGGCGGAGGAACCCTCCATCGCCTCGGTGACCAGCAGGCAGAGGCCGGCGGCCGAGCCCCGGCCCACCCGGCCGCGCAGCTGGTGCAGCTGGGAGACGCCGAACCGGTCGGCGTCGAGCACGATCATCACCGTGGCGTTGGGCACGTTGACGCCCACCTCGACCACCGTGGTGGCCACCAGCACGTCGAGGTCGCCGGCGGCGAAGGAGCGCATCACGGCGTCCTTCTCGTCGGCCGGCAGCCGCCCGTGCAGCACCCCGATCCGCAGCCCGTGCAGCGGCCCCTCGGCGAGCAGGGGGGCCACCTCGGTCACCGCGAGCGGGGGCCGGCGGCCGTTGTCGTCCTCGCGGGGCGCCTCCTCGTCCGAGGCCGGCCCCTCACCGATCCGCGGGCACACCACGTACGCCTGGTGTCCCTTGGCGACCTCCTCGCGCAGCCGGCGCCAGGCGCGGTCGAGGAAGGCCGGCTTCTCGGCGGCCGGCACCACGTGCGAGGCGATCGGCGAGCGGCCCTGCGGCAGCTGGGACAGCGTGGAGATCTCCAGGTCGCCGTAGACGGTCATGGCGACCGTGCGCGGGATCGGGGTGGCGGTCATGACCAGCACGTGCGGCGGCTGGTCGGCCTTGGCCCGCAGCGCGTCCCGCTGCTCCACGCCGAACCGGTGCTGCTCGTCGACCACCACGAGGCCCAGGTCGTCGAAGTCGACCCCCTCGTAGAGCAGGGCGTGGGTGCCGAGCACGATGCCCGCGCGCCCCTCGGCCACCTCGGCGAGCGCCCGCCGCCGGGCCGCCGCGCCCAGCGAGCCGGTGACCAGCTCGACCCGGGTGGCGTCGTCGGCGGCGCCCAGCTCGCCCGCCTGCGCGAGCGGGCCGAGCAGGTCGAGCATGCCCCGGTAATGCTGGGCCGCGAGCACCTCGGTCGGGGCGAGCAGCGCGGCCTGCCCGCCGGCGTCGACCACCTGGAGCATGGCCCGCAGCGCCACCACGGTCTTGCCGGAGCCCACCTCACCCTGGAGCAGCCGGTGCATCGGGTGCGCGGTGGCCAGGTCGGCGGCGATCTCCCGGCCGACGGCCTGCTGGCCGGAGGTCAGCTCGTAGGGCAGCCGGGCGTCGAACGCGTCGAGCAGCCCGCCCGGCTTCGCCGGCCGGGCCTTCGCCGGCCACGCCGCGGCCCGGTGCTTGCGCTGCACGAGGGTGAGCTGCACGGCGAACGCCTCGTCCCACTTGAGCCGGCGGCGCGCCTTGTACAGCTCCTCCTTGCTGGTGGGCCGGTGGATCTCCCGCAGCGCGGCGCCGATGCCGACCAGGTTGCGGCCGGCCCGCACGGTGGCCGGCAGTGGGTCCTCGGGCGGGGTGAAGGTGTCCAGGACCACCCGGACGCAGCGGGCGATCACCCAGGTCGGCACGGCCGCCGCGGCCGGGTAGACCGGGATCAGGGCCCCGGCGAACTCCTCGACCTCCTCGTTGGCCGCCGCCTCGCCGTCGCCGCCCTCGCCGAGCAGCACGTATTCGGGGCCGTTGAGCTGCCGCTTGCCCCGGAACTCGGTGACCTTGCCGGCGAACAGCCCCCAGCGGCCCGGGCGCAGCTCCCGCTCCCGCCACGCCTGGTTGCCGAAGAAGGTGAGGGTCAGCACCCCGCCGGAGCCGTCGCCGACGGTGACCTCCAGCAGGTTGCCCCGGCGCTGCCGCATCGGCCGGACCGCCGTGCGCTGCACCTGGGCCAGCACGGTGACCTGCTCCCCCACGTCCAGCGAGCGGATGTCGGTGTGCTCGCCGCGCTCGTCGTAGCGGCGGGGGAAGTGGTAGATCAGGTCGCCGGCCGTGTGCAGGTCGAGATGGCTCGCCAGGGCCTTGGCCGTGCGCTCCCCGACCAGCTTCTTGAGCGGCGTGTCCACCGTCGCCGGTTCGCTCGTCATTCGACCCCCACCAGGAGCGGATAGTGCGGCTGCCCGCCCTCGTACGCCTGCACCTCGACGAACGGCCAGGACCGCTCGACGTGCTCGCGCACCCGGTCCGCCAGCCCGGCCGGGGCGTCCGCCCCGCAGAGCAGGGTGACCAGCTCGCCGCCGCCACCGAGCATCCGGTCGACCACGGCCGTGCAGGTGTCGAGGAGGTCGGCGCCGATGAGGTGCACCTCCCCCTCGACCAGCGCCAGCACGTCGCCCGGCCGGCACGGACCGGCCACGGTGAGCGCCTCCTTGCTCGCGTGGCAGACCTCGGCGTAGCGGCAGGCGCCGGCGGCCTCGGCCATGGCGATGACGTCATCCTCGAAGCGGCGCTTCGGGTCCCGCACGGCGAGGGCGGCGAGGGCCTGCACCGGGGACCGGGTGGGCACGACGCTCACCTTCACCCCCAGGCCGTGCGCCTCCCGCGCGGCGGCGCTCGCCACCGACTGGGTGTTGGGGTCGTTGGGCAGCACCACCACCCGGGCGGCGCGGGTGGCCCGGATCGCGTCGAGCAGCTCGCCGGTGGACGGGTTGGCCGGCACCACGGTGGCGCCCTCGGCGCCGAACAGCTCGGCGATGCCGGCGCCGGTGGCCACCACCACGGCGGCCCGGCCGTCGGCCGGCGCCGCGGGGGTCGACGGCGCCGGGGCCGTCTGGTCGGCGAACCGGGTCACCGTGATCCGGTGCGGCCGGCCGGCCACCACGCCGGCCTCGACGGCCGCCCCCACGTCGTTGACGTGCACGTGCACGTTCCAGGTGCCGGCGTCGCCGACGATCACCAGGGAGTCGCCGAGGGCGTCCAGCTCGCCGCGCAGCCGGGTCACCGCCTCGTCGGTGGCGTCGAGCAGGTACTGCACCTCGTAGGCGTATGCCGGGGAGCCGGTCTCCCGGACGGCGGTGGCGGGCACGCGGGCCGCGGGCGGCGCGGGCGCCGGCTGCCGCGGGCTCTCCCCGGTGATCACCTCGACGAGCGCGTCGAGCAGCAGGCAGAGACCGCGCCCGCCGGCGTCGACCACGCCGGCCCGGGCGAGCGCGGGCAACTGCTCGGGGGTACGCGCCAGCGCGCGGGCCGCCTCGCCGGCCGCCGCCCGGGCCACCGCCCGCAGGTCGTCGGAGTCCGCCCGCTCGGCCGCGTGGGCGGCGGCGGCCACGACGCTGAGCAGGGTGCCCTCGACCGGGTGGGCGACGGCGGCGTAGGCGGCCGTCGTGGCGTCGGCCAGCGCGGTGGCGAGCTGGCGGCCGCGGACCGCCGGAGCGGCGGCGAGCGCGTCGGCGAAGCCGCGCAGGATCTGCGAGAGGATCACCCCGGAGTTGCCCCGCGCGCCGAGCAGCGCGCCCCGGGCCATCAGCCGGAGGGCGTGCCCGTGCGGGGTGTGCCCGTCGTCGGGGAGGGTCTCCAGGTCCATGGCGAGGGCCTGCTGGGCCGAGGTGAGGGTGAGCACCAGGTTGGTCCCGGTGTCGCCGTCGGGGACCGGGTAGACGTTGAGCTCGTCGATCTCGCCCTGATGGCGCTGGAGAGCGGCCAGCCCGCTCGCGCACCAGCGGCGCACCGCGGCGGCGTCGAGGGTGTCCAGCACGTCGGGAAGCCTACTGGCGCGCACCGACAGCCGCCGGAGCCGGCCGCTTCCGCCCGGCGTGTCCGGAGCCGTCCGGGGACCGGCCCGCCGCCCGCCGGCCGTCCCCGCGGGTACGCTGGGCCGGCCCCGGACCGGGGCGGTTGGGCGTACCGGCCGGTCATCGGGTAACCTGGCCAGGTTGCCCGGGCAGCGCCTGGCGGCGACCTCATGAACGTTTCAATCCCAGGAGTATCCCGTGGCTAGCGTGTGCGACGTCTGTGGCAAGGGGCCGGGCTTCGGCCACAACGTGTCCCACTCGCACCGGCGGACCAACCGCCGCTGGAACCCGAACATCCAGTCGGTGCGTACCCCGGCCGGTGGCGGCACCACCAAGAAGATGCAGGTCTGCACCTCGTGCATCAAGGCCGGCAAGGTCACCCGCGCCTGACGCGGTAGCACCGCCTGCACAGATTCGCCGGATGCCGGCGGACCCCTCGGGTCCGCCGGCTTTCGTCGTGTCCACCGTTCACCGCTGACGGGTGGCCGACCGACCGGTGGCCGGACGCGCCGGCCCGGTTAGGGTGCTGCTGCGCCGGCCGTCCGTTCCGGTGCGAGGCGTGGGGAGGAACGACCGGTGGAGCTGGACCTGGGGCGGGAGCAGCTGGTGGTGATCGGCGGGTCGTTCGGCTCGCTGCGCTGGTTCGACCAGGAGCTGCCGCCCGGCAGCGTGGTCCTGGTGGAGGAGCCGGATGTGATCCGGCGCCGCGGCCTGGACCGCTTCGTCGCCGGGCTGTCGATGGTCGCCCGGCTGGTGCCGGCGGAGTACCAGACCGGCTTCGACGCCGACGCCCTGCTCGCCCGCGAGCCCGGTCTCGCCGACGCCCGGCTGATCCTGCCCGGCCTGGAGTACGCCGTGGGCGCCACCGCCCGGCTGGCCGACCGGCTCGGCCTGCCCGGCGCCGGAGTGGCCGCCGCCGACGTCTTCTCCGACAAGCACCGGATGCGGCTGCTCGCCGACGCGACCGGCCTGGCCAACCCGGCGTACGAGCTGGTCGACGACCCGGCGCGCGCCGAGGAGTTCGCCCGGGCCCACGGCGGCCGGTGCGTGCTCAAGCCCACCCGCCGCTCCGGCAGCCTGGGCGTGCAGCTGGTCACCGACCCGGCGGAGATCGCCGGGCGCTGGGCGGCCAGCGCGACGCCGCCCGAGCCGGCTGAGACCGTCGAGCGCGGCCTGCCCACCGGGGTGCTGGTCGAGGAACTGCTGGTCGGCTCGGAGCACAGCGTCGAGCTGCTGGTCGCCGAGGGCGAGACGATCTTCGCGAACGTCACGGACAAGCGGATCGCCGGCGGCCGGTACCCGGTGGAGACCGGGCACACCGTGCCGTCCGCGCTGCCGGGGGCGGAGCGGGGCGCGCTGCGGGACGCCGCCGTGCGGCTCGCCGAGGCGGCCGGCTTCCGCAGCGGCATGCTGCACAGCGAATGGATCCTGGTAGACGGCGTGCCGACGCTGGTCGAGTGCGCCGCCCGGATGCCCGGCGACATGATCACCGCGCTGATCTCGATCGCCTACGAGGCCGACTTCATCGAGGCGTACCTGCGGGTGCTGCGCGGCGAGCGGCCGACGCTGCCGTCGCGGCCGACCGGTGCGGCGGCCGTCGAGTTCCTGGTCGCCGCGCCCGGGCGGGTCGGCGCGGTGGACGGCCGGCGGGGCGCCCTGCGGGTGCCGGGGGTGCTCGACGTGCAGATCGAGGCGAAGGTCGGCGACCAGGTGCCGGAGCTGCTCTCCTCGGCGCACCGCAGCGGGCACCTGCTGGCCTGGGGCGCCACCCCCACCGAGGCGGAGAGCGCGGCCCGCAAGGCCGCCAGCGAGATCCGGATCACCGTCGGCTGACGGCCGGGGTCAGAGCGTGCGGCCGTAGGAGAGGCAGCCCGGGGCGTCCTGGTAGAAGCCGAAGTTCGGGATCCGCTCGTAGCCGGCCGAGGTGTACATGGCGATCGCCTCGGGCTGCTTGTCGCCGCACTCCAGGATGATCCGCTTGCGGCCGTGGTCGCGGGCGGACCGCTCCACCGCGGCGAGCACCGCGCGGGCCACACCCCGGCCCCGGGCGGCCGGCGCCGTGTACATCCGCTTCAGCTCGGCCGTCCCGCCGTCGTCGCCGTGGCTACGCCAGCCGCCGCAGCCCACCGGCTGCCCGTCGAGGTAGGCGACCAGGAAGGTGCCGGCCGGCGGCTCGAACTCGGCCGCGTCCACCGGGGTGTCGTCGCCGCTGCCGCCGTACCGCGCGCCGAGGTCGGCCAGGGCCGCCCGGATCAACGCCTGCGACTCGGGCGCGTCGAAGCGCCGCGCCCGGATCTCGATCTCGCTCACGACAGGCAAGGGTACGGCCGGTCGCCGGCCCGCCCGGGGTCCGTCCACCGGGATCGGACGCAGATCACTCCGAGCGGCGGAAGTGGTCCCAGCCGGCGGCGCCCGCGTACGGCGCGCCGTCCACGGTCACCCCGGTGCCCTCGGTCACCCGCCCGACCGGCCGCCAGCCCGCCGGCAGCGCCGCCGCCGGGAAGGTCGCGGCCAGGGCGTGGTCGTCGCCCCCGGCCAGGATCCACGAGTACGGGTCGACGCCGAGCGCCTGCGCCGCGTCGCGCATCTGCCGGGGCACCTCGAACGCCTCGCGGGTGAGGTCGACGGCCACCCCGCTGGCCTTCGCCACGTGCCCGAGGTCGGCCAGCAGGCCGTCCGACACGTCGATCATGGCGGTGGCGCCGTGCGCGGCGGCCTCCGGACCGGCCGCGTACGGCACCTCGGGGCGGCGGAACGCCTCCACCAGCAGCCGGGGCGTGCGGAACCCCCGGGAGAGCACGGTGTAGCCGGCGGCCGCCCAGCCGGTGCGCCCCGCGAGGGCCACCACGTCGCCGGGGCGGGCACCGGAGCGGACCACCGGCGGCCGGCCGCCCAGGTCGCCGAGGGCGGTCACCGCGACGGTCAGCGTCGGGCTGGCGGACATGTCCCCGCCGACCACGCTCGCGCCCACCAGGGCCGCCTCGGCGCCCAGCCCGTCGGCCAGTTCCTCGGCCCAGCCCGGGTCGAGGTCGGCCGGCATGCACAGGGCGACCAGCAGTGCCGTCGGGGTGGCCCCCATGGCGGCGATGTCGGCCAGGTTGGCGGCCGCCGCCCGGTGCCCCACGTCGCGGGCGCCCGACCAGTCCCGGCGGAAGTGCCGGCCCTCGACCAGCACATCGGTGGAGGCGACCACCCGCCGGTCCGGCGCCGCCACCACCGCCGCGTCGTCACCGGGGCCGAGCAGGCAGCTCTCCCCCTGGGCCAACCGGGCGGTCACCCGGTCGATCAGCCCGAACTCACCGACATTCGCGACCGTCATGCCGTCCCCTCGTCGCGCTCTTCAAGCTCCGCAGTCCCGCCACCAGTACCCCGACGTGTGCTCACTCACCGCCGTCAGCCGACGACCGATACCGATCAGGGCCGCTCCGTAGGGTAGTTTCACCCTTCGGGCCGCCCGAGGCGGCGACGGACGGAGGTCGAGTCGTGGTACAGGCGTACATCCTCATCCAGACGGAGGTCGGGCGGGCGCGTGACGTGGCCGGTCAGATCGCGGACCTTGCCGGCGTGGTACGCGTCGACGCCGTCACCGGGCCCTACGACGTGGTCGTGCTCACCGAGGCGAACACCGTCGACGAGCTCGGCAAACTGATCGTCAGCAAGGTGCAGATGGTGCCCGGCATCACCCGCACCCTCACGTGTTCGGTGGTGCGCCTGTAAGTGGAAGAGATCACGCCCTCCCCCGCCGCCGAGGAGTCCCGCCCGGCGCGACGCGACCGGTCGACCCGCAGCGCCGCGCTCTGGGCGACCCTCGTCGCGGTGCCGGTCACCCTGGCGGTGGCCGGATTCACCTTCGCCAAGCTCGCCCCGGACTCGCCGGCCGCCGCGCCGAGCCCGTCGGCGACCGCCGCCCGGCCGCAGTCGACCGCGCCGGTCGACATGCCGGCCCCGGCCCTGGCCGAGCGCCCGGCCACGGTCTGCCGTGCCCTGCTGTCGCAGCTCCCGTCGACCGTGCGAGACCTGGCGCAGCGGTCGGTCACCGCGGGCGCCGAGCAGAACGCCGCGTACGGCGATCCGGCGCTCACCGTGGCCTGCGGTGGCACGCCGCCGATCGTGCAGCCCACCGACGAGGTGTGGTCGGTGAACAAGGTCTGCTGGCATGCCGTGCAGGAGGCGGACGCCACCGTGCTGACCACCGTCGACCGGGAGACCCCGGTGCGGGTGCGCGTCCCGAAGCAGTACGAGCAGCCGCTCCAGTGGGTCACGCCGATCTCCGACGCGGTGGTGGCCTCGGTGCCCGCCGCGAAGACCGCCCCGTCCGGCTGCTCCGCCTGACCGTCGCCGGCCGGCCGCGACGTCAGCGGCCGGCGCGGCGCAGGGCGGTGCGGATGAGCCGGTTGACCAGCTTCGGATACTCCAGCCCGCTGGCCGCCCACATGCGGGGGAACATCGAGGTCGGGGTGAAGCCCGGCATGGTGTTGATCTCGTTGAGGTAGACGTCCAGCTCCGGGGTGACGAAGAAGTCGGCCCGGGCCAGGCCGGAGCAGTCCAGCGCCGTGAACGCGCGGGTCGCGTACTCGCGCACCTGCCGGGTCACGTGATCGGGCAGGTTCGCGGGGATGTCGTACTCGCAGGCGTCGTCGATGTACTTGGCCTCGAAGTCGTACCAGTCGTGGCCGGAGACCACCCGCACCTCGGCCAGCACCGACGCCTCCGGGGCGCCGCCGGCCTCGCCCTCCAGCACGCCGCACTCGATCTCGCGACCGACGATCGCGCCCTCGACGAGCACCTTCGTGTCGATCTCCCGGGCGGTGGCGACCGCCGCGTCGAGCTGCGCCCAGTCGTCGACCTTGGTGATGCCGAACGAGGAACCGGCGCGGGACGGCTTCACGAAGACCGGCAGCCCGAGGCGCTTCTTGTCCTCCTCGGTCAGCGTCATCCCGGCGCGGAGCACCACGTACGGGCCGACCGGGATGCCCTCGGCGGCGCACAGCTTCTTGGTGAACTCCTTGTCCATGGCCGCGGCCGAGGCGAACACGTTCGCCCCGACGTACGGGATGTCGGCCATCTCCAGCATTCCCTGGATCGTGCCGTCCTCGCCGTACGCGCCGTGCAGCACCGGGAAGACCACGTCGACGTCGGCCAGCGCCACCGGGCCCTGGGCCGGGTCGAGCACCATGAGGCCGCCCACGGCCGGGTCGGCCCGCAGCACCAGCTCGGCGCCCGAGCCGGCGGTGATCTCGGGGAGCCTGCGGTCGGTGATGGCGAGCTGGCCGGGGTCGCCGCTGGCCAGCACCCACTGGCCCTGCCGGGTGATGCCGACCGGCACGACCTCGAACTCGTCCGGGTCGAGGGCGGCCAGCACGCTGCCGGCGCTGACGCAGGAGATGCCGTGCTCCGGGCTGCGGCCGCCGAAGACGATCGCCACGCGGGTCTTGCCTGGGGTGGTCACTCCGGTCACCTCTTCGGTCGCGACTGCGGCTGGCCGTGCTCGCCGGGGGCGCTCACCCGCTTGACCTTACTGTGCGTGGCGAGCGTCGGTGGTGGATACCCGGGGAGACGACGCCGCAGGCCGGAACCGGTCAGCGAGCCGTATACGGGGAGTAATCGGATGGGTGGCGATGGTGAGCCCGGGCGGCCGGTGGCGGGACCTGCCACCGGCCACCCGGCTCCCCGCCCCCGTCACCGCGACCCGGGGGCGGGCCCGGTGGAGTTCAGGTGGTCCGCGGCCAGCGTCCAACCGCGATGACCTTGACCCGTTGCCGGCCGGAGCGGACCATGCCCAGCGCCATGAAGGCGCCGGCGATCCGGTCCGCCGCCTCGCGGCTGCTCGCTCCGACCACCTGTCGGCGCCGCTCGGGGCTGGTGCGTTCGTTGCGCCAGATCCCGTCGAGGGGGCGCACGTCGGTGAGGACCACGAGGAACCGCGTCATCCCCGCCCACCCTCTTCCGCCGGGCGGCAGGCCGTCACCGTCATCGCGAATCCTCCCCGTCTGGCGCGCCGGTACGGGCACGCGGCGATCGGGTCGTGGGGGAGTAAAACCCGATCGCCGCGCGCCCCATCCCCTCCGGTCGCTCACCACCACCGTCGCCACGACAACCGGCGGTGAGGACGCCGTCACAGATTGACAGGTGGACACGCGTGAATGCAACTCTCATCGGATTTCTCTCATGCCGACGCTCCCATCGATGTGCGACCATCGATGCATGGCGCCGAAGACCGCCCGGGCCCGACGGCTCGGCATCGCCCTGCGGACCCACCGGGAGGCCGCCGGCCTCACCCTGGAGGCCGCGGCCGACGAGATCAACAGCACCCGCAGCACCCTGTCCCGCTACGAGAACGCGCAGACGCTGGTCAACCCGGCCACCGTGCGGGCGCTGCTCACCCTCTACGGGGTGGGGCCCGACGAGATCGCCGCGGCCGTGCAGCTCGCCAAGGATGCCCGCAAGCCCGGCTGGTGGGTCTCCTACTCGTACCTGCTGGACCGGCGGACCATCGATTTCATCGCCCTGGAGGCGGAGGCGACCGGGATCGCCAACTTCGAGCCGTCCGTGGTGCCGGGCCTGCTCCAGACCGCCGACTACATCCGCGGGGTGATGCGCGGCGGCCCGCACACCCTCAGCGACGAGCAGGTGGAGCAGCGGGTCAAGCTGCGGCTCGACCGCCAGCAACGGCTCACGGGTGACGATCCGCCGATCCTCGACGCCATCATCGATGAGGGCGCACTGCTGCGGCCCGTCGGCGACCGGACGGTGATGGGAGGTCAGCTGCAGCACCTGCTGAAAATGGCCGAGCTGCCCAACATCACCGTGCAGGTGATCCCCCTCTCGGCCGGATACCACCGGGGCACCCGCGGGTCCCTGCACATCCTGGAGTTCGCCGATCCGGAGGACCCGATCATCGCCTCCGTGGAGACGGTCGCCGGGCAGATGGTGCTGGACCGGCCGGGCGACCTGCGCACCTGCACGAAGATCATGGAGCACCTGCGGACCGTGGCGCTGAGCCCGGCGGCCACCCGGGACGAGCTGCTCCGACTGGTGAACGAGAGGTGGAACCCATGAACGGCACGAACAGCCCCCAGCGGCCGGTGACCGGCTGGCGCAAGAGCAGCCACAGCGGCGACGAGGGCGCGTGCGTCGAGATGGCGCCGCTGCCCGACGCGGTGGCGGTCCGCGACTCCAAGGACCCGGCCGGCCCGGTGCTGGTCTTTCCCCCGGCCGCCTGGACCGCCTTCACCGACGCCCCGCCGCACCCCTGACCCGTCGCTGGGCGGCGGCCCGGCCGCGCCGCGGCTCAGCCGGCGACGAGCGGGCCGGCGGCGGCCCCGCCGCGGACCGCCTCCAGCGCCGCGATGGCCACCCCGCGCGCCCCGGCCATGTCCCGGTCGGGCACCAGCGCGAACGTGGCCACCGCGCGCTGCTCGGCACGGAGCACGGTGTGCTCCCGCACGGTGGCCAGGAACCAGTCGCGGAACTCCGGCGCCGCCTCCACCACGCCACCGCCCACGAAGTAGGCGTGCGGGTCGGTGAAGTTGGCCGCGATGGTGAACAGCCGGCCCAGCGCCATGGCCTGCTGGGTGAAGACCTCGCGGGCCAGCGGGTCGCCCCGCTCGCCGTAGCCGCGGACCAGCTTCGCCGCCCGGCCCGGCTCCTCGGCGGCCAGCGGATGCTCCGGGAACCGGCCCAGCCAGTACGGCAGCAGGTTGTGCGCGATGGCGGTGAGCGAGGCGACGCTCTCGACGTCGCCGGCGAAGCCGCAGGCGCACACCGGCACCGCCTGACCCGGCCCGAGCAGCCCGTCGAGCGGGATGTGCACGTGCCCGAACTCGCCGGCCATGCCGGCCGCGCCGCCGACCACCCGGCCGCCCTCGACCACCCCGCCACCGAGCCCGGTGCCGACGATCGCGGCGACCGAGGAGCGGGCCATCGCGTCGGCGCCGAAATGCGTGTGGTGGGCGTAGAGGGCCGCCGCGTTGCCGTCGTTGGCGTAGACCACCGGCAGGCCGAGCCGGTGCTCCAGCGCGCCGCGCACGTCGTAGCCGCGCCAGGCCGGCTGGGAGAAGTTGGTCGACCCGCGCGAGGAGATGACGCCGGTGGCGCTGGCCGGGCCGGGCGTGTCCAGCCCGACCGCGCGGACCAGCTCGCGGGGCACCCCGGTCAGCGCCAGCACGCCGTCGAACGCCCGGGCCAGGGCCTCGATCGCCGCCTCCGGCCCGGCCTGAACCTCGCTCGGGATCTCCACGAGCCCGTCCACCAGGAACCGGCCGTCGGCCGTCAGCACGGTGGCGTTGTTGCTCGTGCCGCCGTTGTCCAGCCCCACCACCACCGGCACACCCGCGCTGCCCACCGCCACCGCCTCCCGCCGAGCCTGACCTGAGGCTAGTTGCCGCCCCGGGGTCCCGCCACGGTCGCGCGGCCCGACCCGGGGGCCGTACGCCTCACCCGGGACGGCGGGCGGTGACGGCGGTGGCCTCCAGGTCGTCGTCGTGCACCACGGACGGGTCCAGGCCGGCGTCGGCCAGGATCCCGCAGAGCGTCGGGGCCTGGCCGGCGCTCACCTCCACGGCGAGGTGCCCGCCGGGAGCCAGCCACTCGGCCGCGCCGGCGGCCACCCGGCGCAGCACGGCCAGCCCGTCCGCCCCGCCGTCCAGCGCCACCGTTGCCTCGTGCAGCCGCGCCTCCGGCGGCAGCATCGCCACCGCGTCGCTCGGCACGTACGGGGCGTTCGCCACCACCAGGTCCAGCCGCCCCCGCCACCGTGCCGGGAGCGGCGCGAACAGGTCACCCTGGTAGACCGGCACGCCCAGCGGGGCCAGGTTGCGCCGGGCGCAGGCCACCGCGGCCGGGTCGACATCGGCGGCGGCCAGCCAGCGGGGCGCCAGCCGGTGGTGGAGCACCAATGCGGCGGCGCCCGAACCGCAGCAGAGGTCGAGCACGGCGGGCGACGGTCCGGCCACCGCCGCGGCGGCGGCGACCAGCAGGGCGGTCCGCCCGCGGGGCACGAACACCCCGGGGTCGACGGCGACCCGCAGGCCGCAGAATTCCGCCCACCCGAGCAGGTGCTCCAGCGGCAGGCCGGCGACGCGGCGGTCGACCAGGTCGGTCAGCGACTCGGCCGAGTCGGCGGCGGCGATCAGCAGGTCCGCCTCGTCCTCGGCGAAGACGCAGCCGGCGGCACGCAGCCGCCGGACGAGGGCGGGACGGTCAGGGGAGAACAGGGTGGATGTCATGGCAGACCTTTCGGGAACGCTCATCGGCGCTCCCGGCGTCGCCTAACCCTGCGGCGACGCGGACTCGGAGGGAGCGCCGGTCCTCTGCTGGTGGATCGGTCTCACCTCCTCCGGTCGGGGCCCGCGCGGGCCGTGCTGCCCGTCACCCTAGCGAAGCGGGCCGGCCGGTGTCAGGCCGCGTCCAGCGCGGCGGTCACGTCGGCGACCAGGTCGGCGGAGTCCTCGATGCCGCAGGAGAGCCGGACGAAGCCGGGCGCGGTGTCGTCCCCCCACTGGGCCCGCCGGTCGGCGGTGGTGTGCAACCCGCCGAACGAGGTGGCGGCGGACACCAGTCGGGACGCGTCGAGGAACCGGGCCACGCGGTCGGCATCACCCAGGTCGAAGGAGAGCACTCCGGGGATCCGTCGCATCTGGACCGACGCCACCGCGTACGCGGGGTCGTCCGGCAGCCCCGGCCAGCGCAGGCCGGTGACGTCGCTCCGGCCGGCGAGCAGCCGGGCCAGCGCCTCGGCGTTGGCGGTCTGCCGGCCCAGCCGCAGGTCCACGGTCGCCAGCGAGCGGTGGGCCAGCCAGCAGTCGAACGGCCCCGGCACCCCGCCCGTCGTCGTCCGCCAGGCGGTCACCGCGTCGAGCAGCTCGGCCGAGCGGGTCGCCACATAGCCGAGCAGCAGGTCGGAGTGACCGGTGAGGGCCTTGGTGCCGGAGGCGACCACCACGTCGGCGCCGAGCTCCAGGGGGCGCTGACCCAGCGGGGTGGCGGTGGTGTTGTCGACCGCCACGAGGGCCCCGGCGCCGTGCGCCGCGACCGCCAGCGCCGGCACGTCGGCCACGTCCAGGCCGGGGTTCGCCGGGGTCTCCAGCAGCACCAGCCGGACGCCCTCGAACGAGGGGTACGGCCCGCCCGTCGGCACGAAGCCGACGCGTACGCCGATGCCCTCCAGGGTGGCGGTGGCGAAGGCGCGCACCGGGAAGTAGCCGTCGGCGGGGAGCAGCACGGTGTCACCGGGGCGCAGCAGGGCCAGCAGCAGCCCGGTGATGGCCGCCTGGCCGCTGGCGAAGACCCGGCAGTCGCCGCCCTCCAGCTCGCCGACGGCCGCCTCCAGCAGCCGACGGGTGGGGTTGTCCGGCCGCCCGTACCCGTTGGGGGTCGCCTCCGGCCCGCGCCACGGGTCCAGGTGGTACGGCGCCGCGAAGACCGGGCCGGGCAGGAAGGGCTGGCCCGGTTCCGGCGCGGGCAGCCCGGCGTGCACGCTGCGCGTCCCGTCGCCCCACTCGTCGCTCATCGGCACCTCACTCGTACGACTCGGGCTTCGCGGTCCGGCTCATGAGGGCGTCCACGGCGAGCCGCGGGTCCATCCCCTCGTGGCAGATCCGCTCGATCTGCTCGGTGATGGGCATCTCCACGCCGTGCGCCCGGGCCAGGTCCCGGATGGCCAGGCAGCTCTTCACACCCTCGGCGGTCTGCCGGGTGGCCGCCTGCGCCTGCTCCAGGGTCTCCCCCCGGCCCAGATGCTCGCCGAAGGTGCGGTTGCGGGCCAGTGGCGACGAGCAGGAGGCGACCAGGTCGCCCATGCCGGCCAGCCCGGCGAAGGTGATCGGGTCGGCGCCGAGCGCCACGCCCAGCCGGGCGGTCTCGGCCAGGCCGCGGGTCATCAGCATGGCCCGGGTGTTGTCACCGAAGCCCATCGCGGTGGCGATGCCGTACGACAGGGCGATCACGTTCTTCACGGCCCCGCCCAGCTCGCAGCCGATCACGTCGTCATTGGTGTACGGCCGGAAGTACGGCGTCCTGATCGACGACTGCACCAGGGCGGTCCGGCGGCTGTCGGTGCCGGCGACCACGGTGGCGGCCGGCTGCTCGGCGGCGATCTCCGGGGCCAGGTTGGGGCCGGAGACGACCACCACCCGGTCGGCCGGCACCCCGGCGGTCTCCATGATCACCTGGCTCATCCGCTTCGTGGTGCCCAGCTCGATCCCCTTCATGAGGGAGACCAGCGTGGCGTCGGCGTCCAGGTACGGGGTCCACCCGGCGAGGTTGCCGCGCAGCGTCTGCGACGGCACGGAGAGCACGACCACCTCGGCCCCGGCGATGGCCTCCTCGGCGTCGCCGGTCGCGGTGACCCGGTCGGGCAGCCGCACGTCCGGCAGGTAGTCCGGATTGTGGCGCCCGGACCGGATCGCCTCGGCCACCGAGGCGCGCCGGGCCAGGATGGTCACGTCCCGGCCGGCGTCGGCGAGGATCTTGGCGAACGCGGTGCCCCACGAGCCGGCGCCCAGCACGGCGACATGCCCACTCACTGCGCCACCTTCGTTCGCGACTGCGGGGCTCGCAACACCGGCTCACTCCTCGCGCTCACTCGGTCACCTCGGGCGTGCGCGTCCGGGCCGGGCGCTCCCACAGCGGCGGTGGTGTGCCACCCCGGATCTCGGCGACCAGATCCCGGATCCGCAGCATGATCGTGTCGGTCATCTCCTCCAGGATCGCCCGGGTCGGCGTGGCGCCCGCCCACCGACTCAGGTCGACCGGCGGCCCGGCGACCACCGTCACCGGCGTACGCGGCCGCAGCCCGATGCGGGCGGTCCGCGGGTCGAACATCTTCTCCGGACCGACCATGGCGACCGGGATCACCGGGGCTCCGGTGGCCAGCGCCAGCCGGGCCGCGCCGGTCTTGCCCTTCATGGGCCACAGGTCCGGCTCGCGGGTGGTGGTCCCCTCCGGGTAGATCACCACCGCGCCGCCGCCGTCCACCGCGGCCACCAGCTTGTCCAGCGACCGGGCCGCCTCGACGCTGCCGCGCTCGACCGGGATCTGCCGGCACCGGTGCAGGATCCAGCCGATCACCGGCACGCGGAACACGCTGGCCTTGCCGAGGAACTGCGGCCAGCGCCCGGCGTCGTGGATGAAGTGCGCGGACACCAGCGGGTCCGCGTGCGAGATGTGGTTGGGCACGATGATGATGCCGCCGGAGCGGGGCAGGTGCTCCATGCCCCGCCAGGTGCGGCGGGTCCAGACGGTCAACACCGGCTTCACCAGCACCACGGCGAACCGTGGCCAGAATCCCAGCCTCCGCGGTGCCACCCTGCCTCCTCGTTCCATGCGCGCACGCCCCGGGACGAAATCATGCCTGCTCGCTCCCGGTCCGGCCAGTGAGGGTACCGCCGCCCGGCTGGCAGGATTGTCACGTGCCTGAGCCGACCTGGACCGTGGTGGTGCCGGTGAAGCGCCTCGGGGTGGCGAAGAGCCGCCTGCGCGGCGCGCTGCCCGGCGTACCCCATGAGGAGCTGGCGCTCGCCCTCGCGGCCGACACGGTCCGCGCGGTGCGGGCCTGCCCGGCGGTGGCCCGGGTGCTCGTGGTGACCGACGACCCGCGGGTGGCGGCGGAGGCGACGGCGGCCGGCGGGGAGGTCGCGCCGGACCCGGCGGCCGGGTTGAACGCCGCCTTCCGGCACGGCGCGGCCGTGGCCGGCCCGCGCGCCGCCGTGGCCGGCCTCACCGCCGACCTGCCCGCGCTGCGCCCGGCCGACCTGGCCGCGGCGCTGCGGGCCGTTCCGGCCGACGGGGTACGCGGATTCGTTGCCGACGCCCCGGGCAGCGGCACCGTGCTGCTCGCCGCGCCGCCCGGGGTGCCCCTGGCGCCCCGCTTCGGGCCCGGCTCGGCGGCGGCGCACGCGGCGAGCGGGGCGCTGCCGCTGCCCGGCGGCTGGCCCACGCTGCGCCGGGACGTGGACACCCCGGCCGATCTGACCGCCGCCGCCCGGCTGGGCGCCGGTCCGCGCACCGCCGCGCTGCTGGCCCGGGCCGGCCGGGACGTCGGGTACGGTGCTGGCATGCAGGGCACGGTGGCCACCTACGACGCGTCGACCCGCAGCGGCGTGCTGCTACTCGACGACGGCACCGAACTGGCGTTCCCGGCCCGCGCGTTCGACGCCTCCGGGCTGCGGCTGCTCCGGCTCGGGCAGCGCGTCCGCATCGAGCGGGACGCCGCCGGCGAGGTCGTCCGGGTGACGTTGCCGACGATGGCGTGACCAACCTGCCCCGAGTTCATTTTCCGTTCACCGTTCTCGGGGAATCATGAGGTGGTGAGCACCCCTCGCGAGCACCCCGAAGCCCCCCGGCACCTCGTCGACCCCGGCGCGCCCCGCAACGGCGCGTCGACCCGCGGCGCCGACGGCCGGTTCCGGCGCGTCCGTCCCCCGGAGGAGAGCGTCAGCCCGGAGCCCGTCGCGGCGGCCTCCGCCGGGCTGGAGGAGTCCCTCGACCCGGTCGAGGGGCCCGGCCCCCAGGTCGAGCCGCCGACGACCCGGCCGCTGCCGGAGGACCGGTTCTTCAACCGGGAACTCTCCTGGCTCGACTTCAACGCCCGCGTGCTGGCGCTGGCCGAGGACGCCCGCACCCCCCTGCTGGAGCGGGCCAAGTTCCTGGCCATCTTCGCCAGCAACCTGGACGAGTTCTACATGGTGCGGGTGGCCGGGCTGAAGCGCCGGCTCTCCGCCGGCCTGCCGGTGCGCGGTGGCGACCGGCTGCCGCTGCGCACCCAGCTGGAACGCATCGCGGAGAAGACCGCCGACCTGGTCTCCCGCCACGCCGCCTGCTTCGTCGACGACGTGCTGCCGAAGCTGGCCGCCGAGGACATCCGGATCCTGCGCTGGAGCGACCTCGACGACGCCGAGCGCGAGCGGCTGCGCACCTGGTTCCGGGAGCACATCTTCCCGGTGCTCACCCCGCTCGCGGTGGACCCGGCGCACCCGTTCCCCTACATCTCCGGCCGGTCGCTGAACCTGGCCGTCTCGGTGCGCGACCCCGACGGCGGCTCGGAACTGTTCGCCCGGGTCAAGGTGCCGAACAACGTCCCCCGGTTCGTCCGGGTCGCCCGCGACGAGCCGGGGGTGCGCTTCCTGCCGGTGGAGGACCTCATCTCGGTGCACCTCGGGCAGCTCTTCTCCGGCATGCAGGTGGTCGAGTGCCACCTGTTCCGGGTGACCCGCAACGCCGAGGTGGAGGTCGACGAGGACCGCGACGAGGACCTGCTCCAGGCCCTGGAACGGGAGCTGGCGCGGCGCCGGTTCGGCCCGCCCGTGCGGCTGGAGGTGGCCGCCTCCATCTCCGACCACATGCTGGAGCTGCTCGTCCGTGAGCTGGACATGGACGGTCAGGACGTGCTCCGGGTCCGCGGCCTGCTCGACCTCTCCGCGCTCTGGCAGGTCTACGGCGAGGCCGACCGCCCCGACCTCAAGGACCCGCCGTTCGTGCCGGCCACCCACCCCCGGCTCGCCGAGGGCGAGGTGCCGCGCAGCGTCTTCGCCACCCTGCGCGACGGGGACGTGCTGGTGCACCACCCGTACCACTCGTTCGCGACCAGCGTGCAGCGCTTCGTCGAGCAGGCCGCCGCCGACCCGAACGTGCTGGCCATCAAGCAGACCCTCTACCGCACCAGCGGCGACTCCCCCATCGTCGACGCGCTGGTCGACGCGGCCGCCGCCGGCAAGCAGGTGGTGGTGCTGGTCGAGCTGAAGGCGCGCTTCGACGAGGTGGCCAACATCGGCTGGGCGCGCACCCTGGAGCGGGCCGGCTGCCACGTGGTCTACGGCCTGGTCGGCCTGAAGACCCACTGCAAGACCGCCCTGGTCGTACGCCAGGAGGGCAACCAGATCCGCCGCTACTGCCACATCGGCACGGGCAACTACCACCCGAAGACCGCCCGGCTCTACGAGGATTTCGGCATGCTCACGGCCGACCCGGAGATCGGCGCCGACCTCACCGACCTGTTCAACGTCCTCACCGGCTACAGCCGGCAGACCGCCTACCGGCGGCTGCTGGTGGCCCCGCAGGGCATCCGCAGCGGGCTCGTGGAGCGGATCGAGCGGGAGATCGAGCACGTCCGGCTCGGCATGCCGGGGCTCGTGCAGTTCAAGGTGAACGCGCTCGTCGACGAGGAGATCACCGACGCGCTCTACCGGGCGTCCATCGCCGGGGTGCATGTGGACCTGCTGATCCGGGGCATGTGCACGCTGCGGCCGGGCGTGCCGGGGCTGTCGGAGAACATCCGGGTCCGCTCGATCCTCGGCCGGTTCCTGGAGCACTCGCGGATCTTCCGGTTCGGCAACAACGGCGACGCGGAGTTCTGGATGGGCTCGGCCGACCTCATGCACCGCAACCTGGACCGCCGGGTCGAGGCGCTGGTGCAGGTGAGCGACCCGGTGGCCCGGGCCGAACTGGACCACGTGCTGACGGCCGCGTTCAGCCCCGAGGTGGACGCCTTCGAGCTGGCCGGCGACGGCACCTGGCAGCGGCGTACCGGCACCGACGACACGCCGCTGACCCACCTCCAGGACCTGCTCCTGCACCGGGTCGGCGGGAGGGCGGGCTGACCGGACCACGGCCCGCTCCGGGCGGGCATACGGTGAGCGGATGACCGACGACGAGCCGGTGCGGATCCGGGCGGCGGGCGGGGTCGTCTGGCGCCCGGCCGGAGCCGGCGTCGAGGTCTGCCTCGTGCACCGCCCCCGGTACGGCGACTGGTCCCTGCCGAAGGGCAAGCTCGACGCCGGGGAACACCCGTTGCGGGCCGCCGTCCGCGAGGTCGCCGAGGAGACCGACGTCCGGGCCGTGCCGCAGGTACGCCTGCCGACCGCCCGCTACCGCAGCGAGGGCCGGCCGAAGGCCGTCGACTACTGGTCGATGCGGGCGGTCGCCCAGGGCGGTTTCCAGCCGGACACCGAGGTCGACGAGGTGGCCTGGTTCCCCGCCGACGAGGCGGCACACCGGGTCAGCTACCCGCACGACGCCGAGGTGATCGCCGCGTTCGCGGCGCTGCCGCCGGTCACCGCCGTGGTGCTGCTGGTCCGGCACGCGCACGCCGGTAAGCGGGGCACCTGGACCGGTCCGGACAACGGCCGGGAACTGGACGCCGAGGGCTGGGCCCAGGCGCAGGCGCTCGCCCCCCTGGTCGCCGTGGTCCGCCCGGCCCGCCTGCTCTCCGCCTCGGCCCGGCGCTGCGTGCAGACCCTCGACCCGGCGGCCGCCCTGCTGGACCTGCCCATCGAGGTCGCCGGCGACCTCGACGAGCCACGGCCCGGCCAGCAGCCGGACGAGTGCGCCCTGGCCGCCGCCGCCCGGCTGGCCGCGCTGGCCGCCGCCGGGGAGCCGGTCGCGGTGTGCAGCCAGGGCAAGGTGATCCCGGGCGCGCTGGAACGGCTGACCGGCCGCGACGACGACTTCACCACCCCGAAGGGCGGCGGCTGGCTGCTGGCCTTCACCGCCGACCGTCTGCTCGCCGCCGACCGGCTGTAACGGGCCTCAGGGCAGGGCGAGCGTCACGGCGACCGGGAGGTGGTCGCTGGCGGTGCCGCGCGGCGCCGCCGCGCCGGACGGGGTGACACCCGGTGTCACGAAGACGTGGTCGATCTGGGTGCGTGGGTCGTCGGCGGGGCTGGTCGGGAGTGGGCGGGCCGCGGCCAGCGCGTCGACCAGCCCGGCCCGGGTGAACTCGGCGAACGCCGCATCGCCCGGCTCGGTGTTCAGGTCGCCGCCGAGCACCAGCGGGCGGCCGGCCGCGTACCGGGTGGCGAAGGCGGCCACCTCGCCGGCCTGGGCCACCGGGCCTTGACCGGGCGGGGGTTGCAGGTGGGTGGCGACCACGGCGAGTTCCCGGCCGCCGAGGTCGAGCGTGACGCCGAGCGCCTGCGCCCCGGTCGGCGCGCCGTGCGCCGCGAGGGGGAGGGTCCGGCCGGCCCGCACCGGGAAGCGGCTGAGCACCGCGTCGCCCCACACCGGGTCGGCGGCGGGCGCGAAGACGTACGGCATCCGCAGCCGCCCCGCCAGCAGGGCGAGGGTGTCGTGGCCGCCGTTGAGCAGCCAGCCGCGGTCCACCTCGCTGAGCAGCACCACGTCCGGCCGGCTGCCGTTCACCGCCCGGGTCAGCGCGTCGAGGTCGAGCCGCCCGTCCAGCCCGAACCCCATCCGGATGTTGTACGCCACCACCCGTACCGCCGCCGGTGGTGTCGCGGGCGGCTCCGGGGCGGGGACCGGGCGGTGGATCCCGCCGCCCACGGCGGTCAGCAGCATCGCCCCGGGAACCGTCCACACCGGTACGGGCGGGCGGAGCGGGGCCGCGACGGACGGCGGGGCAAGGACGGCCGCGACCGCGACGACGAGCGCCGCCAGCACCGGCACCCAGCCGTTCGGGTACCCGAGGTCGTAGGCGGCGTAGTAGGCCACCGCGCCGACGGCGAACCCGAGCATGCCGCCGACGACGGCGAACCCGCGCCGCCGGCCGCCGTGCCCGCCACCCGGGTCCGGCTCCGTGCCCGATCCGCGAGGGGTCAACGATTCCGTGCGATCGGCGACGGTGTCCACGAGGGCGAGGCAGCCACCGAGACCGGCGGCGGTGAGCAGGACGGCCGCCGCCAGCCAGCCGGCCCGGTCGGTGGCGAACAGTCCCGCTCCGACGACCAGCGCGGCCGGCCAGAGCACCCGGGCCACCGGCCGGGGCGGCCGCAGCAGCACCGCCACCAGGAACAGGCCGATCGCCGCCTCGGGCACGGCCGCGAGGCGGGCCGGGGGCAGCGCCAGGCCGGACAGATCCGCCGACCCGTGCCGGTACGAGGCGGCCGCGTCCCACACCGCCGGTGCGAGCGCCGACTGGCCTGCCAGCAGCAGCACCGGACCCACCAGCAGCCAGGCGGCACCTCCCTCTCCCCCGTCCGGCGCGGCGGCCGGCGGCGACGCGGCCGGCTGGGCGGCGAGGAAGGCGCCGACCAGCAGCACGGACAGGACCCAGCCGAGCACGCCGCCCCGCCAGACGAGGTCCTCGGTGCCGAGCAGCGCGTGCCCGACGGCGGCCCCGGTCAGGCCGTACGCCAGTCCGGGCACCGGACGGGCGACCGTCGCGGCGGCCGCGGCGAGCCAGACCAGACCGGCGAGCAGGCCGGCGCAGGCCAGCCAGAGCTGGATCCGGCCGCCGGGCGCGGCGGTCAGGGCGAGCCGGGTGGCGGCCAGCACCCCGGCCGCGACCACGCCCACGGGGCGCGGGCCGACCCGGCGGACCAGGACGGGCGCGGCGAGCGCGAGTACGAACCAGCCGAGGGCGAAGGCGCCGAGGAGTTCGGCGGGCGTCTCGGCGGCCCGGCCGAAGATGGTGATGATCGAGGGCAGCCACACCCGCAGCACGTCGAGCAGGACGACGACGCCCAGGGCGAGCGCGGCGGTGCGGAGGTGACGGTGGCGCACGGGCGCCCCTCTTCTCGTGACCGACGGGGGTTTTCGGCACGAGGATTCTGCGGGCCCGCACGACGGCGGGTCAACGCGTACCCACGAAAAGGGCGCTCACCGCGCACGGTGAGCGCCCTTTCGGCGGTGCGGTCAGCGCCGGCTCGCGGCCTTCTTGGCCGGAGCCTTCTTCGCCGGCGCCTTCTTGGCGGCCGTGCTCTTGGCGGCCGTCGTCTTCTTGGCGGCGGTGGTCTTCTTGGCGGCGGTGGTCTTCTTGGCCGTGGCCGACTTGGCCGCGGTGGTCTTCTTCGCCGCGGTCGTCTTGGTCGCGGCCTTCTTGGCGGGCGCAGCCTTCTTGGTCGCGGCGGTGGTCTTGGTGGCCTTCGCCGCCGTGGTCTTCTTGGCGGCGCCGGTCGCCGTGGTCTTCTTCGCGGCGGTCGCCTTGGCCCCGGTCGCCTTCGCGCCGGTGGTCTTCGCGGCGGCGGCCGTGGTGGTCTTCTTGGCGGCGACCGTGGCCTTCGGCACCTTGCCGCTGGCCACCATCTCCTTGAAGCCCGCGCCCGCCCGGAAGGTCGGCACGGAGGTCTTCTTGACCTTCACCGCCTCGCCGGTCCGCGGGTTGCGCGCTGTTCGGGCTCCCCGGATGCGCTTTTCGAACGCTCCGAAACCGGTGATCGCCACCTTCTCGCCCTTGGTGACCGCCGCCTGAACCTCAGTGAGGACCGCCTCGAGCGCGGCCGTCGCCGTCTTCCGGTCCCCCAGGCGAACGGCGAGCGCCTCGATGAGCTCGGCCTTGTTCACGACTTCCTCCCGATTGTGCAACTGACTCGTCGCGAGCCATTCTGCGCGCACGGTATGCCCTGTGCTGCCTGGACACAAACATTCGGTGGAAAAAAGCCCTTGTGTCGTAACGGATTCGCCCCCACCGGCCGGGCCGGTGGGGGCGAAAAGCTATCTGCGGTCAGGCGACCGAGGGCAGGAACGACGGCCGGGAGGCCTCGTAGGCGCCGATCTCGGCCTCGTGCCGGAGCGTGAGTCCAATGTCATCCAAGCCCTCCATCAGCCGCCAACGGCTGTGGTCGTCCAGCGGGAACGCCCAGGTGGCGTCGCCGGCGTGGACCTGGCGGGCGGTGAGGTCGACCGTGATCGGGGTGGTCGGCTCGGATTCCACGAGATCCCACAGTTCTTCCACGGCTTTCAATTCCAACTCGACCGGAAGGAGACCTTCCTTGAGCGCGTTGCCGCGGAAGATGTCGCCGAAGCGCGGCGCGATCACGGCCCGGAAGCCCCAGTCCCGCAGTGCCCAGACGGCGTGCTCCCGGGAGGACCCGGTGCCGAACTCCGGGCCGGCGACCAGAATCGACGCACCCGAATAGGAGGGATCGTTGAGGACGAATGACGGGTCCTCCCGCCACGCGTTGAACAGCCCGTCCGCGAAACCGGTGCGGGTCACCCGCTTGAGGTACACGGCGGGGATGATCTGATCGGTGTCCACGTTGGACCGCCGCAGCGGCACGGCGGTGCCGGTGTGGGTGGTGAACTTGTCCATCTCTCGGCTGCCCTTCTACAGGTCGGCGGGGGCGGCCAGCCGGCCGACCACGGCGGTTGCGGCGGCGACCGGCGGGGACACCAGGTGCGTACGCCCGCCCCGGCCCTGGCGGCCCTCGAAGTTGCGGTTGGAGGTCGAGGCGGAGCGCTCACCGGGCTTCAGCGTGTCCGGGTTCATGCCCAGACACATGGAGCAGCCCGCGAAGCGCCACTCGGCGCCGGCGTCGGTGAAGACCTTGTCCAGCCCCTCCGCCTCGGCCGCCTCGCGGACCGCGGCCGAGCCGGGGACCACCAGCATGCGTACGCCGTCGGCGACCCGGTGCCCGCGCAGCACGTCGGCGGCGGCCCGCAGGTCCTCCAGCCGGCCGTTGGTGCAGGAGCCGACGAAGACCACGTCCACGGCCAGGTCCCGCAGGGCGGTGCCGGGCGAGAGGTCCATGTACTCCAGGGCCCGGCGGGCGGCGACCCGCTCCGGCTCGGTGACGAACTCCTCCGGGTCCGGCACGACGGCACCCAGCGGCACGCCCTGACCGGGGTTGGTGCCCCAGGTGACGAAGGGCGTGATCCGGCCGGCGTCCAGGGTCACCTCGGTGTCGAAGGTCGCCCCCTCGTCGGTGGGCAGCGTCCGCCAGTACTCCACGGCCGCGTCCCAGTCGGCCCCCTGTGGCGCGTTGGGCCGACCCTTGAGGTACGCGAACGTGGTCTCGTCCGGCGCGATCATGCCGGCCTTGGCGCCCCACTCGATGGACATGTTCGCGATCGTCATCCGGCCCTCCATGGAGAGGCCCCGGATCGCCTCGCCGCGGTACTCCACGATGTGGCCGCGGCCGCCGCCCGTGCCCACCTGGGCGATCAGGGCGAGCACCAGGTCCTTGGCGGTCACCCCGGGGGCGAGCCGGCCCGTGACGTTCACGGCCATCGTCTTCGGGCGGGCCTGCGGCAGCGTCTGGGTGGCCAGCACGTGCTCGACCTCACTGGTGCCGATGCCGAAGGCCAGCGCCCCGAACGCGCCGTGGGTGGCGGTGTGCGAGTCGCCGCAGACGATCGTCATGCCGGGCTGGGTGAGGCCGAGCTGGGGGCCGATGACGTGCACGATGCCCTGGTTCTCGTCGCCCAGCGGGTGCAGCCGCACGCCGAACTCGGCGCAGTTGCGGCGCAGCGTCTCGATCTGGGTGCGGGAGGTGGGGTCCGCGATCGTGAGCAGGTCGCCGCGCCGGGAGCGGAACGCCGGGTCGTCGTACCCGGTCGGGGTGTTGTGGTCCTCGGTCGCGACCGTGAGGTCCGTGCGGCGGACCCGGCGGCCGGCCAGGCGCAGCCCGTCGAAGGCCTGCGGGCTGGTGACCTCGTGGAGCAGGTGCAGGTCGATGAAGAGCAGGTCCGGCTCGCCGGCGGCGGAGCGGACGACGTGCGCGTCCCAGACCTTCTCGGCCAGGGTCCTCGGTTGAGTGACTCCCACCATCTGGACATCCTAAATTCTGGGAGGTAAATTTCGGCTTGTGGGACACAGTATGAGCGGTGTCGGCGTTCTCGACAAGGCGGTGGTCATCCTGGCCGCCTGCGTCGACGGCGCCAGCCTGGCCGAACTCGTTGAACGCACCAAGCTGCCCCGGGCCACCGCGCACCGGCTGGCACAGGCCCTGGAGATCCACCGGATGCTGGTCCGGGACACCCAGGGCCGCTGGCGCCCGGGCCCCCGGCTCGGCGAGCTGGCCAACGCCGCGCCGGACGTGCTGCTGACCGCGGCCGAGCCGCTGCTCGCCGCGCTGCGGGACGCCACGGGCGAAAGCGCCCAGCTCTACCTGCGCCGCGCCGACGAGCGGATCTGCGTGGCCGCGGCCGAGCGGGCCAGTGGCCTGCGGGACACCGTGCCGGTCGGCTCCGTGCTGCCCATGACGGCCGGGTCGGCGGCGCAGATCCTGCTCGCCTGGGAGCCGCCCGAGGCGGTCATGCCGCTGCTGCCCCGGTCGAAGTTCACCGGCCGCACCCTCGCCGAGGTACGCCGCCGTGGCTGGGCGCAGAGCGTCGCCGAGCGGGAGGCCGGTGTGGCGAGCGTCTCAGCCCCGATCCGCGACCGCACCGGCCGGGTCATCGCCGCGATCAGCATCTCCGGCCCGATCGAACGCCTGGGCCGCCGCCCCGGCGAACGCCACGCCATGGCCGTGGTCCGAGCCGGCCAACGCCTCTCCGGCCTGTAACCCCGCCCCGCCCCGCCCCGCCCCGCCCCGCCCCGCACCGCCCCCGCCCTCGGCCTGCCCGCCCCTCGCCGTGTTGATCAAGAAGTTTGCGTCACGCATCGGCCCGATCCCGACGCAAACTTCTTGATCAACGCGGGGGGATCGGCGGGCGTGCGTGGGCGAGCCGTCCCTGGAACGGCGAACGGCCCGTCTCGCGGGAGCGAGACGGGCCGTTCGGTGTGGTAGCCCCGACCGGATTCGAACCGGCGCTACCGCCTTGAGAGGGCGGCGTCCTGGGCCGCTAGACGACGGGGCCAGGCACTTTTCCTGCTTCACCGCCCTGACGAGCGGTGCGGCAGTAGTCTAGCGGCACCGCATCCGGCCCCCACGCCGGGGTCGGGCCGCCGGACCATCGGCACCACATGACAACAGCCCGCCCCAACGAGGTGGGACGGGCTGCCAGCGGTTGTAGCCCCGACCGGATTCGAACCGGCGCTACCGCCTTGAGAGGGCGGCGTCCTGGGCCGCTAGACGACGGGGCCAGAACTTCATGCTTCCGCGCGCCCTCGCGGGCGGGGAAGCTGCACTCTATCAGAGATCATCTGCCGCTCCTCGTCGCGAGGAGCGGAGCGGAACTCCGCCAGAATCCAGCGTCCGGGATTCTCGCGAATCCGCGGCTGCGCTGGGGTACCAGGACTCGAACCTAGACTAACTGAACCAGAATCAGTCGGGCTGCCAATTACCCCATACCCCATTGGCCCCTTGCGGCGCCAGGAATGAACTTTACCCTCCCGGTGCCGACAGGCCAAATCCAACCCCTCGAACCGCCCCTGAACTGCGGAAACGAGGCGTCGGACGCATCAGGCGACCGGAACCACCGGGTTGGTGAGCTCGCCGATCCCCTCGATCCGCACGGTGACCGTATCCCCGTCCGTGAGCGGGCTAACCCCGGCCGGCGTGCCGGTCAGAACCACGTCACCGGGGAGCAACGTCATGACGTGGGAGATGTACGACACCAGGGCCGGCACGTCGAACACCATGTCCTTGGTGCGGCCGAGCTGGCGTACCTCCATCTCCTCCGGGTTGCGGCCCACCTCACAGCGGACCTCCAGGTCGGTGACGTCCAGCCCCGTGGTGATCCACGGCCCGATCGGGCAGAACGAGTCGAAGCCCTTGGCCCGGGTCCACTGCCCGTCAGAGCGCTGGAGGTCCCGCGCCGTGATGTCGTTGGCGCAGGTGTAGCCGAAGATGGCCCGCTCGGCGGCGGCCCGGTCGGCCCGGCGGGCGCCCGGCGCGCCGATCACCACGGCCAGTTCCGCCTCGTGCTCGACCTGCTTGGAGAAGATCGGCAACCGGATGGCGTCGCGGGGGCCGATCACCGAGGTGGACGGCTTGAGGAAGAGCAGGGGCTCCTTGGGCACCTCGCTGCCGTGCTCGGCGGCGTGTTCGGCGTAGTTGCGGCCCACGCAGACCACCTTGCTCGGCAGGATCGGCGAGAGCAGCCGGACGTCGGAGAGCGCCCAGCGGGCGCCGGAGAACTGGATCTGGCCGAACGGGTGGCCGTCGATCTCGGCGATGGTCAGACCCTGCGGCCCGGCCTCCGGCTCGCCCTCGACGACCCCGAACGACATTCCCTTGGCATGAGCGAAACGAGCGATACGCACCCGGCCAATCTATCCCCGGCGGCGGGCCGGGCCACGCCCGACGCGGCCGCCGGCTCCGCGGGGACGTCCGGCGCGCCAGGGTACGTCGGGCGGCGTCGGCCGGGGTGGGATTGCGAATTTCGTACCCGCCCGGCGGGCCCGGGCCCATAGCTTCGGGGCCGGAGGTTCGTTCGTATGCCTGCATCGAGACGACACCACAGGACCCTGGCAGTGCTCGTGAACTGCCTCGGCATCATCGCGGCCGTTTCCGCGCTGCCCGCAGCGGCCCCCAGGGCGGAGGCCGCGCCGGCGCAACCGGCCGCGCCGCCGCCCGCGGCGGCCCGGGCCACCCCGATCCCGACCGGGATGCCGGCGGCGCCACCGGCGATGCCGACCACGAAGGCGGCGCCGATCCAGCTCAGCACGCCACCGGTCACCGTGGCGGTGGCCGCGGCCGGCACCCCGGCGCCCGGATACCGGATCCAGGTCCGCAACGCCGGGCCGACGCCGGTGGAGACGACGGTCCGGCAGGAGTTGCCGGCCGGGTCCCGGGCGACCGCGGTGACCGGCGGTGGCCGGGCCAACAGCCCGATCGGATCGGCGACCGCCGGTGCGGTGACCTGGCGGCTGCGGCTGCCGGGGCGGAGCACCACCACGCTGAACACCGCGCTCAGCACGGCCGCTCCGGGCCGGCCGGTGACCGCACCGACCTGTGCGTACGGCACCGACGGCACGCGACCGTACGACTGCGCCACGGCGACGTGGACGGGGTCGAGGGTCCCGGCGGCGCAGGTGAGCGCGGCGGCCCCGGCCTGGCGCCGCCCGCCGGTGCTGCTGGCCGCGCTGGCCGCGCTCCTGGTCGTGACCGGCGGTGTGCTGTGGTGGGCGTGGCGACGGCGGCGTGCGCGGCCGGGCCCGGTTTCGGCGGCCACCGGCGTCCCGCCGGTCGCCGGTGGCGTGGGCGGCCCGGCGGACCGCGGCACGGTCTACCCGCGTCCGGCGATGCCCACGCCCGCCGGGCGCCGCCGGCGGCCACCGGTCTGGCTGGTGGCCGGGGTGGCGGCCGCGGTGCTGGCCGGCGTGGTCGGCGCGGCGGCGTGGACGGCCACCCAGCGGGTCGCCGCCATGGACACCACCAAGCAGCCGACCAGCGGCGCCTGGGTGGGCAACAGCGTCACGGGCGCGCTCGGCGTCCCGCTGCGCGAGACCGCGTTCGAGTTCACCGTCTACCGGCTGACCTGCGGCGCGGGGACGCTGCCGGCGGCGCCGGGCGGTGGCAAGCAGTGCCTGGCCACGGTCGGGGTGCGCAACCTCACGGGCGGCGAGCAGACCTGGCACGGGCAGTTGCAGCGGGCGTACCTGTCCGGGGGCAACTGGGTGGCCACCGACGAGAACGCCACCCGGGTGGCGAACCTCGGCCGGGACGTCTTCGCCCAGCCGGTCGCCGCGGGCTCCCGGGTGCTGCTGCCGCTCGTGTTCACCGTGCACGGCGACGACCCGCCGAAGCAGTTGGAGCTGCGCAGCGGCGTCTTCTCGGCCGGGGTGCGGGTGGACGTGCGGTGATCCGGGGGCGGGCGGCGGTCGTACCCTTGGGTCCGTGACCGCCGCCCTCGCCCCCGCCACCTGGCTTGCACGCCTGCGGGCTCACGAGGAGCGCGCCGACTCCCTCACCGCGGGGCACCGCGCCCGGAAGGCGACGGGGGAACGTCACGCGATCGACGACTTCCTCTACGACTACTACGGCACCAGGCCGTCCATGCTGCGGCGGTGGCACCCGGGCGTCGGGGTCATCCTGGAGCCCGGCCCGGACGGGCCCGCACCACACGGGAAGTGGCGGTGGTACGCCGCGGACGCGGACGGGGCTGTGAGCTTCGACGCCGTGGCGTTCCTCGCCGACCGGGCGGAGTCGGTGCGCTTCATCCACCGGCTGTTGTCCTCGATCGCGTCGCGTCCGGCCTTCACCGGTTGCTTCGGTCTGCACGAGTGGGCGATGGTGTACCGCCAGCGGGAGCATCGGCACCCGCTCCCCCTGCGCCTCGGCCAGGAGGGCACCGACGCGGTGGTCGAGTCGCACCAGATCCGCTGCACGCACTTCGACGCGTTCCGGTTCTTCACCCCGGACGCGGTCCGCCTCAACCGGCTCCGGCCCACGAGGGAGAGCCAGGTGGAGCTCGACCAGCCGGGTTGCCTGCACGCCTCGATGGACTGCCACAAGTGGGCCACCAAGCTGGGCCCCGCGGTTCCGGGAGAGCTGGCGCTGGACTGCTTCGCGCTGGCGAGGGACATCCGGCTGCTCGACATGCAGGCGTCCCCGTACGACTTCTCCTCGTACGGCGAACCGCCGGTGGCCATCGAGACCCCAGAGGGCAAGGCGGAGTACGTCGCACGCCAACGCGAGTTCGCGCAGCGGGCCGGCCGCCTTCGAGCCCGGCTGATCGAGGTCTGCGCGACCCTGCTGGATCCGGCGGAGGCACGGATCGGGGTGTGACTCGGGAGGCTAGACCTCCCGCGTCCACGGCCGCAGCTTCTCCGGGTTGCGGACCGCCCAGATCCGGCTGACGCGCCCGTCGGAGACGTCGAACGACGCCACCGTCAGGACGACGCCGGAGTGCTGGGCCACCAGGCCCGGCACACCGTTGACCGACCGCTCCACGAGTTCGAGCCCCGGTGCCCGGTCGGCGATGGCGACCAGGTACCGGGCGATGCGTACGCCGCCCTCGACCGGGTGCAGGACGGTGCCGACCAGGCCGCCGCCGTCGGCGGTCATCACGGCGGCCGGGTTGAGGAGACTGACGAGGGCGGCGATGTCCTTGGCCTCCCATGCCCTCTTGACGTGCCGCACCACCTCGGCATGGCCGGTCGCCGGCACCGGGGCGCGCGCGGCGCCGACCCGCCGCCGGGCGGAGGCCGCCAGCTGCTTGCAGGCCGCCGGGGTCCGGCCGAGGACGTCGGCGATCTCGGCGAACGGGTACCGGAAGACCTCGTGCAGGACGAAGGCCACCCGCTCGGCGGGCGTCGCCGACTCCAGGACGACGAGGAAGGCCATGGCCACGGACTCGTCCAGCACGATCTGGTCGGCGGGATCCGCCGGGCCGGTGGGATCGGCGCCGCCCGCGTGGTCCCACTCGGTGCGGTCGGGCAGCGGCTCGGGCAGCCACGCGCCGACATAGCGTTCGCGGCGGGCCCGTGCCGAGCCGAGCAGGTCCAGGCAGATGCGGCTGGTCACCGTCGTCAGCCAGGCGCCGGGGGACCGGATCTCCTCCTGCCGGCTTCGTGGCAGCCCGTACCAGCGGGCGTAGGCGTCCTGGACGGCGTCCTCGGCCTCGGTGACCGAACCGAGCAACCGGTAGGCGACATTGATCAGTTGGCGTCGCTCGCCGGCGATCTCGTCTGTGCGGCTCCTCACAGTTCCCATGCTTCCGGCCGACCTCGCCTTACCTTTCGCCGGCCCGTGTCGTCGGGCTGGTGAAACCTTAACGATCTACTGCCCGAGGGCGGAAAAGGGGACTGTGACATGGCCACCCAGGCGACGGCGACGGTGACGGCGAACGCGCGGCGCGGCTTCTCGTTCCTGCAGATCGCGATCACCCTGCAGACCCTGACCATCTTCCTTCAGGCGGTCTCCGCCGGGCTGCTGCTGACCTCGTCCTACGGGGAGACGCTGCACAGCGTCGGAGCCCGGGTGATGTACGGGGCGTCGATGCTGTACGTGCTCGCGGCGGTGCTGGCCTGGAAGCCGGGCGGCGGCTCGGCCCGGCCGATCTGGCACGCGTCGGGCTTCCTCGTGCTCGCCTCGGTCCAGGTCGTGCTCGGCATCGCGCACGTGCCGTCGGTCCACCTGCCCCTGGGTGTGCTGATGTTCGGTCTGAGCGTGCTGGCGCTGGCCCGCCGCTGAGGGACGCCCGTCCCCGCGGGGTCACCCGGCCGGGTGGCCCCGGTGCACGGCCCACTCGTCGGCCAGGACCGACATGACGGTGGCGTCCACCCAGGCGTCGCCGTCCCGGAGGACCTGCCGCAGCGTGCCCTCGGCCACGAACCCGACCTTCTCGTAGACCCGGCGGGCGCGCGGGTTGAAGGCGAACACCTCCAGCCCGATCCGGTGAAGGCCGAGCTGCTCGAAGCCGTACCCGACGATGAGCCGGACAGCCTCGGTGCCGAGGCCGCGGTCGCGCCCGGCGGGGCCGATCAGCGTGCGGAAGTTGCAGCTGAGGTTGTGCCGGTCCCACTCGTTGAGGACGACCTCGCCCACGCAGGTCCCGGTCGCCCGGTCCACCACGGCCAGGTCGAGCCGGTCGGGCTGGCTGTTACGGGTGCCGTACCAGGCCCGCAGCCGGGCCGGTTCGAGCCCCTCTCCGGGCGGGCTGCCGGTGAGCCGGGCCACCTCGGGGTCGGCCAGGATCGCCTCGAAGGCCGCGAGGTCGTCGTCGACGAACGGGCGCAGCAGGGCACGTTCGCCGGTGAGGGTGGGCTTGACGGAGAAATCGCTCGGCACCCGGCGGATTCTGGGCGACGGCGTGGCGGGTCCTCAAACCGTTTTCCGCCTCGTGGCCGGTCGACGTCGATTGGGACGGATCTCCGGTCCGGGCCCGGCCGGGTTGGCACAGTGAGGTGGTGGGCGGCGTCGGTCGGATCCAGCTGGCCGGCGACGCGGGCGGCGTCAGTCGGCTGGAGCTCTTCGTCGACCTGATCTTCGTCTTCGCGTTCCTCAACATCACCGGGGTGACCGCCGAGCAGCTCAACCCGGCCGGGCTGCCGCGCGGCCTGCTGCTGCTCGTGCTGCTCTGGTGGTGCTGGGTGCCGTTCGCCTGGCTGGGCAGCACCGTCCGCCTGGACCGCGGGGTCATGCCGGTGGTGATGTTCGGGCTCAGCGCCACCCTGTTCGTGATGGGCCTGACGGTGCGCGAGGCGTTCCTCGACAGGCCCGGCGGGCTGTCCGGGCCGGTGGTCTTCGCCCTCTGCTACCTGGTCGTGCGGGGCACCGCGCTGGCCCTGGCCGCAGTGGCCACGGCCGGGCAGCAGGGACTCCGGCGGCTGGCGCTGCGAGCCTGGCCTCCGGCGTTGGCCGGCGCGCTGTTCCTGCTCGCCGCCGCGTTGGTCCCCGGCCAGGTGTCGAACGGCGTGACCGGGGAGTGGATCCGTTTCGCACTGGTGGGCTGCGCCATCGTCGCCGAGTACGGCGGGGCGGCTCTGGTCCCCGCGGACCTGTGGCGGATCGGCTCGATCTCGCACTGGGCGGAGCGACACGCTCTGATCATCCTGATCGGGTTCGGCGAGTCGATCATCTCGGTGGGGCTGAGTCAGGGGGTGGCGGCGACCCAACCGCTGACCCCGGGGGTGCTGGTCGGGGCACTGCTCGGGGTGGCACTGGCCGGCGGCCTGTGGTGGACGTACTTCGACGTGGCCCGGTTCGCGGCCGAGCAGGCGATGGAGCGGGCCGTCGGCACGCGGCGCGCGCTGCTCGGCCGGGACGCGTACAGCTTCCTGCACCTGCCGATGATGACCGGGCTGATCCTGGTGGCGCTCGGCCTGAAGAAGGTGCTCAGCGAGCTGCAGGTGGGCAGCGACGAGGCGAGCCCGATGCTCACGCTGGTGGTGCTCCACGGCGGGGTGGTGCTCTACCTGCTGGGGCTGGTGCTGTTCGAGGTGCGGACGCTGCGCATCCTGGGCCGGTCCCCGGTGCTCGGCATCCTGCTGGTGGCCGGGCTGGCGTCCCTCGCCCCGCACCTGCCGACGCTGGCCGTGCTGGCCCTGCTGGCCGCGGCGGTGGGCGCGACCGCGCTGGCCGACGTGACCGTCTTCCGGCGCCGGCACCGCCGGCTGCACGCGATGATCGGCCCGGTACAGAGGCACGCCGGGGTCACCCCGAAGGAGCTCTTCTTCGACCTCGTCTTCGTCTACGCGTTCCTCCAGGTGGCTGCGCTGATGGCCGACGATCCGACGTGGACCGGCCTGACGCGCGGGCTCCTGGTGCTCGCCGTGCTCTGGCAGGCCTGGTGCGCGTACGTCTGGCTGGCGGCCGAGGTCCGGTCGGAGAGTCCGGTGGTCCGCCTGGTCATGGTGCTGGTGGTGGCCCTCACCGCGCTGATCACGCTGGCCAGCCCGCAGGCGCTCGACGACTCGCGCGGCGGCCTGCCCGGGCCGCTGGTCTTCGTCGCCTGCTATGCGGCCATCCGGCTGTTGCACCTGGCCTCGTTCGGGCTGGTGGCCTGGCAGGATCCGGGGTGGCGGACGCCGCCGGTGTGGGCCGCCGTGCCGACCCTGGTCTCGCTCGGCCTGATGCTGGTCGCCGCGCTGCTGCCGCTGCCGGTCGGCGACGTCCGCCAGTTCTCCCCGCCGCGGGTCGGGTTGTGGCTGCTCGCCATCGCGGTCGACCTGGCCGGGAACGCCCGGGTGGGCCTGCGCCACCTCAGTGTGCGCTCGGCGGAGCACTGGGCCGACCGGCACAGTCTGATCATCATCATCGGGCTCGGGGAGGCGGTGATCTCGATGGGCAGCGCCGTGGTCCACACGCCGATCTCGGCCCGGATCGTGGTGGCGGTCTTCTTCGGCACCGCCCTGCTGGCCGCCCTGTGGTGGGCCTACTTCGGTTGGGACAGCACCGAGGGGGAACGGGTGCTGGCGGCCAGCGACCTGCGCGCCCGCACCCGGCTGGCCCGCGACGCGTACACGTGGCTGCACCTGCCGATGGTGGCGGGGATCGTGCTGGTCTCGCTCGGCCTGCGCAAGACCATGTCGGTGCTGGGCAGCCGGGGCTTCTTCGAGCTCGGGGAGCCGCTGTATCCGCTGGCGCACGCCGCGCTCTTCGGCGGGGTCCTGCTCTACCTGTTCGGCGTCCAGGCGTTCCGGTTGCGGATGACCGGGCGCTGGCGTCGAGCCCGGCTGGTGCAGGCCCTGGGGGTGGCGGCGCTGCTGCCCCTGACGGCCGGGCTGCCGGCGTTGCTCGCGCTGGCCCTGCTGGCCGCGGTGTGCCTGGCCCTCACCGCGTTCGAGGTGCTCCACGACCACGAGGGGGCCGCGACCGGGCCGGTGCCGCCGCGCTGACCCGCGGGCGGGTCAGTCGCCGTCCACCCGGCGGTCGCGCTTGCGCTGGGACTGCCGCTTCTTCTCGGCCAGCCGGCGCTCCTTGGCCGCGCGGGACGGGCGGGTGGGCCGGCGCGGCTTCGGTGGCGGCGCGACCGCCTCGCGCAGCAGGGCGGCCATCCGTTCGCGGGCCGCCTCCCGGTTCGCCAGTTGCGCCCGGTGCTCGCTGGCGGCCACGGTGAGCACCCCGTCGACCAGCCGCCCGGCGAGCCGGTCCAGCGCGCGGGCGCGCAGCGGCTCGGGCACGCTCGGCGACCCGGCCAGGTCGAAGCTCAGCTCGACCCGGGAGTCGGTCGTGTTGACTCCCTGGCCACCCGGGCCGGACGACCGGGAGAAGCGTTCCCGCAGCTCGGCGTCGGGCACCACGAGCCGGTCGGTCACCCGCAGTCCGTCGTCCACGCCCCGAGGTTAGCGGCCGGCGCGGTGCCCCGGGGTGGCGGTCACGGTCGGGGTCGGGGTGGGCGCCGGGTCCGCGCGTTCGTGATCCGACCCGGCCGCCGCGTACGCCGCCGCCCCGACCAGCAGCAGCGCGATCACACCGATCTTGAGGACCACCGCCCGGATCGCCATCCAGGCGGTACGCCGGGCGCCCGGCACGCTGGTCCGGATCGTCTTGTAGTCCTTCCAACCCCGCTGCGCGCGGGCGTACGACGCGCCGACACCGGCGCCGATGACCAGGCCCACCAGGAGGAGGGCCGCGATGACAGCTTGCTCCACCCACGCCAGTATCCATACTCAGCGTAATATTTCTATGGGCCTATGGCCCCACGCCGGATATCCGACAGTTCCCGCCCGGCACGACGGCGCAGGTCAGGGCCCGCCGGCCCGGTCAGCCGCCCCGGCCGATGATGGTGTCGGCGGTCTGCTGCACCTGGTCGATCGGGATGGCGAAACCGATGCCGATCGAGCCGTTGCCGTCGATGGTGGCGATGGCCGTGTTCACCCCGACCACCTCGCCGCGCGCGTTGACCAGGGGCCCACCGGAGTTGCCCGGGTTGATGGAGGCGTCGGTCTGCACGGCGCTGTGCCGTCCGTTGCCGATGCGCACCTGCCGGTTGAGCGCGCTGACGATACCGGCCGTGACGGTGCCGGCCAGGCCGAGCGGGGAGCCGACCGCGAGCACCGGCTCACCCACCCGGGTGGAGTTCGCCTTGGCCAGCGGCAGCGCCGTCAACCGGGCCGACGCCGGCACCTTCAGCACCGCCAGGTCGCTGCCCGGCTCCCGCCCCACCACCTCGGCGGTGAACCGGCGCCCGTCGGAGGTCTCCACCGTCACCGGTCCGGAGCCGCCCCGGGACAGGATGTGGTCGTTGGTCACGATGTGCTGCTCGTTGTCGATGGCGAAACCGGAGCCGCTGGCCGACGTGCCGGACGACCCGCCGACCATCACCGAGACCACCCCGGGAACGGTCCTCTCGGCGGCGGTGACCAGCTCCGCCGGCACCGGCGCCGCGGAGGCCGCGGCCGGGCCGGGTGCGTCGCGGTCGGCGGCCCAGGTGCCGGCCGCCGCACCCGAGACCGTGGAGAGGGCCACCACCGCCGCCGCGCTCAGCATGCGGCGGCGCCAGCCGCGCCGCGCGGCGTCCCGCTCCGATCCGGGTACGTCCCAGCGCCCGCGCCCGTCCGGGTCCAGCTCCGGCGAGACGAACCACGGGCCGCGCGGCTCGCCGAGTCCGGTCTGCACTGCCATACCTGGGCTCCTCACGTGTCGTGCGTCGTCCGGTCCTTGCTGGTCAGGGCAGCCGGGAGAACCACCGCAGCGATCCGGCGGCGGCCCCCATGGCGAGGACCAGCCCGAGGCCGATGAAGCGGGCCGAGATGTCCTGCCGTTCCTTGCGGTAGCCCACCGAGGTGCCGATGTCCTCGTAGACGGCACGCAGCTCGGCGCTGGTGGACGCCTCGTGGAAGCCGCCCCCGGTCTCCTCGGCGACCGCCTTGAGGGTCTGCCCGTCGACCGGCACCTGGATCGCCCGCCCGCCCCGGTCGACGGAGCCGGACGCGGTGCCGAACGAGATGGTGTGCACCGGCACCTTGGCCGCCACCGCCTGGCCGGCCGCCTCCATGGGGTCCATGCCGGACGTGTTCGCGCCGTCGGACAGGATGATGATCCGCGCCGGCGGCGGGTCCTTGGCGGCCTTGGCGTCCAGGCTCTTGACCGCGCCCAGCGAGGTGCTGATGGCCTCGCCGATGGCGGTGCCCTGGACCCCGGTGATCCCCTCGGCCAGCCGGTCGACCCCTTCGTGCAGGGCCTCCCGGTCGGTGCTCGGCGGCACCAGCACGGCCGCGCTGCCGGCGAACGCGACGAGCCCCACGTTGAACTCGTCGGGCAGCCCGTCGACGAACCGGCGGGCGGCCTCCTTGGCGGCGGTCAGCCGGTCCGGGTCGACGTCGCCGGCCAGCATCGAGGTCGACACGTCCACCGCCACCATGACGGTGGCCCGTTCCCGGGGCACCCGTACCTCGGCGTTGGGCCGGGCGAAGCCGACCACCAGCAGCGCCAGCATGGCGAGGAAGAGTCCCGCCGGGACGTGCCGGCGCCAGGCCGGCCGCTGCGGGGCGACCCGGTCCAGCAGCCGCAGGTTGGTGAAACGCACCGCGTACCGGCTCTGCCGGCGCTGCATGGCCAGGTAGCCGACGACCAGCCCGGCGACGCCGAGCAGGAGCCAGAGGCGGGCGGGCGACTCCCAGGTCACGCCGCACCTCCCCGGGCCGCGGCGGGCGCGGCGGCGAGCCGGCGCTGGGCGTGCACGTGCCGGACGATGTCGGCGCTCCAGTCCCGGTCGGTACGCAGCGCCAGGTGCGTCGCACCGGACCGGCGCAGCGCGTCGCGCACCTGCTCGCGCTGGGCGGCGGCGGCCTGGGCGTACCGCTCGCGCAGGCCCGGGTCACCGGTCCACACCTCGCGCCGGCGGCCGGTCTCCGGGTCGACCAGGGTGACCAGCCCGACGTCGGGCAGCTCCAGCTCGCGCGGGTCGGTCACCTCGACCGCCAGCACCTGGTGCCGGACGGCCAGCCGGCGCAGCACGGCCTCCCAGGCCGGGGCGGCGTCCGGATCGTCGGCCAGCCCGTCGAGGAAGTCGGAGACGACCACCACGAGCCCGCGCCGGGTGGCCATCCGCTGGAGCCCGTCCAACCCGTCGTGCAGGCCCGGCGTCACCGGGTGCCCGTCGGTGCGCGGCGCGCCCAGCAGGGCGCGGAGCAGCCCGAGCAGGTGGGTACGCCCGCCGCGGGCCGGGAACCGGCGGATCCCGTCCGGGGCGAGCACCTGGCCGCCGAGGCGGTTGCCGACGCCGGCGGTGAGGAAGCCGACCGCCGCCACGGCGGCCACCGCCAGCTCCCGTTTGTCCAGTGTGGCCGTGCCGTACTCCATGCTGGGGCTGGCGTCGACCAGCAGCCAGGTGGTCAGCTCGCGGTCGGCGTCGACCTCGCGTACGTGCGGGACGGTGGTCCGGGCGGTCACCGCCCAGTCCATCCGGCGTACCTCGTCCTCGCCGGGCCGGTACTCCCGGCTGCCGGCCGCCTCGCTGCCGGGGCCGGGCAGCAGGCCGCGGTACTGGCCGTGCAGCAGCCCGTCGAGCCGCCGGGTGACGGTCAGTTCCAGCCGGCGCAGGCGCTGGTCGGGGGCCAGGTCGGCCAGCCCGGGGTCGGGCGCGGTGGGTGCGTCCCGGCGCCTCATGCCGCCGCCAGGTCCGCCGCCGCCTCCGGATGCCCGGTGATCACCCGGGGCGGCGGGACCGCCTCGACCAGCCGGCGGACCAGCGCCTCGGCGGAGACCCCGTCGGCCACCGCGTCGAAGGAGAGCACCAGCCGGTGGGCCAGCACGTCCACCGCCAGGTCCCGGACGTCCTCCGGGAGCACGTAGTCCCGGCCGCGGATCAGCGCCTGCGCCCGGGCCGCCGCCACCAGCCCGAGGGTGGCCCGGGGACTCGCGCCGTACGCGAGCAGCGGCGCGATCTCGGCCAGCCCGAACCGCCCGGGGTCCCGGGTGGCGAGGATGAGCCGGACCACGTACTCGGCGAGGGCGTGGTGCACGTAGACGTCGGCGGCGCGCCGCTGGAGTTCGCGCAGCCGGGCCGGGTCGAGCACCGGGCGCGGGGTCGGCCGCTCGGTGCTCATCCGGTAGAGGATGGCCAGTTCGTCGGCGTCGCTCGGGTAGTCGACGACAACCTTCATGAGGAAGCGGTCGCGCTGCGCCTCGGGAAGCTGGTAGACGCCCTCCGACTCGATCGGGTTCTGGGTGGCCAGCACCAGGAACGGGTCGGGGACCGGCCAGCTCCGGCCGCCGATGGAGACCTGCCGCTCGGCCATCGCCTCGAGCAGCGCCGACTGCACCTTGGCCGGGGCCCGGTTGATCTCGTCGGCGAGCACCAGGTTCGCCATGATCGGGCCCAGCTCCACATCGAACGCCTCGGTGGAGGCCCGGTAGATACGGGTGCCCACGATGTCCGAGGGGACCAGGTCGGGGGTGAACTGGATCCGGGAGAAGGTGCCGCCGACCACGGTGGCGAGGGTCTGCGCCGCGAGGGTCTTGGCCACCCCCGGCACGCCCTCGAGCAGGCAGTGGCCGTCGGCGATCAGTGCGGTGAGCAGCCGATCGACGAGGCGATCCTGCCCGACGATCACGCGTTTGACCTCGAAGAGGGTCTGTTCCAGCTCGACGCCGCTCGCGTCGGCATCGACCGGGCTGGGCACGCTGGCCAGGGTGTCCGAGATGTCCGTCACGGTGCTTGCTTCCCGTGCCGGCGTGCAGACAAACGTCGGATTATCGGCCCCTCGGCGACCGTTCCCGGGCCGGATCGGGACGACTCCCCCGGCCGGTCCGCAACGGCGCGAGCGGGTGCGGGCCGGGGCAGACCGGGGCAGGCGGGTACGGCGGCCGGCCCCCACCCGGGAGTGGGGGCCGGCCGCCGGCGGGGATCAGTTGGCGATGAGCAGGTGGAACGGCCGGTCCGCGTACCCGCCGCTGGAGCTGCGGGTCTGGACGAAGACCGCGTTCGGGATCAGGTAGCGGGGCGCCACCGCCACCTCACCCGCCGGTGGAACGTTCGCCGCGTCGTTCGTGCCGATCGTGGCGTGCAGACCCTTGAGGTTGACCGCGTAGTCGAGCGTCACCTGGTACTGCCCGGCGAACTGGCCCGGCGTGGAGGGGGAGAACTTCGTGGCGCTCACGACGTTCGGGGAGTGCTGGAGCAGGGTCCCGTTGGCGCCGACCACCGCCCAGGCGACCAGCCCGGGCGCCGGCGCGGCCAGGGTCGCCCGCAGCGCGGCCTTCGCGGCCCGGGTCTCGGCGGCGGTCACCGCGGGCTGGTGACCGGGCTGCCGGACACCGGGCTGCGCGACACCGGCCGGCGCCTTCGCCGCCGGGTGGGCGGCGGCCGCGATGCCCCCGCCGGCCAGGGTGAGGGACAGCGCGGCGAGGGCCACCACCGTCGCCTTGCGCTTGAGGAATGTGGCCATGACAGATCTCCCTTTTGTGACCGTGGTGATAGGGCCGGCCCGCGTGCAGGCACGGGTCGGATGGATGCGGCACGGGAGCCAGGCGCAGTTCTGAGCGCACCATCAGTGTCGAGCTACCTGGCCTTTGAACTGGTATTACTACGGAGAGTCGCGACGTCTCGACCAGGTGGAAACTAGCACCGGAAAATGTGGACGGTCAATAGCTCACATTTGCATTGCCGCTACTGAAAAATGCTTTCGATAATTGTGAGAGTTCGGTGCCGGACCATTCGTGAAACCGGGGCGTGTAGCGTGACGGTCATGATCACGAGGGGGCGGCTCGCCACGATCGCGTGCTGGCTGGCGGCCGTGCCCTTCGCCGCCTGGGCGGCGCTCCGGCTCGCCGGGCTGGAACGGGGGCCACTGGTCCAGATGGTCGCCTTCACGCCGTACGTCGCCGCCGCCGCGCCGGCCGCCGTGGTGGTGGCACTCGCCCTGCGGCGCCGCGCACCCGCGGTGGTCGCGGTCCTCGCCGCGCTGACGCTGGTCGCCGCGGTGGCGCCACGGGCCGTCCACGACGACCGGCCCGCGGTGGACGGGCCGGTGCTCCGCCTGCTCACCGCCAACCTGCGCAAGGGCGGCGCGGATCCGGCGCGGCTGGTCGACCTGGTCCGGACGCACCGGGTGGACGTGCTCACCGTGCAGGAGTTCACCCCGGAGATCGCCGCCGAGCTGGACCGGCTCGGGCTGGCCACCCTGCTGCCCTACCGGACGCTGAATCCCGAGGTCGGCACCACCGGTTCCGGCCTGTACGCGCGCCACCCGCTCAGCGGCACCGGGTTCCGGCGCAACCAGGGCTCCTTCTTCAGCCAGGCATACGGGACGGTGGCGGTGCCGGGCACGCCCCCGCTACGGGTCGAGTCGGTCCACCCGGCCGCCCCGGCCGTGGTCGGGTGGGTGCCGAACTGGTGGACCGACCTGCGGGCCCAGCCACCGGCCACCCCGGAGGGCGGGTTGAGCGTGCTGGCCGGCGACTTCAACGCCACCCTCGACCACGCCCCGCTGCGCGACCTGATCGCCAGCGGCTACGTGGACGCCGCCGACGCGGCCGGCGCCGGGCTCTCCGGCACCTGGGGTCCCTACGACGGTGACCCGATCCCGCCGGTCACCATCGACCACGTGCTGGCCGACCGGCGCATCGCGGTGCGGGCGGTCAGCGTGCACGCCGTGCCGGGCAGCGACCACCGTGCCGTGCTGGCCGAGCTGCGGCTGCCGGCCGCGTGAGGCTCAGACGCGGGCCCGGTCCAGGCCGTAGGTGAGGGCGTCGACCAGCGCGTGCCAGCTCGCCTCGACCACGTTCGGGTGGACGCCGACCGTGGTCCAGTCACGGCCGGCCCCGGCGGTCTCCACGAGCACCCGGGTCACCGCGCCGGTGCCGTGGCTGCCCTCCAGGATGCGCACCTTGTAGTCGGCCAGCTCGAACTCCCGCAGCTCCGGGTAGTGCCGGGCCAGCGCCACCCGCAGCGCCTCGTCCAGGGCGTTGACCGGACCGTTCCCCTCGGCGGTGGCGATGACGCGCTCGCCGCGTACCCGGATCTTGACGGTGGCCTCGGAGACCACCGCGCCGTCCTCGCGGTGCTCGACCAGCACCCGGTAGGACTCCAGCGCGAACGGCCGGGCCGGCGCGGCATCCGGCAGCTCGGAGCGGACCAGCAGCTCGAACGAGGCGTCGGCGGCCTCGAACGACCAGCCGCCCGCCTCCAGCTCCTTGACCCGGCTGGTGACCTTGGACAGGGCGTCCGGATGGCCGGCCAGATCCAGGCCCAGCTCACGGCTCTTGAGCTCGACGCTGGCCCGGCCGGCCATCTCGGTCACCAGGATCCGCATGCCGTTGCCCACCACCGAGGGATCCACGTGGTTGTAGAGCAACGGGTCGACCTTGATCGCGCTCGCGTGCAGCCCCGCCTTGTGGGCGAAGGCGGCGGCCCCGACGTACGCCTGGTGGGTGTCGGGGGCGATGTTGGCGATCTCGGCGATGGCGTGCGAGACCCGCACCATCTGTTCCAGGCAGCCCTCCGGTAGGACGGGCATGCCGAGCTTGAGCTGGAGGTTGCCCAGGATCGCGAAGAGGTCGGCGTTGCCGGGGCGCTCGCCGTAGCCGTTGGCGGTGCCCTGGACGTGCCGGACGCCGGCCTCGACGGCCGCGATCGTGTTGGCCACCGCGCAGGCCGTGTCGTTCTGGGCGTGCATGCCGAGCACCTCCGGGGCGATCCCGGTGCGCGCGGTCAGGTCGGTGATGGCGGCGGTGACCTGGGAGGGCAGCATGCCGCCGTTGGTGTCGCAGAGCACGAACCGCTCCGCCCCGGCGGCGAGCGCGGTCTCCGCCACCGCCGCCGTGTACGCCGGGTCGTACCGGTAGCCGTCGTAGAAGTGCTCGCCGTCGACGAAGACCCGCCGCCCCTGCGCCACCAGGTACGCGACCGTGTCGCGGATCATCGCCAGGTTCTCGTCGGCGGTGGTGCGCAGCGCCCGTTCGACGTGCCGAAGGTCCGCCTTGGCGACCAGCGCCACGGCCGGGGTTCCCGCGTCGAGCAGCCCGCTCACCTGCGGGTCGTCCTCGACCGCGACGCCGGCCTTGCGGGTGGCCCCGAACGCGACCAGGATCGCGTACCGCAGCTCCAGCTCGGTGCGGGCGCGTCGGAAGAACTCGGTGTCCTTCGGCACCGCGCCCGGCCAGCCGCCCTCGATGAAGCCGACCCCGAGGTCGTCGAGCAGGCGGGCCACCGCCAGCTTGTCGACCACCGAGTACGTGAGCCCCTCGCGCTGGGCGCCGTCGCGCAGCGTCGTGTCGTACACCTGGAAGGTCATGGGAGTCCTCTTCTCGGACGGGCGGGGAGCAACAAAAAGACCCCCCGCGGATGCGGGAGGTCTGCGCGCTCGGCGAGGGGGAAGGCCGGCGCGCTAGCTGCCAATAATCAGGACGGAGCTGGTCACGGTCCGTACTCTGCCACCCCGCTCCGGGTTTTGGGAGGAGAAACCCACATCGCGGGACGGACCGGTGATCGACTTAACAGGTCACCTGCCCGGCGGCGGGCGCGAACCGGGCTCCGGCAACATCTGGAACAGATCCAGTTACCGGCCCGGCGTCGTCGCCGGGCCGCCGTCAAGGAGGACCCGTGCTCACTGTCGGTGACCGCTTCCCCGAGTACGAACTCACCGCCTGCGTCTCGCTCGACGCCGACAAGGCGTTCGAGACGATCAACCACAAGACGTACGAGGGCAAGTGGCGCGTCGTCTTCTTCTGGCCGAAGGACTTCACCTTCATCTGCCCGACGGAGATCGCCGAGTTCGGCCGTCTCAACGGCGAGTTCGCCGACCGGGACGCCCAGGTCCTCGGTGTCTCCGTGGACAACGAGTTCGTCCACTACGCCTGGCGCAAGGACCACCCGGACCTGCGCGACCTGCCCTTCCCGATGCTCAGCGACATCAAGCGTGAGCTGACCGCGGACTGCGGCGTGCTCGGCGAGGACGGCGTGGCCCAGCGGGCCACCTTCATCGTGGACCCGGACAACGAGATCCAGTTCGCCATGGTGACCGCCGGCTCGGTCGGCCGGAACGTCTCCGAGGTGCTGCGGGTGCTCGACGCCCTGCAGACCGACGAGCTCTGCCCGTGCAACTGGAACAAGGGCGGCGCCACCCTGGACGCCAACGCGCTGCTCGCCGGCGCCGGGGCCTGAGCATGGGTCTGGACGCGGTCAAGGCGGCCCTGCCGGAGTACGCCAAGGACATCAGGCTCAACCTCGGCTCCACCATCACCACCTCGACGCTGAAGCCCGAGCAGGCCTGGGGCACCGCCCTGGCCTGCGCGGTGGCGGCCCGCAACCCGGTGGTGCTGCGGGAGATCGCCGCCGAGGCGGCCGGTCACCTCACGCCGGAGGCCGTCGAGGCGGCCAAGGGCGCCGCCACCATCATGGCGATGAACAACGTCTACTACCGGGCCAAGCACCTCATCGGCGACGAGCAGTACGCCTCGCTGCCGGCCCGGCTGCGGATGCAGATCATCGCCCGGCCCGGGGTGGAGAAGGCCGACTTCGAGCTCTGGAGCCTCGCCGTCTCGGCGATCACCGGCTGCGGTGTCTGCCTGGAGTCGCACGAGAAGACGCTGCGCGCCTCCGGGTTCAGCCGCGACCAGGTGCACGAGGGGCTGCGCATCGCGGCCGTCGTGCACGCCGCCGCGGTGGCCCTGGACGCGGAGGCCGCACTGGCCTGAGCCGGCCGGGTGTATCGATCTTCGCATCCGGGTAGCAAGGGATACGACAGGCACATCCCCCAGAAGTCGAGATAGGGAGTGTTGACGCCATGGAGCGGCTCGACCCTCGAACGACCCACGGGACGCCGGATGCGCGTTTCGATCCGTGGAGCTACCGGGACGACGCCGGGGTGACCGGTGTCGACCTGGTCGGCTACAAGGTGGAGGCGAGTGACGGCGGAATCGGCAAGGTGGACCGGGCCAGCCACGAGGTGAACTCCAGTTTCCTCGTGGTCGACACCGGGCCGTGGATCTTCGGCAAGAAGGTCATGCTGCCGGCCGGCACCGTCAACCACGTCGACCACGACGAGCGGAAGGTCTACGTCGACCGGAGCAAGGACCAGATCAAGGCCGCGCCCGAGTACGACGAGACCACCGACACGGACCCGGCGTACCGGGACAAGCTCGGCGGTTACTACGACGACACCTACTCGTCGATCCCGCCGGGCACGGCCCGGTAATCGGAGACACCTGTAACCAGCGGCCGGCGGGGCACATCGTGGCCCCGCCGGCCGTTACCGTGTCAGGGATGGACGCCCTGGAGACCCCCTTTCCCGCGCTGTTCAACTTCCGCGATGTCGGCGGCTACCGCACCCGGGACGGGCGCACCGTCCGGCACCGCCGGCTCTACCGTTCCGACTCGCTGCACCGCATCGACGAGACCGACCGGGCCGCGTTCACCGCGCTCGGCATCCGCACCGTCATCGACCTGCGCCGCCCCACCGAGGTGGCCCGGGACGGCCGGGTCCCGGCCTACGACGGGCTGACCTACCGGCACATCCACCCCGAGCACCAGGACTGGGCCGAGCGGATGTACGAACCGGGCAGCGACCTGGCGCGCTACCTCGCCGACCGCTACGCCGACCTGGCCCGCACCGGCACCGCCGGGCTGGCCGAGGCGGTCGGCCTCATCGCCGACAGCGCCAACGCACCCGTCGTGGTGCACTGCGTCGCCGGCAAGGACCGCACCGGCATCGTCTGCGGGCTCACCCTGGCCGTGCTCGGCGTGCCCGACGACGAGATCGCCGCCGACTACGCGCTCAGCACCGTCGCATCCGAGCGGTTCAGCGCCTGGGTCCGGGCCACCCTTCCGGACGCCGAGGAGCCCCCACCGCCGTTCCTCGCCTCCCCCGCCGAGGCGATGATGCTCTTCCTCACCGAGCTGCGCGCGGGCCACGGCTCGGTCGAGGGCTACCTCCGCCACGCCGGCGTGACGGACGAGCAGCTCACCGCGCTCCGCACCCACCTCCTCGACTGACGGGGCGGAACGCGCGCACGGCCGGCGCCGTGGAACGGGCCGGCCGTGCGGGACGTGCGGGTGGACGGTCAGAGAACGCGGGTGACCCAGCCGTGCCGGTCCTCGGCGCGGCCACGCTGGATGTCCACCAGCTTCTGGCGCAGCGCCATGGTGGAGCGGCCCGGCTCGCCGCCGCCGATCAGGAACTCCCCGTCCGGGAAGCGCACCCCGCCGATCGGAGTGATCACCGCGGCGGTGCCGCAGGCGAACACCTCGCGCAGCCGCCCGCTGGCGGCGTCGGCCTGCCAGTCGGCGAAGCTGACCGGCCGCTCCTGCACCTTGTGCCCCGACTCAGCGGCCAGGGTGAGGATCGCGTCGCGGGTGATGCCCGGCAGGATGGTGCCGGTCAGCGGCGGCGTGACCAGGGTGTCGTCGTCGTAGACGAAGAACACGTTCATGCCGCCCAGCTCGTCGACGAAGCGCCGCTCCACCGCGTCCAGGAAGACCACCTGGTCGCAGCCGGCCTCGATGGCCTCGGCCTGGGCGGCGAGCGAGGCGGCGTAGTTGCCGCCGCACTTGGCCGCGCCGGTGCCGCCGGGTGCCGCCCGGGTGTAGTCCGGCGAGACCCACACCGTGACCGGCTTGACCCCACCGGCGAAGTACGCCCCGGCGGGCGAGGCGATCACGCAGTAGAGGTACTCGTTGGCCGGGCGGACGCCGAGGAAGACCTCGCTGGCGAACATGAACGGGCGCAGGTAGAGGCTGGCGTCCTCGTGCTCCGGGATCCAGGCCTGGTCGATCTCGACCAGCCGGCGCAGCGACTCGACGAACGTCTCCGCCGGCAGCTCCGGCATGGCCAGCCGGTGCGCCGAGGCGGCGAAGCGGGCCGCGTTGGCCTCCGGGCGGAACATCGTCACCGACCCGTCTCCGGTGCGGTACGCCTTCAGCCCCTCGAAGATCTCCTGCGCGTAGTGCAGGACCGCGGCGGCGGGGTCCATCGGGATCGGTGCGCGTGCCTCCAGCCGGGCGTCGTACCAGCCCTTGCCCTCCGCGTAGCGGATCGTCACCATGTGGTCGGTGAACACCCGGCCGAAGCCCGGGTTCGCCAGCAGGGCGGCCCGGTCGGCGGCGGTTACCGGCGCGGGATTCGGACGGATCTCGAAATCGAGCTTGTCACCACCGCTCATCGCGCTGACCTCCCTGCGGGTCCACGGCATGCGGGATCGCACGCCGACGTCACTGGTGCCAGAAACTTACCCCGAACGGTCGTTCAGCGGATAGCTCCGCCCCGGCACATCGGGCGCACCGGAAGGGCGGCCCGGCCGGGACCGGTACGGGAGCGGGCCCGGGTACGGGTCTGGCGGCCCGGATCCGGGCCGATCGTGACGGCCCGGTCAGGCTACGGCGTGGCCGGCGAGGCGGTCGCCGACCTCCTCGGTGCGCATCGGCGCACCCGGCGTACGCCCGGCCAGCTCGGTGGCGACCGCGGCGGTGACCCGCGCGGCGGCGTCGGCGTGGCCGAGCTGGTCGAGCAGGAGCGCGGCGGAGAGCACGGCGGCCACCGGGTCAGCGGTCCCCCGGCCGGCGATGTCCGGCGCGGAGCCGTGCACGGGCTCGAACATCGAGGGGTAGCGCCCCTCCGGGTTGATGCAGCCGCTGGCCGCCAGCCCGATGCCGCCGGTCACCGCGGCGGCGATGTCGGTGAGGATGTCGCCGAAGAGGTTGTCGGTGACCACCACGTCGTAGCGCGACGGGTTGGTCACCAGGAACATCGCGGCGGCGTCGACGTGCTGGTACTCCGTGGTCACGTCGGGGAACTCGGCGGCGACGGCCGCGAAGGCGCGCGACCACAGCGAGCCGGCGTGGGTGAGCACGTTGGTCTTGTGCACCAGGGTGACCTTGCGCCGTTCCCGGCGGCGGGCCCGGGCGAACGCGTCACGGATCACCCGCTCGACGCCGTGCCGCGTGTTCAGGCTCTCCTCGGTGGCCACCTCGGCCGGGGTGTCCCGGTGCAGGGAGCCGCCGGCGCCCGCGTAGAGGCCCTCGGTGCCCTCGCGGACCACCACGAGGTCGACCTCGCCGGGCTTGACGGCGGCCAGCGGGCCGGCGACGCCGGGCCAGAGCCGGGAGGGGCGGAGGTTGACGTACTGGTCGAAGGCGAAGCGGAGCTTGAGCAGCAGGCCCCGCTCCAGCACGCCCGGGGGCACGGTCGGGTCGCCGACCGCGCCGAGCAGGATGGCGTCGTGCCCGGCCAGCTCGTCGAGGACCGAGTCGGGCAGCACCTCGCCGGTGCGGTGGTAGCGTGCGGCGCCGAGGTCGTACTCGGTGGCCTCGACCCCGGGGAGCACCGCGTCGATGACCTTGCGGGCCTGCCCGACCACCTCGGGTCCGATGCCGTCCCCGGCCACCACCGCGATGCGTGCCACCTGCGCTCCTCACCTCGTCGCTCTGGCGCAACCGTACGTCGCCGTCCCGGCTCCCGGTACGCGTCTTCCACTATTCGGGAAAGCCGGATGCACAGGACTCTCCCAGGTGGCATTCATGGTGCGGTCATGTCCACTGCTTAGGGTCGGTGGCGACGGGGTCGACGGGGGCCCGTGACCGGCTTTCGCCGCGGCGCTGCGGCGTGGTCAGCGAGGAGCAGTGTCATGCCGATCGAGGAGCAGCGGCGGGCCCGCTGGGCGGACGAGCAGCCCCGCACGCGCTGGATCGACCAGTCGGCCTTCCGCCACCGCCGCCCCGACCTGCGCCTCGGTACCCGCAGTCACCGCGTGGAGCGGGCCGGCGGCACCGCCGGAGACCGGATCAGCGTCCGGCACACCGTCCGCACCTCCACGGCGGAATACTCGCTGCTGCTCAACGCGCCCGAGTGGCTGGGCCGCCGGGGCGTCGGCGAGGCGCTCCGGGACGCGGTCGCCGAACTGCGCGCCGTCGACCTCACCTACGGGCCGAACCAGCCGGACAGCCTCGTGTCGAAGCTGCGCCGGGGCGAGATCAGCCCCGAGTCGTACCCGCCGCTGGCCGACCTGGTGGACCGCTGCGCCGCCATGCGGGCGGCGACCGACGGGTGGTTCGACGCCTGGGCGGTGCCGGGCGGCTTCGACCCGGGCGGCCTGCTCGGCGGGTGGGCGGTGGAGCGCGCCGCCGCCCGGCTGCGCGCCGCGGGCGTACACGACTACGCCGTGCTCGCCGGGGCCGACCTCACCGTCCGGGGCCACGCCGCGCACGGCGGCCCGTGGCGGGTCGCCGTGCACCACCCGACCGACGGGCAGCGGGCGCCGCTGGTGCTGGAGATGACCGCCGGCGCGGTGGGGACCTCCGGGGTGACCGGGCGGCGGGGGCACGTGGTGGACCCGCACACCGGCGAGCCGGCCGATCAGCTGGTCGCTGCCACGGTGGTCGGCCCGGACCTCGCGGTGGCCGACGCCTACGCCACCGCCCTGTACGCCGCCGGCCCGGCAGGGCTGGCCTGGTTCCGCAACGGCTCGGACTACCGGGCGCTCTTCGCCCACCGGCGCTGACCGCGCGGCGCGCCGCCCCGCCTTCGCATCCGGGACGCGTCCGCGATCGGCCCCCACGGTCTCGGCAACGACCGTGAGGGCCGGTCAGCGACGAGTGCGCGTGGCTCGCGCAATCGAGGGGTGCGGGCCGGTGGGCCGGTGGGCCGACCGCGCCACCCGAAGACGGGCCGGAGTGTCGACTCAGCCAGTGACCGCACGGGTACGCTAGCGAATCGACGCAACTCGACGCAAGAGTCTCCACAGCGGACCGTCAAGCGTCCTGTCGGCAATCCGCGAGCCGACCCGTGGCGGGGCAGGTGTGACGGCGCACACCGGGGATGGCACGCTGTCCGCCGTGAGTTTCGATCTGAGCGTGTGGGCCCTGCCGGCCGGGGCCACGCCCGACGAGGTGCGGGCGGCGGTGCAGCGGTGCCGCGAGGGGCGGCACGGCGAGCAATATCCCGACCCGCGGGTGGTCGGCTTCTACCGGGCCATCACCGCCAGGTATCCCGACCGGCCGGCCGGCCCGGGCACGCCCTGGGAGGTGGCCCCGCTGCACGCGGCCGTCGACCACGTGGTCATGAACCTCTTCCCCACCTGCGCGGACGAGGTGCTGCTCGACATCGAGCGGCTGGCCGGCGAGCACGACCTGATGCTCTTCGACGCGCAGGACGGCTCGGTCTACCCGCCGCCGGCCCGCGTCGAGCCCTGACCTCGGGACACGGCGAGGGGCCCGGCCGTGCGGCCGGGCCCCCGATGCGTCGTGACCGGACTACTCGTCGCGCAGGTCGGCGGCGCTGGCCGCGACCGCGCCGATCGAGTCGGCCGCCGAGGTGAGCAGGTCCGCCCCGAGGGCCTGGTCGACGGTGAGCGTCATGAGCGTCTCGCCACCGGCCTCGCGGCGGGCCACCTGCATGGCGGCGATGTTCACGCCGGCCTCGCCGAGCAGCGTGCCGACGGTGCCGACCACGCCGGGCCGGTCGACGTAGCGCAGGAAGACCAGGATGCCCTCCGCGCCGATCTCCACGTCAAAACCGTCCACCTCGGTCAGCTTGAGCACGTCCCGGGTGCCGGTGTGGGTGACCGTGCCGGAGACGCTCACCGTCCGGCCGTCCGGCAGCGCGCCGCGGACGGTGACCAGGTTCGGGTGGTCGACGGTCTCGGCCTGCGTGGCGAGGGTGACCTCGACGCCCCGCTCGGCGGCCAGGTGCGGCGCGTTGACGTAGGTGACCTGCTCCTCCACCACCGAGCTGAACAGGCCCTTGGTGGCGGCGAGCTTGAGCACCGACACGTCATTGGCGACGACCTCGCCGCGCACGTCGACGGTGACGCTGGCGGCCACCCCGCCGGCCAGGGCCGTGAAGGCCCGGCCGAGCTTCTCGGCCAGCGGCAGCAGCGGCCGCACGTCCTCGGCGACGACGCCGCCGGCCTGCACGTTCACCGCGTCCGGCACGAACTCGCCCTGGAGCGCCAGCTTGACGCTCTTCGCCACGGCCAGGCCGGCCTTGTCCTGCGCCTCGTGGGTGGAGGCGCCCAGGTGCGGGGTGGCCACCACGTTGTCGAAGGCGAACAGCGGCGAGGAGGTGCAGGGCTCCTTGGCGTAGACGTCGACGCCGGCGCCGGCGACCCGCCCCTCGGCGATGGCGTTCGCGAGCGCCTGCTCGTCGACCAGGCCACCGCGGGCGGCGTTGACGATCCGCACGCCCGGCTTGACGACCGCCAGTTCCTTCTCGCCGATGAGCCCCACCGTCTCCGGGGTCTTCGGCAGGTGGATCGAGATGAAGTCGCTCTCCCGGAGCAGCTCCTCCAAGCCGACGAGCCGGACGCCGAGCTGCGCGGCGCGGGCCGGCTGGATGTACGGGTCGTACGCGATCAGCCGGGTGCCGAAGGCGGCGATGCGCTGCGCGAAGAGCACACCGATGCGGCCGAGGCCGACCACGCCGACGGTCTTGCCCTGGATCTCCACGCCGGTGTACTTCGACCGCTTCCACTCGCCGGCCTTCAGCGCGGCGCTGGCGCTCGCGGTGTTGCGGGCCACGGCGAGCAGCAGGGCCAGCGCCTGCTCGGCGGCGGACACGATGTTGGAGGTGGGCGCGTTGACGACCATGACGCCCCGCGCGGTCGCGGCCGGGACCTCGACGTTGTCCAGCCCGACGCCGGCGCGGGCGACCACCTTCAGCCGCGGGGCCGCCGCGACCGCCTCGGCGTCGATCTGGGTGGCACTGCGTACGATCACCGCGTCGGCCTCGGAGAGCGCGGAGAGCAGGGCGGGGCGGTCGGTGCCGTCCACGTGACGCACGTCGAAGTCGTGCGCGAGCACCTCGATGGCGGCGGGAGCGAGTTCTTCGGCGATCAGTACGACAGGATTCATCGGTCCTCGTAGACGCTCGGATTTTTGGTCGGCCTGGGGCGTCGGGACGCCGCTCTGCGCCCTGCGCCGGTCCGTGCCGTGGCCGTCGGGTGCCGCGAGCAGCACCCACCAAGGATGGTAGGGGTCGGTTCGCCCTCCGGGTCGCGGACCGCGGGGTGAGCGCCCTCACACAGGCTCGTCGCGCGTCCGTCACCCCGCGTTCACCCGGCGCGCGGGCCCGGGTGCGGCCGGCCGAGGCGTTGGTCACCCGGTCCCACCAGGTGAGCGGACCGCACCGGGGACCGTGGAGATGACGGCGGCCCGCCGCCCGACGCCGGGGAGAGCGTCGGGCCGCGGGCCGCGTCGGAGCTGCCCCGAGGCAGGGTCAGGCGGTCTCGGTGATCGGCCGGTCGACCCAGCTCATCATGGCGCGCAGCTTCTGCCCGGTCTCCTCGATCGGGTGCGCCGCGCCCTCGGCCCGCCACTTGGCGAAGTTCGGCCGGCCGGCCTCGTCCTCGGCCACCCACTCGCGGGCGAACTCGCCGGACTGGATCTCGCCGAGGATCTTGCGCATCTCCTCCTTGACCCGGGAGTCGATGATGCGGGGGCCGCGGGAGAGGTCGCCGTACTCGGCCGTGTCCGAGATGCTGTAGCGCATCCGGGCGATGCCGCCCTCGTACATGAGGTCGACGATGAGCTTCAGCTCGTGCAGGCACTCGAAGTAGGCCACCTCGGGGGCATAGCCGGCCTCGGTGAGCACCTCGAAGCCGGTCTGCACCAGCGCCGCCGCGCCACCGCAGAGCACCGCCTGCTCGCCGAAGAGGTCGGTCTCGGTCTCCTCGGTGAAGGTGGTGCGGATCGCGCCGGCCCGGGTGCCGCCGATCGCCTTGGCGTAGGCCAGGGCCAGGCCGAAGGCGTTGCCGCTGGCGTCCTGCTCGACGGCGACGAGGCAGGGCACGCCCTTGCCGTCGACGTACTGGCGGCGGACCAGGTGGCCGGGGCCCTTCGGGGCGACCATCGCCACGTCCACGTCGGCCGGGGGCTTGATGAGGCCGTACCGGATGTTGAAGCCGTGGCCGAAGAAGAGCGCCTTGCCGGCGGCGAGGTTCGGGGCGATCGCCTCGGCGTAGAGGCCGCGCTGGGCGGTGTCCGGCGCCAGGATCATGATGACGTCGGCCTCGGCCGCCGCCTCGGCCGGCGTGAGCACACGCAGGCCCTGCTCCTCGGCCTTCGGCCGGCTCTTCGAGCCGGCGGGCAGGCCGATCACCACGTCGACGCCGGAATCGCGCAGCGACAGCGCGTGGGCGTGGCCCTGGCTGCCGTAGCCGATCACGGCGACCTTGCGGCCCTGGATCAGGCCCAGGTCGGCGTCGTCGTCGTAGAACACCTCAACGCTCATTGACTTCCCTTTCGTACGGCGGTGCCCATCGGCCCGTCGAAATCTGGTGGGTGCGAATCAGGCGGCGCGCAGCGCCGGGCCGGCGGTGATCGAGCGGGAGCCGCGCCCGATGGCCACCGTGCCGGACTGGACCATCTCCTTGATGCCGAACGGCTCCAGGTCGCGCAGCAGCGCGTCGAGCTTGTCGGGGGTGCCGGTGGCCTCGATGGTCAGCGTGTCCGGCGCGACGTCGACCACCCGGGCGCGGAACAGGGCGACCGTCTCCAGCACCTGGCCGCGGGCGTTGCGGTCCGCGCGGACCTTGACCAGCAGCAGCTCCCGGGCCACCGAGACCTGCGGGTCCAGCTCGACGATCTTGAGCACGTTGACCAGCTTGTTGAGCTGCTTGGTGACCTGCTCCAGCGGCGACGACTCGGCGTTGACCACGATGGTGATCCGGGAGACGTCGGGGTTCTCGGTCTCCCCCACCGCGAGGCTGTCGATGTTGAACCCACGCCGGGAGAACAGCCCGGAGACCCGGGCCAGGACGCCCGGCTTGTTCTCCACCAGCACGGACAGCGTGTGCATCGTCATCAGAGTTCGTCCTCGTCGAAGGCGGGGCGGACGCCCCGGGCGAACATGATCTCGTCGTTGCTGGTGCCGGCGGCCACCATCGGCCACACCATGGCGTCCTTGCCGACCACGAAGTCGATGACCACCGGCGCGTCGGTGATCGCCATGGCCGCCTCGATGGTCTTGTCCACGTCGGCGGCGTTCTCGCAGCGCAGGCCGACGCAGCCGAGCGCCTCGGCGAGCTTCACGAAGTCCGGGATGCGGTGCTTGTGGGTGCCCAGCTCGGTGTTGGAGTAGCGCTCCCCGTAGAACAGGGTCTGCCACTGCCGGACCATGCCCAGGTTGCCGTTGTTGATGACGGCGACCTTGATCGGGATGCCCTCCAGGGCGCAGGTGGCCAGCTCCTGGTTGGTCATCTGGAAGCAGCCGTCCCCGTCGACCGCCCAGACCGTGGTGTCCGGCTTGCCGACCTTGGCGCCCATCGCCGCCGGGACGGCGTAGCCCATGGTGCCGAGACCGCCGGAGTTGAGCCAGGTGTACGGCTTCTCGTACGAGATGAACTGGCTGGCCCACATCTGGTGCTGGCCGACGCCCGCCACGTAGACGGTGTCCGGGCCGGCGATCTCGCCCAGCCGCTGGATCACATACTGCGGGGAGAGGGTGCCGTCGGCCGGCTCCTCGTAGCCCAGCGGGTAGCGCCCGCGCAGGTCGTCGAGCTGGTTCCACCAGTCGGCGAGGTCGGCGGCCGGCCGGGCCGCCTGCTCGGCGGTGACCGCCGCGATCAGCTCGTCGATGACGTGCCGGGCGTCGCCCACGATCGGGACGTCGGCGTGCCGGTTCTTGCCGATCTCGGCCGGGTCGATGTCGGCGTGCACGACGGTGGCGTCCGGCGCGAACGAGTCCAGCTTGCCGGTGACCCGGTCGTCGAAGCGGGCGCCCAGGGCCACGATGAGGTCGGACTTCTGGAGGCCGTAGACCGCCGCGACGGTGCCGTGCATGCCGGGCATGCCCAGGTGCTGCCGGTGCGAGTCGGGGAACGCGCCGAGCGCCATCAGGGTGGTGACCACCGGGATGCCGGTCAGCTCGGCCAGCCGGCGCAGCCCCTCGGTGGCGCCGGCCTTGAGCACGCCGCCGCCGACGTAGAGCACCGGGCGGCGGGCGCTGGTCATCAGCCGGGCCGCCTCACGGATCTGCTTGCCGTGCGGGTGCAGGGTCGGCCGGTAACCGGGCAGGTCCAGGGTGGGTGGCCAGGTGAAGGTGGTCGGCGCCTGGAGGACGTCCTTCGGGATGTCGACCAGGACCGGGCCGGGCCGGCCGGTCGAGGCCAGGTGGAACGCCTCGGCGAGCACCTGCGGGATCTCCTCGGCCGTCTGCACCAGGAAGTTGTGCTTGGTGATCGGCAGGGTGATGCCCTGGATGTCCGCCTCCTGGAAGGCGTCCGTGCCGATCGACGGGCGGGCGACCTGGCCGGTGATGGCCACCATCGGCACCGAGTCCATGTAGGCGTCGGCGATCGGCGTGACCAGGTTGGTCGCGCCCGGGCCGGAGGTGGCCATGCAGACGCCGACCTTGCCGGTGGCCTGGGCGTAGCCGGTGGCCGCGTGCCCGGCGCCCTGCTCGTGCCGGACCAGGATGTGCCGGACGGTCGAGTCGTAGAGCGGGTCGTACGCCGGCAGGATCGCGCCGCCCGGGATGCCGAAGACAACGTCGACGCCGAGCGCCTCGAGCGACCGCACCAGCGAGCCGGCGCCGGAGATCTGCGCGGGCTCCCGGTCGGTCGCGGTGCGTCCGTCCGCGCCGGCCTGCGCCGCGCGTCCCGCTACGGCCGGGGCGGCCGGCGCGGCGCCGGGGCGGGGGGCGGGGGCGTGGTCGGCGTCACCCGCCGGCTCGGTGGCCGGGCGGGCTCGCCGGACGGAGTGGGCGAGGGTCTCTGGCGTGGGTCTCGTCATGGCGGTTCAGGCCTTCGGCTGGAGTGGGTGATGCGTGTCTTCAGGATGGGACGCGGGCGTCCCGGCGATGGTCCGACGGCAACAAAAACGGCCCACGTGCAGATGCACGGGGCCAGCGCACTCTCGTTGGGGAGAGTGCGCTCAGGTAAGTACTCGCAGCGACCGGTTCGACGACATGCGGTCAAGCCTGCCGCATCTCACGCGGTGAGTCAACTGATCCCACATTTTGGTTCACGGACGTGGGCGTGTCGCCTCCCGGAGCGCCCTCCACGCCCGGTGCGACCTGCGAAGATCCCTCATTCGAGGTACGCGGCGCGGGCACCTGGGCGGGCGGGTTGGACCGCAGCCGGGGCAGCAGCGGCGACGGCCCGGTCCGGGCCGGCCGGACCGGCGCCGCGGGCGGCACGGAGGTGGGGCGGTTGCCGGGCGAGGTGGCGGCCTCCAGCATCGCCTCCAGGTGCTCGGCGGGCACCCCCCAGCCGAAGGCCGCGCCCTGCCCGAACCGGCAGCCGGCGGCCACCACGGCGGCCAGCTCGGTGGGGGTGGTGACCCCCTCGGCGATGACCTCCAGCCCGAGCTGGTGCCCGAGGCGCATGACGATGTCGACCATGGGGGCGAACGCCGGCCCGTCGCGGCCGACCGGCCGGACCGGCTCGTGCTCGGCCACCAAGCTGTGGTCGATCTTCAGGATGTCGATGGGGAGCCGGCGCAGCTGCCCCAGCGAGGAGTAGCCGGCGCCGAAGTCGTCCAGCGCGATCCGCACACCGGTGAGGCGCAGCGCCGTGAGCCGACGGATCAGCTCGTCGAGGTCGGTGGCGACGGCGTGCTCGGTGACCTCCAGCACCAGCCGCTGCGGCGGCACGTGGTGGGCGCGCAGCGCGTCGGCGACCTGGACCACGTAGTCCGGCGCGTGCAGCTCCCGGGGCGATACGTTGACCGACACCCAGACGTCGTGCCCGTCGGCCAGCCAGCGGGAGAGCTGGTAGCACGCCTGGTGCAGCACCCAGGCGCCGAGCTTGGAGATCATCCCGCATTCCTCGGCGAGCGGGATGAACTCGTCGGGCCGGACGTTGCCCAGCTGCGGGTGGTGCCAGCGGAGCAGCGCCTCGGCGCCGACCGGGCGGACCGAGGGCAGCGAGGCCACCGGCTGGAAGGCCAGCCGCAGCTCGTCGCGCTCGATGGCGCCGCGCAGCTCGTGCTCCAGCATGGTGCGCCGGCGCAGCAGCTGGTCGTAGGTGGCGTCGTAGCGCTCGATCCGGTTCTTGCCGCGCTGCTTGGCGTAGCGCAGCGCCAGGTCGGCGTTGCGCAGCAGCAGTTCGACGTCGGTCTCCCCGAGGGCGCCGGCCACGCCGATGCTCACCGACAGGAAGATCGGGCCGTCCGCCTCCTCGTAGGGGCGGCCGAGCACACCCAGCAGCCGCTCGGCGACCGGCCCGGGCTCGGTGGTGCCGTGCATGAGCACCGCGAACTCGTCGCCGCCGAGCCGGGCGGCCAGGTCGCCCGGGCGCAGGTTGCCGCGCAGCCGCCGGCCCACCTCGGCCAGCACGGCGTCGCCCACGTCGTGCCCGCGCATGTCGTTGACGTTCTTGAAGCCGTCCAGGTCCAGCCCGAGCAGCACGCAGGGGACGCCGGCCTCGGCGCAGCGGTGCAGCGCCCGCAGCAGGCCGCGCCGGTTGGCCAGGCCGGTGAGCGGGTCGGTGTGCGCCAGCTCGCGGAAGTGCGCCTCCCGCTCGGCGAGCCGGCCGGCGTAGCCGCGGACGTCGTTGAGGGCGAGGTACTGCCGGGCCACCAGGGCGAAGCCCTCGACGCTGCCGGCCGCGATGCCGTACACGTCGAACCGGCCGCCCTGCAGCAGGTGGTACATGGCGGAGGCGGCCATCGCGAACATCGGCACGAAGGCGTACTCGCCGTCGCGGCGGATCAGGTCGACGTCGACCTGCGGCAGGTCGACCCGGTGCGCGGCCAGCGCGGTGGCCAGCAGGCCGGCGGCGATCACCGCGGCGCCGGCGTACGCCAGGCCTGCACCGGTCTGGCAGAGCCCGGCCGCCAGGCCCAGCCCACCGCAGGTCACCCCGGTCGCGCCGGCGCCGAGCAGGACCAGCCGCCCGCGCGGCGGCGCCGCCCGCAACACCATGATCAGGGTGAGCCCGGCGGTCAGCGCCGCGCTGACCGTGGCCAGCAGGATGGGTACGCAGGCGACCGGGGTCGCCGCGCCGAGCAGCCGGGTCGGCGGGCTGAACAGCGCCCAGCCGACGAACCAGAGCGCGCCCGCCATGATCACGCCGTCGAGCAGCAGCCGGGCGGTGGCCGCCCGGGCCGCGGCGGTGCCGGGCAGCCGGAGCAGGGCGACGCCGAGACCGAGCCCGGCGGCCGTGGTGCCGATCGAGACGAGGGTGGCCCAGCCGGTGCGCTGCCCCTGCCGGTGTGCCCAGTGGTCGCCGGCGGCCAGCGTGCCGGCCAGCCCGAGCAGCAGGCTGAGCAGGGCGACCCCGGCGGCGGCCGCGAGCAGCACGTGGGCCCGCCGGTGCGGGCCGCCCCGGCGGCGCGCCGAGGCGGCGAGCAGGGCGGCGGCGCCGGCCGCGGCGAGCCCGCTCAGCACGGCGACGATGACCATCCCCGGGGACGACTGCACGACCTCAACTGTGCCGGATCCGCGCCCCCCGTGGGGCACCGGGTGTGCATCTGTTGGGACACGGCGCGCGTGCCGGGGGGCCGGCGCGGCGGCGGTGTCAGACTGGTAGGCATGCCTGAGCTGCGGTCGAGGACATCCACCCACGGTCGGACGATGGCCGGTGCCCGGGCCCTGTGGCGGGCCACCGGGATGACCGACGACGACTTCGGCAAGCCGATCGTCGCCATCGCGAACAGTTTCACCCAGTTCGTCCCCGGTCACGTACACCTCAAGGACCTCGGTGGCCTGGTCGCGGACGCGGTGGCCGAGGCCGGCGGGGTCGGCCGGGAGTTCAACACGATCGCGGTGGACGACGGCATCGCCATGGGCCACGGCGGCATGCTCTACTCGCTGCCCAGCCGGGAGCTGATCGCCGACGCGGTCGAATACATGGTCAACGCGCACTGCGCGGACGCCCTGGTCTGCATCTCCAACTGCGACAAGATCACCCCGGGGATGCTGCTGGCGGCGCTGCGGCTCAACATCCCGACCGTCTTCGTCTCCGGCGGCCCCATGGAGGCCGGCAAGACGGTGGCGATCGAGGGCGTCGTCCACTCCAAGATCGACCTGATCGACGCCATGATCGCCTCCTCGAACGAGGCGGTCACCGACGACCAGCTCGGCGAGATCGAGCGCTCCGCCTGCCCGACCTGCGGCTCCTGCTCCGGCATGTTCACCGCCAACTCGATGAACTGCCTCACCGAGGCCATCGGCCTGGCGCTGCCCGGCAACGGTTCGACGCTGGCCACCCACGCCGCTCGCCGGTCGCTGTTCGTCGAGGCCGGCCGCACCGCCGTGGAGATCGCCAAGCGCTGGTACGACGCCGACGACGCCTCCGTGCTGCCCCGGTCGATCGCGAACCGGGCCGCCTTCGAGAACGCCGTCGCGCTCGACGTGGCCATGGGCGGCTCCACCAACACGGTGCTGCACCTGCTCGCCGCCGCCCGCGAGGCGGAGCTGGACTTCGGCGTGGCCGACATCGACGACATCTCCCGGCGGGTGCCCTGCCTGGCCAAGGTCGCGCCGAACTCCCCGCAGTACCACATGGAGGACGTGCACCGGGCCGGCGGCATCCCGGCCATCCTCGGCGAGCTGGACCGCGCCGGCCTGCTCCACCGCGACGTGCACTCGGTGCACTCCCCCTCGCTCCAGCAGTGGCTCGCCGACTGGGACGTCCGGGGCGGCTCGGCGACCCCGGAGGCGGTCGAGCTGTTCCACGCCGCACCGGGCGGGGTGCGCACCACCGAGCCGTTCTCCACCACCAACCGCTGGTCGTCCCTGGACACCGACGCGGCCGGCGGCTGCGTCCGGGACCGGGAGCACGCGTACAGCGCCGACGGCGGGCTGGCCATCCTGCACGGCAACCTGGCGCCGGACGGCTGCGTGGTGAAGACCGCCGGGGTGCCCGAGGAGTGCCTGACCTTCCGCGGGCCGGCCAAGGTCTACGAGTCGCAGGACGACGCGGTCACGGCGATCCTGGCCAAGGAGGTCGTCGCCGGGGATGTGGTGGTGATCCGCTACGAGGGCCCGAAGGGCGGCCCCGGCATGCAGGAGATGCTCTATCCCACCTCGTTCCTCAAGGGCCGCGGGCTGGGCCGCTCCTGCGCGCTGCTCACCGACGGCCGGTTCTCCGGTGGCACGTCCGGCCTGTCCATCGGGCACGTCTCCCCGGAGGCGGCCGCGGGCGGGCTGATCGCGCTGGTCCGGGAGGGCGACGAGATCGTCATCGACATCCCGGCCCGCTCGATCGAGCTGAACGTGCCCGACGACGTGCTCCAGGCACGGCGGGTGGCCGAGGAGAAGCGGGACCGCCCGTATACCCCGGCCGACCGGGTGCGGCCGGTGTCCGCGGCGCTGCGCGCGTACGCCTCGATGGCCACCTCGGCCAGCGACGGCGCCTACCGGCGGGTCCCGGAGTAACCCGCCCTGGTGCTCAGCCCGCCAGGGCGATGGTGCGGGCGTGGCGGATGGCGGCCGGGGTGTCGGGGAAGATCAACCCCTCCCGCCGCAGCTCCTCCGCCACGCCCAGCGTGCTGAGCACCTGGTCGTGGCCCGGCGTGATGCCGGAGAGCAGCACGGCGATCCCCCGCCCACGCAGCCGGTCGACGGCGTCGCCGAGCACCTGCGCGCCGGTGGCGTCGACGGTGGACACCCGGGACATCCGCAGGATGACCACCCGGACGTCGGCCACCTCGGCCAGCTCCAGCAGGAAGGTGTGCGCGGCGGCGAAGAAGAGCGGCCCGTCCAGCCGGTACGCGACGATGTGCTCGGCCAGCAGCGCGTGCTCCTCGGCGCTGTGCTCGCCGGGGTCGAGGGGCACCTGTTCCAGCCGGGCGCTGCGGGCCACCGCGCGCAGTGCGAGCACGACGGCCACGGCCAGCCCGACCGCCACCGCGGCGACCAGGTCCCAGATGACGGTGACCGCGAAGGTGAGCACCAGCACCACGGCGTCGGCCCGGGTGGCCCGGAACAGCGCCCGTAGCGATCCGGCCTCCACCATCCGCACGGTGGTGGCGAGCAGCACCCCGGCCAGGGCGGCGAGCGGGATGCGGCCGACGAGCGGGGCGGCGGCCAGCACGATGGCGGCGAGGGCGACGGCGTGGGTGAGCGCGGCGAGCTTCGAGGAGGCGCCGGCGCGCACGTTGACGGCGGTGCGGGCGATGGCGGCGGTGGCCGGGATGCCGCCGAAGACCGGGGCGGCCAGGTTGGCCAGGCCCTGCCCGAAGAGTTCCCGGTCGGGGTCGTGCCGTTCGCCGACGGTCATCCCGTCCGCCACCGTCGCCGAGAGCAGGCTCTCCAGGGCGGCGAGCGCCGCCACCGCGAGCGCGCTGGGCAGCAGCACGCCGAGCGCGCCGGGGTCGAGGAAGTCCAGTGACGGGGCCGGCAGTCCCTGCGGCAGGGCGCCGATGCGGACCAGGTCGACCGGGGCCAGTTCGGCCAACAGCGTGGCGGCGGCCACCCCGAGCAGGGAGAACGGCAGGCCGGGCCGCCATCGGGCGCCGAGCAGCAAGAGCGCGGCCACCGCGAGCGCCACGGTGACGGCCACCGGGTGCGGGTGGGCGGCGAACCGCACGACCGCGTCGGCGGCCACAGCCCAGACCTTCTCGCCGTGGGCGTCGGTGACGCCGAGCGCCGCCGGGACCTGTTGCAGGGCGATGACCACGGCGATACCGGCGGTGAAGCCCTCGATCACCGGGGTCGGCAGGTAACGGACGTAGCGGCCGAGGCGGGCCAGCGCGAGGGCGAGCAGGATCAGGCCGGCCAGCGCGCCGACCATCAGCACGCCCCGGGCGCCGAAGCGCTGCACCACCGGCACGAGCACCACGGTCATCGCGCCGGTGGGGCCGGAGACCTGGAGGTTGGAGCCACCGAAGATCGCGGCGACGGCCCCCGCGACGACGGCGGTGACCAGCCCCGCCTGCGCGCCGAGCCCGGAGGTGACGCCGAAGGCGAGCGCGAGGGGCAGCGCCACCACGGCCACGGTGAGCCCGGCGAGCAGGTCGCGGCGGGGCGAACGGCGTACCGCCGCCCAGTCGGACCGGCCCGGCAGCAGCCCGGACAGCCGGGTCCGGAGCAGCCGGCCGGCCCGCCGCGGTCCGCCGTCGGGGACGCCGGGACGGGACGGGCCGTCGATCGCGGAGGTGGCGGGAGCCGCCGCGCTCACCGCTCCCCTTCCCCGGCGCGCAGCTCGTCGAGGAGGGCGTCCCGGTCGGTGAGGACCGCGCCGAGGATCCGCCGGCCGGCGGCGAGCAGGTCGGCCACGTCGGGGGTGCTGAGCGCGTACACGACCAGCGGCCCGTCCCGGTGCGAGGTGACCATGCCGGCCCGCCGCAGGACGGCGAGCTGCTGGGAGAGGTTGGACGGCTCGACCTCGATGGCGGTGAGCAGGTCGCGGACCGGCTTCGGCCCGTCCTGGAGCAGTTCGAGCACCCGGATCCGGACCGGGTGCCCGAGGGTGCGGAACAGCTCCGCCTTGGCCTGGTACAGCGGCACCGACACGACGACTCCTCCCCGAGAACCCTGAAAACTTTAGCACTTGCAAAAGTCTTCAAGTCAGGGTCGCTACGGGGTCAGGTCGTTGACGCAGCGCAGCACCGGACGGCGGGTGAGGGCCGCCGGGTCGAGCGCGGCGCCGGAGTGCACGGCGAAGGTGGCCGACTCCCCCGGCAGCAGGGTGAGCAGCGCCCGGTCGACCTCCGCCGACGGGTGCAGCCGGTCCGGGAAGAGCGTCAGGTCGCGCAGCACCGTCCGCGCGGTCACGCGGACCCGCTGACCACCGTCGACCGGCTCGACCGTCGCGGAGAACTCCGCCGCCGGCCACTCGACCTCCCGGTCGGTGGCGAAGAACCACAGCGCCCGCTCCGCGGTCTCTCCGGCCTCCGCGACCAGCAGCTCCCGGCGGGCCTCGTCCGGCCGCGCCAGCTCCGCGGGCAGTGCCAGCACCACCGAGGAGTACGCCGGGACGTCGAGGTCCACCGAGGTCTTCGCCCTCGGCTCCCCGGTGAGGGTGAGCCGGGTGACCGTGGCCGGCGCGTACCAGGCCTCGCCGGTCTCGTTCACCGCCACCAGCGCCAGCCCGCCGTCGCGCGGCTGCACGGTGAGCAGGCGGTCGGCGTAGGCGCGGCGGAGCGCGTACCAGAGGGGTTTGCGCCGGCCGTCGCCGTCGACCGCCGACCAGGAGGTGACCGGCCAGCAGTCGTTGAGCTGCCAGACGATCGTGCCCATGCAGACCGGCCGGTGCGAGCGGAAGTGCTCGACGCCGAGCTGAATGGCCCGGGCCTGGTTGAGCTGGGTGAGGTAGTGCCAGTCGTCGAAGTCGGCGGGCGGCGGCAGGTGGGCGTCCAGCCCGCGCTGGAGTTTCCGGTCCCCGTCGGCGGCCTTCTGGTGGTGCGCCATGCCGGGCGAGTCGTGGGCGAGCGGCTCGTCGGAGAGGGCCCGCCGCAGTGTCGCGTACGCGGGGGGCGCCTGGTAGCCGAACTCGGCGACGAAGCGGGGCACGTACTCCCGGTACTTCGTGTAGTCGTCGGTGTTCCAGACGTCCCAGATGTGGGTGGTGCCGTGCGCCGGGTCGTTGGGGTGCACGTCCTCGCTGCCCGACCAGGGGCTGCCCGGCCAGTACGGCCGGGCCGGGTCCAGCTCGGCGACGACCGCGGGCAGCAGTTCCAGGTAGTAGCCGCGCCCCCAGCTGCGGCCGGCGAGCGGCTCCTGCCAGTCCCAGTCGTGCCAGCCCCAGATGTTCTCGTTGTTGCCGGTCCAGAGCACGAGTGAGGGGTGGCTCGCGAGCCGGGTGACCTGCTCCCGTGCCTCGGCCTCGACCTCGGAGCGGAACGGCTCCTCCTCCGGGTAGGCGGCGCAGGCGAACAGGAAGTCCTGCTGCACCAGCAGCCCGAGCTCGTCGGCCAGCTCGTAGAAGTCCTCCGACTCGTACCGGCCGCCGCCCCAGACCCGCAGCAGGTTGACGTTCGCGCCGGCCGCCTGAGCGAAGCGCTCGGCGAGGCGGGTCCGGGTGACCCGGTTCGCGAAGGCGTCGTCGGGGATCCAGTTGACCCCCTTGACGAAGATCGGCACCCCGTTGACGTGCAGGGTGAACGCGGAGCCGTGCGCGTCGGGGGCGGTGTCCAGGCGTACCGAACGGAAGCCGATCCGGCGGGACCAGCGGTCCAGCGGCCGGCCGTCTCCGGCGCGGAGGGTCACGTCGAGGTCGTGCAGGGGCTGGTCGCCGTACCCGACGGGCCACCAGAGCGCCGGGTCGCGGACGGTGAGAGTCGCCACGGCCCGGTGCTCGCCCGCCGGGACGGTGACCTCGGCGGCGGCGCCCGCCACGGTGGCGTGCACGGTGAGTGGGCCGTCCTGCGTCCGCTCGACCTCGACGTGCAGCTCCACCCGGCCGGTGTCGCCCTCGACCGTGACCAGCGGCCGGACGGTGGCCAGCCGGGCGGTGGACCAGGCGTGCAGCCCGATCTCCTGCCAGATGCCGGCGGTGACCAGCGTCGGTCCCCAGTCCCAGCCGAAGTTGCAGGCGGTCTTGCGGATGAAGTGGAACGGCTCCGGGTACGCGTTCGGCCGGTCGCCGAGCCGGTCCCGGTGCGCCTCGGCGTAGCGGTACGGCGAGGCGAAGCGCACGGTGAGCGTGTTGGCACCGGCCCGGAGCAGCGGGCCGACCGGGAACCGGTGACCGCGGTGCTGGTTCTCGGTGCGCCCGACCTCGGTGCCGTTGAGGCTGATCGTGGCCACCGTGTCCAGGCCGGCGCAGACCAGGTCGACGCGCTCGTCGTCGCCGGACGGCCGGTCGACGGTGGTCTCGTAGACCCAGTCGGTGCGGCCGATCCAGCCCAGGCGGTTCTCGTTGTCGTCGAGGTACGGGTCGGGGATGAGGCCGGCCGCCAGCAGGTCGGTGTGCACGCAGCCGGGGACGGTCGCCGGCACCGCCTGCCCGGCGAGCTCCGGCGGCACCTGCGGGCCGGGCACGGCCCGCAGCACCCAACCCTCGTGCAGCATCTGACGGCTCACGACTTCACCGCGCCTTCCATGATTCCGCGGACGATCTGACGTCCACCGATGAACAGCATGACGAGCAGGGGCACGGTGGCGATGAACGCCCCGGCCAGCACCCTCCGGTAGATCACGTAGTTGCCGCTGGCCAGGTCCGAGACCGCGACCATCGAGGTCGGATAGTCGGTGCCGCTCAGCGTGATGAGCGGCCACTGGAAGTCGTTCCAGGTGGCCACGAACGTGAGCAGCCCGAGCACGGCCAGGGCCGGGCGGATCGCCGGCAGCACGATGCTGGCGTACACCCGCATGGTCGTGGCCCCGTCCATCCTTGCCGACTCGACCAGCTCGTCGGGGACGGTGTTGACGATGAACTGCCGCATGTAGAACACCCCGAACGCGGTGACCAGCCCGGGGGCGATGACCGCGAGGAGGGTGCCGTTCCAGCCGAGCTTGCCCATCACGATGTAGAGCGCCACGATGCCGAGCTGGTTGGGCACGGTCAGCGTGAGCACCACGAAGACCATGAGGGCGTTGCTGCCCTTGAAGCGCAGCTTGGCGAAGGCGAACCCGGCCAGCGAGCAGAAGAACAGCACCGAGGCGGTCACCACGGTGGCGACAATGACGCTGTTGACCAGCGAGGCGGCGAAGTAGACGTCCTGGAGGGAGAAGACCTCGTCGACGTTGGTCAGGAACCGGTCGCCGGGGACGATCGCCGGCGGCAGCTTCGCGAGGGCCTGGTCGTCGCTGGTCGCGATGACGAACATCCAGTAGAGCGGGAACGCCGCGAAGAGCATGGTCAGCGCGAGGAACAGGTAGGTCCAGAGCCCGGCGGGGGTCTCCTGCGGGGCGCGGGCCACCAGCCGCGGCTTCCGGCGCGCGGGCCGGGCGACGGTCGTCACTGTGCTCTCCTTTCGTTCGCGACTGCGGTACTCCGCTTCGCTGCGTTCCTCGCGTTCACCGCCGCCCTCCGGACAGCCGGTTCGTCACCACGTAGTTGACGCCGGCGACGATCAGGATGATCAGGAAGAGGGCCCAGGACATGGCAGCGGCGTAGCCGAGGTTGAGGTCCTTCCAGCCGACCTTGTAGATCAGCTGGGCGATGGTCTGCCACTCGCCGTTCGGGCCGCCGGTGGCGGCCTGGGCGTTCGGGTCGAAGAGCATCGGCTCGGTGAAGAGCTGGAGGCCGCCGATGGTGGAGAGGATGACCGTGAACAGCACCACCGGCTGGATCATCGGCACCGTGATCCGCCAGAGCTGCTTCCACGGCCCGGCGCCGTCGATGGCCGCCGCCTCGTAGACGTCGCGCGGGATGGACTGCATGGCGGCCAGGTAGAGCAGCGCGTTGTAGCCGATCCACTTCCAGTTGACCATCGTGGCGATGGCGATCCAGGAGTGCAGCTTGTCGGCCCGCCAGTCGATCGGGTCGTCCGGGCCGCCGAGGCCGAACAGGCCGAGCACCCAGTTGGCCATGCCGAAGTCGCGGGAGAAGAAGACGCTGAACACCATGGTCGAGGCGACGATCGGGGTCACGTACGGCAGCAGCACCCCCACCCGCCACCAGGTCTGCGCCCGCAGCTTGCGGTTGAGCAGCGAGGCGACCACGAGCGCGAGCAGCAGTTGGGGCACCGAGGAGAGCAGGAAGATGCCGAAGGTGTTGAAGAGGGCGTTCCAGAAGTCCTCGTCGCCGAGGAGCCGGCTGAAGTTCTCCCCGCCCGCCCAGTAGGGCAGCGTCGGGTCGTCGAGCCGGTAGTTGCGCAGCGCGACCACCGCGTTGAACAGCAGCGGGAACAGCCCGAACACGAGGAAGAGCAGGAAGAACGGCGCGATCATGAGGTACGGCATGTAGCGCGTGTCGAAGCGGTACAGCCGGTTGCGCCAGCTCAGCCGGTCGTCGCCCCCGGGGCGGCCGCGCTCCGGCGCGGCTCGGCGGCTCGATGGCGCGGCACGGGTGGTGGACATCGGATCACTCCAGGGCCGAGGTGGGTCGGGCGGTGCGGCGGTGACGGGGCGGGCCGCGGCCCGCCCCGTCACCGGTGTCCGGTCAGGACTTGGCGGCCTTGTCGGCCTCCTTGACCGCCTCGCCCCAGGCGGCGTCCGGCTTGAGGCTCTTGTTCTCGACCCGCCGGATGACGTTCTCCACGGCGACCCGGGTCGGGCCGTTCTTCCTGCCCAGGTACTGCGGGGTGAGGCCCTGGGCCATCTTGGGGAAGATCTGCCCGACGGGGGCGTTGTTGAAGAACGGGTTCTTGAAGTCGGCGATGGCCGGGTCGGCGTAGAGTGCCGGCTGCGACGGCAGGTTGCCGACCTTCTTGAAGATCTCGATCTGCTGCTCGGGCGCGACCAGCCACTCCAGCAGCTTGTACGCCTCGTCGACGTGCTTGCCCTGCTTGGGGATGGTCAGGAACGAGCCGCCCCAGTTGCCGCCGCCACCGGGCACCGCGGCGATGTCCCACTTGCCCTGGGTGCCGGGGGCGGTGTCCTTGATGTGGCCCAGCATCCACGCCGGGCAGGCGAGCACGGCGAAGGCGCCGCTGGTGAAGCCCTTGTCCCAGTCGGCCTGGAAGCTGACCAGGTTGGCGGAGAGCCCGGCCTGGACGGCCTTGACGGTGTAGTCGAAGGCGACCTTCGGGCCGCCGTCCATCTGCAGCTGCTCCTGGTCGGAGTAGAAACCGACCGGCTGCTGCCCGAGGATCGGGTTGAACAGGTTGGTGCCGGCGTCGATGAACTTCTTGTTGGTCTTCGCGGTGTACTGCCGGCCGACCTCGATGAACTTGTCCCAGTCCGGCCAGAGCGCGGAGACCTGGTCCCGCTCGGTGGGCAGGCCGGCGGCCTTGAACAGGTCGGTGCGGTAGCACATGGCCAGGCCGCCCACGTCGGTGCCGAGGCCGATCTGGGTCCTGCCGTCGGCGGACAGCGACTGCTTCCACTTCCAGGGCAGGTACTTGCTCTCGTACGAGCCCGCGCCCTTGTCCAGCAGGTTGACGAACTTGTCGGACTGGCTGCGGAACTGGACCATGAAGCCCTCGTCGATCGCCGCGATGTCCGGCGCGCCGTTGCCGGCGACGAGTTTCTTCTGCAGGTCCTCGTGCTGCGCGTTGTACTCCCCGGAGTTCAGCTGGATCTTGATGTTCGGGTGCTCGGCCTCGTAGCGGGTCTTGAGGTCCTGGAGGCCGAAGTCGCCCCAGAAGTTGATCTTCAGGGTCACCTGGCCGTCGGCGGCGTCCGAGCCGCCGGTGGTGCTCTTGCCGCTGCAGGCCGTGACCATGGCCAGGCTGACGGCACCCACGGCGGCCGCCCGGGCCCAGTGCGTCCAGGACCGTTTCATGTCATCCTCCGCGCCGATATGGGAACGCTCCCGAGATCGAGAGACGTTGACTGAACCGGATAAGTGAGCACACCGTACGGGGGACCCTATGGGCTGTCAACGGCCGGTTACGAACGGGACCTGCCGGTAACCTCATCGCCGTCATTCCTGCGTGTCGAAGCGCTCTACCGCCCACGAACAGGTGCCGCGGGCCGGAGCGGGCGGCGGTCGGGCCGTTACGCTTAACCGCGCAAGTGGCGGCGCGCCCCGCCGCGCCGACGGTGCCGCGGCCCGGTGCAGTAGCGTGACAGCCGCCGGTCACACCGGCGGTGGAGACGGGCCCGGCACGGGCCGGACCAGTGGAGGGAGCGCGCCGGTGAAGCGGCCGACGATCGCCGATGTCGCCCGGCGGGCCGGGGTCTCCAAGGGCGCGGTGTCGTACGCGCTGAACGGCCAGCCCGGCGTGTCCGAGGCGACCCGCCAGCGGATCCTGGCCATCGCCGCCGAGATCGGGTTCAGCCCGAGCAGCGCCGCCCGGGCGCTCTCCGGCGCCACCGCCAAGGCGGTCGGCCTGGCCCTGTGCCGGCCCGCCCGGATACTGGGCATCGAGCCCTTCTTCATGGAGCTGATCAGCGGCGTGGAGGCCGAGTTGTCGGCCCGCTCCTACGCGCTGACCCTCCAGGTGGTGGCGGACCAGGAGGCCGAGATCGCGGTCTACCGCCGCTGGTGGGCCGAACGCCGGGTGGACGGCGTCTTCGTCTGCGACCTGCGCACCGACGACCGGCGGGTGCCGGCGCTGGAGGAGTTGCAGCTGCCGGCCGTGGTGATCGGCGGGCCCGGCCACACCGGCAGCCTGGCCAGCGTCTGGTCCGACGACGCGGCGGCGCTGGTCGAGACCGTGGAGTACCTGGTCGCGCTCGGCCACCGGCGGATCGCCCGGGTCGGCGGGCTGCCCGCACTGCTGCACACCGAGATCCGCACCGACGCGTTCACCGAGGTGTGCCGGCGGCTCGGGCTCGACGAGGCCGCCACGGTCTGGTCCGACTACACGGGCGAGGAGGGGGCGCGGGCCACCCGCCGCCTGCTCAGCTCCGCCGCCCGGCCCACCGCGGTCATCTACGACAACGACGTGATGGCGATCGCCGGGCTCTCCGTGGCCCAGGAGATGGGCCTGGCCGTGCCCGGCGACCTGTCGATCGTGGCCTGGGACGACTCCCCGCTCTGCCAGCTCGTGCACCCGCCGCTGACCGCGCTGGGCCGGGACATCCCGGCGTACGGTGCGCACGCCGCGCGCCAGCTCCTGGCCGTGATCGCGGGCGAGCCGGTGACCGGCCTCCAGGACGAGACCGCCCACCTCACCCCGCGTGGGAGCACCGCGCCGCCGCGTAGCCGGTGAACCGGTTCAGCGATCCGGCCGTACGGCCAGGTCAGCGGGGCGTCGAGGGGAACTCCTCGAACCACGCCTCCACCCGCTCGGCCGGGGCCGGACGGGCCAGCGCGAAGCCCTGCCCGTAGCGGCAGCCGGCGCGACGCGCGCCGGCCACCTGGACGTCGGACTCCAGCCCCTCGACCACCACCTCCAGCCCGAGCCGGTCGCCCAGGTTGGCCACCACGTCGATCAGCGGGCGCTGCCCGTCGGCACCCGGCCCGACCAGGTGCGGGCCCACCTTCAGCAGGTCGATGGGGAGCCGGCGGAGCTGGGCGAGCGAGGCGTGCTCGGCGCGGAAGTCGTCCAGCGCGGTGCGGACACCGAGCGAGCGGAGCCCGGCGAGCCGGGCCACCACGGTGGACAGCTCGGGGGCCACCGCCGGCTCGGCCACCTCCACCACCAGGCGCTCCGGCGGCACGTCGTGCGCGGCCAGGGCGGTCGCCGTGCGGGCCACGAAGTCGGGCGCGGCCAGCTCCCGGGGCGTGACGTTGACCGCCATCCACAGCTCCCGGCCGCTCCCCGACCAGTCGGCGAGCTGCCGGCAGGCCCGGTCCAGCACCCACCGCCCGACCTCGCCGAGCAGGTCGAGGTCGGCCGCCACGGGCAGCAGCTCCTCCGGCAGCACCGTGCCGAGCGCGGGACTGCGCCAGCGCAGCAGCGCCTCGGTGCCCACCGGCTGCCGGTCGGCCAGCGCCAGCACCGGCTGGTAGACCAGGTCCAGCTCACCCCGGGCGACCGCCCCCGGCAGCTCCCGTTCCAGGTCCAGCCGCCGGACCAGCTGTTCCTCCAGGTAGGCGTCGTACCACTCGACGCGGTCCCGGCCGAGCTGCACGGCGCGCCGCCGGGCCAGGTCGGCCTGGCGCAGCACGTCCTCCGGCTCGCCGCCCGTGGTCTCGGCCAGCCCGATGCTGGCCCGGATCCGGCTCGCCCCGCCGGGGCGCGGGCACGGCTCGGCGAGCGCGGCCAGCAACCGGATGCCCAGTGCGTACGCGGGCACCGGCCCGAGGTCGGTGAGCACGGCGAACTCGGCGTCGGTGAGCCGGGCCACCAGGTCGTGCGGACCCGAGCCGGACCGGAGCCGGTGGACGACCTCGGCCAGCACGGGCCCGTCCAGCACCGCGGTCTCGTCGGCGCCGTGCAGGTCGACCACGAGCAGCGCGCCGCCGGCCCGCCGGGCGAGGACGCGTGCCAGCTCGGCCCGGTCGGCCGGCGGAGCGTCGGCGGGCGGGGGGTCCTCCCCGGCGAGGTGCCGCAGCCGCGCCTCGCCGGCGGCCAGCCGCTCGGCCCGGCGCCGCTGGTCGGCGGCGGCGAGCACCTCCCGTACCACCATGGGCGGGATGACGGACAGCCCCAGGGCGATCGCCGGCGCGGTGAACTCGCCCACCGTCCACAGGTGGTGACCGGCGGCCAGCGCCGCGATGCCGGCCGGCGCGGTGAGCCCGGGCCAGGCGGCCGGCGCCGCTCCCGTGCGGGGCCGCTCCCCGGCCGCGGTACGCCGGGCACCGGCCGCGGTGAGCAGCGCGCCGGCCAGCAGCGGCGGCGCGACGGCCGGCAGGGCCCGGTCCGGTGCGGCGCAGGCGAGCAGCACCACGAGCAGGGCCAGCCCGCCCACCGTGGCTGCCGCACCGGCATGGCAGCCCGCGGCGCCCGGTCGCCGGCGCCGCTCGGCGACGGCGGCCACCAGCAGGACGGCCAGCGCCAGGGCGCCGCCGACACTGGCGGCCCGCGCCGGCGGCGGCACCGGACCGTCCGGCAGCAGCACCCAGCCGGCGAAGACCAGGCTGACGCCGAGGCCGACCGCGTCCACGGCACGGCGCAGCCGCTCCCCGCCGGAGAGGCGGGAGCGGCCGGGCAACCGGAGCAGGGCGACGGCGTACAGCGGGCCGGTGATCGCCAGGCCGGCCAGCGCGACCGGCAGCCGGTGCGCGGGGTCGCTCAGCGGCAGCACCGCCACGGTGAGGCCGGCGGCCAGCACGGCGGCGTCGAGGATCCCCGCGACCCGGCGGGACAGCGCCACGCGGCGGGCCCGCCGCCCGGTCGGCCGGGCGGCGGCCGGTTCGGGCGGGGTTGCGGGGCCCCGCGGGATGCCAGCGGGCCGCCCGGTGGGCGTGACACCAGGCGGGTCGGGCGGCATGGGCGGGACGCCGGCCAGCCAGGCGAGCCGGACGCAGGCCAGGGCGGAGCCACCGGCCACGGCGAGCGCCACGGCGGCCGGGCCGGGGACCAGCCCGGCGGCGCCGGCGAGGACGAACAGCGCGCCGGCGATCGACACGACGAGGTCGGGCAGTGGTGGCCGGCGGCGGGGACCGGCATCGGGGTGGGTGACGGGCACGGCGGTCGCCTTCGTGAGGGGGCACGGGGCGGTGCGGTTGCGGTACGACGTGCGGGGTCAACGGGTCGGATGCGGATGCGACCGCCGCCGGACGGGGACCGGTGCGGCCACGCCCATAAACGATCCCGGAGACGCGCGGTTACGCGACACCCGACGTGACGCCCGTCACACCTGAGCTCGAGGCCCGCGCCGCCCCGCCCGCCGGGACCACCGCCCGTCCGGGGTGGGATCATCAGGGGGTGAGCCGCGCCGACACCGTCCGTTTCCGCTACAACCAGGCGATCCTCGTCGCCGCGATCGTCGCGTTCATCGGCGCCCTCCCGCTGGCCACCGCCCGCTGGTGGCTGCTCTGGGTGCTGCTGATCCCGCTCGCGCTCGGCGTCTGGGCGTGGCGGGCCGGCACCGACGCGGACGCCCGCGAGCTGCGGCTGCGGGCCCTCCTCGGCCAGCGGCGGGTGCCCTGGGGACGGGTCGCCGAACTGACCGCCGACCCGCGCGGCCGGGCGGTCGCCCGCCTCGACGACGGCGAGACGCTGGTGCTTCCCGCGGTCCGCGCCGCCGACCTGCCCCGGCTGATCTCCGCCACCGGACAGGAACTGCCCGAGTCCGCCGGCTGACCCGTCAGTAGCCGTCGACCACCCGGTTCGTCAGCGGCTCCCCGGCGGCGAACCGGCGCACCTGCTCCCCCACCAGCCGGTACGCCCGCGGCAGCAGGCCGCGGACCGAGCCGGCGACGTGCGGGGTGAGCAGCACGTTGGGCAGCTCCCACAGGGGATGGTCGGCGGGCAGCGGCTCCGGGTCGGTCACGTCCAGCGCGGCCCGCAGCCGCCCCGACGCCAGCTCGGCGACCAGCGCCGAGGTGCGGGCCACCGGGCCCCGGGCGGCGTTGACCAGCAGCGCGCCGTCCGGCATCGCGGCGAGGAACTTCTCGTCGACCAGGCCCCGGGTCTGCTCGGTCAACGGCACCAGCAGCACGACCACGTCCGCCTCGGGCAGCAGGGCGGGCAGCTCGTCCACCCCGTGCACCTCCTCGGCCGGGCGCGCCGTCCGGGCGACCAGTGTGAAGGTCACCTCGAACGGGGCCAGCCGGGCCCGGACGGCCGCGCCGATCGAGCCGGCGCCGACGATCAGCACCCGCTTGCCGGCCAGCTCGTCGGTCGGGGCCACCTCGTCGAACGCCCACTCGTGGCGGCCCTGGGCGCGGGCCAGCGGGCCGAAGCCGCGCAGCGCGGACAGGATCGCGGCGACCACCCACTCGGCGGTGGCCGAGTCGTGCACGCCCCGGGCGTCGCAGAGCGTCACGCCCTCGGGGACCCGCCCCGCCCAGGCGTCCGCACCGGCGGAGAGGAGCTGCACGACCGCCAGGTCCGGCAGCTCGGCCAGGAGCGCGCCGGCGTCCGGGCCGGAGAGGAAGGGCGGCACCCAGAACCGGACGCCGGCCGGGGACGACGGCGGCCGGGCCGGGTCCTCCAGCACCTCCACGGTGACGCCCGGGGGCGGCTCGCCGATGAGGCGCCGGCCGGCCGGGTGCGGGATCCATACCTTCACGACCGCCGACGATAGCCGCCCCGGACGGCGCGGGTGGGCGGGGCCGTGACGAGCGCCGCCGGGACGATTGGCGGCAGAGCGCGCGAGGTATAACCGAGGGCGGAGCGTCGGCCGGCGCCCCGCACACCGGAGACGGGTGGTCATGAGCGAGGACAGCGCCGGACGCGCGGTCGTGCCGATCCCGGCGCTGACCGACCCCGAGCGGCTGCGGTCCCTCGCGGAGACCCGGCTCGGCCCCGCCGCCGACGAGGCGTTCGACCGGTTCGCGCGGCTGGTCGGCGACCTGCTGGACGTGCCGGTCGCGCTGGTCTCGCTGGTCACTGCCGACCGCCAGTTCTTCCCCGGCGCGACCGGGTTGCCCGAGCCGTGGGCGGCCCGCCGGGAGACCCCGCTGAGCCACTCGTTCTGCCAGCACGTGGTCGACGTCGAGATGCCCATGGTGCTGCCCGACGCCCGGCTCTACCCGCGGGTGCGGCACAACCCGGCTGTCGAGGACCTCGGCGTCGTCGCGTACGCGGGGATGCCGCTGACCGACCTGGACGGCCGGGTGCTCGGCTCGCTCTGCGCCATCGACAGCAAGCCCCGGGCCTGGACCGCCGAGCAGCTGCGCACCCTCGCCGACCTGGCCGCCGCCTGCTCGTCCGAGCTGCGGCTGCGGATCGCCGTGAAGAGCGCCGAGCAGGCCCGCCGCCGCGCCGAGGAGGCGCACGACCGGCTCGCCATGCTGGCCGGGATGAGCGAGATGCTGGGCGGCACGCTCGACGTGGCCACGGCGGTCGACCGGCTCGGGCAGGCCATGGTCCCGCTGCTGGCCGACTGGTGCCTCATCACCCTGGTCGATCCGGTGGGCCGGCCGCGGACCGTCTCGGGCGTGCACCGGGACCCGGACCGGGCGGCCGACGTGGCCCGGTTCGCCGCGCTGCTGGCCACCGGCCTCGGTCCGGACTCGATCATCCGGTCGGTGCTGCGAACCGGGCGGCCGGTCATGCGCGAGGTGGCCGGGCCGGCCGACGTCGAGCGGGGCAGCGTCCACCCGGAGCTGGCACCGCTCGCCGAGCGGCTGGGCTTCGCCTCCCACCTCACCGTGCCGATCACCGCCGGCGGGGTCCGCGCCGTCGGCGCCGTCACCCTGGTCAACGGGCCGGCCCGGCGCGGGTTCGACGAGACCGACCTGCGGACCGCGCTGGACATCGGCCGGCGGGCCAGCCAGGCCGTGGGCAACAGCCGGCTCTACGGCGAGCAGCGGCACGTCGCCGAGGTGCTCCAGCACAGCATGCTGCCCACCCTGCCCGTGGTGCCGGGCGTGGAGCTGGCCGCCCGCTACCTGCCGGCGGCGGACCGGGTCGAGGTCGGCGGCGACTGGTACGACGCCTTCGTCCAGCCCGACGGCGAGCTGGTCGCCGCCATCGGCGACGTCGCGGGGCACGACATCGAGGCCGCGGCGACCATGGGGCAGCTCCGCAACCTGGTCCGGGGCGACGCGTACGGGCGGACCGACCCGGTCGACCAAATCATGAGCCATCTCGACCGGGCGATCCAGGGCCTGCCCGTCTCGACCGTCGCCACCGCCATCCTGGCCCGGGTCCGCCCGGCCGCGCCGGGGCTGCGGGTCTCCTGGTGCAACGCCGGCCACCCGCCGCCGCTGCTGGTCCCGGCCGACGGCCCGGTGCGGGCGCTGGACGGGGACCGGGGGCCGCTGCTCGGCCTGACCCGCCCGCCCCGGCGCAGGCGCCAGGAACTCACCCTCGCGCCCGGCGACACGTTGCTGCTGCACACCGACGGGCTGACCGAGCGCCGGGACCGGCCGATCGACGAGGGCGAGGTCGAGCTGATCGCGCAGCTCGCCGGCGCCGCCGCGCTCCCCCTCGCGGCCCTCTGCGACCGGCTGCTCGCCGCGGCCCAGCGGCGCGAGGACGACGTCGCCCTGCTCGCCCTGCGGGCCCGGTGAGCCGGGACTCGCTTCGTCGGGCCCGGTTCCCCACCCGGCCCGGCTAGGCTTGGCGGGTGAGGCCGCGTCCCCCGTACCCCCGCACCGGCCGCCTCCGGGCGGCGCTGGCGGCGTCCTGCGCGACGCTGCTGCTCGGCACCGCCGGTTGCGCCTTCGGCGACCCGGCCCCCGACCCGGCCGGCGAGCCGCCCAACCTCCCGTCGCCGTCGACCTCGGCCAGCCCCGGCGGGGCCGGCCAGCAGGTGGTCGCCACGGTGCTGGCGAAGGGGCTCGGGGTGCCCTGGGGCATCGCCTTCCTACCCGACGGCGGCGCGCTGGTCACCGAACGGGACAGCGGGCGGATCCTCCAGGTCGGCCCGGAGTCGGGCCCGGAGGGGATGACCGTCCGGGTGGTGCAGACCGTGCCGGGCGTGGCGGCCGGCGGCGAGGGCGGCCTGCTCGGCATCGCGGTCTCCCCCGGGTACGCCCGGGACCGCACGGTCTTCGTCTACTACACCGCCGCCGACGACAACCGGATCGCGAAGCTGGAGCTGGGCCGGCCGCCCACCCCGATCGTCACCGGCATCCCCAAGGCCGGCAACCACAACGGCGGCGGGCTGGGCTTCGGCCCGGACGGCTTCCTCTACGCCAGCACGGGCGACGCCGGGCGCACGGCCAACGCCCAGGACCCGAAGAGCCTCGGCGGCAAGATCCTGCGGATCACGCGGGACGGCAAGCCGGCCCCCGGCAACCCCACCGCCGGCTCCCCGGTCTGGTCGACCGGGCACCGCAACGTGCAGGGCTTCGCCTGGACGCCGGACAAGAAGATGTACGCCGTGGAGTTCGGCCAGAACACCTGGGACGAGATCAACCAGATCAACAAGGGCGGCAACTACGGCTGGCCGCAGGTCGAGGGCCGCGGCGACGACAAGCGCTACGTCAACCCGGTCGTGCAGTGGCGCACCAGCGAGGCGTCCTGCTCCGGCCTGGCGTCCGTCGACCGGCTGTTGATCACCGCCTGCCTGCGCGGGCAGCGGCTCTGGCTGGTCGAGCTGGCCGGCAACGGCACGGTGCTCGGCCAGCCGCGGGAGCTGCTCACCGGCCGGTACGGCCGGCTGCGGGCCGCCGCGGTGGCGCCCGACGGGTCGGTCTGGGTGAGCACCTCCAACCGGGACGGGCGGGGCAAGCCGGCCGGCGACGACGACCGGATCCTGCGGCTGGTCTTCGCCGACGGAGGCGCCGGGCGCAGCTGATCCTCCATCCCCCGGGTTTGCCAAGATCCTTCAACGGGCAGGTCAGAATCTCAGCATGGACGGCCAGGAGAACGAGCAGCACGACGCCGTGGGCGGAGCGGCCCCGGGAAAGGGGCGCGCCCGCCGCCGGTGGCGCCCCGGCACGAACCTGCGCCGGCTCGGCGTGGTGCTCGCCCTGCTCGTGGTCACCCTCACCGGGGTGGTGGCCGGCACGTACGCGGGCGGGCACGTGGGCACCGACATCGGGCCGTTCCGCGCCCAGCTCAACCTCAGCCCATCGCTGAGCGGCGGCACCACCGTCGACATCCCCCCGCTGGGCGCACTGCTGCTGGACAGCCACGACGGGCCGGCCTACCTGACCGTCGAGCTGGGCGCGCTCGACCAGCGGCGCACCGAGGCGCTGATCGACGATCCGGCGAGCATCAGCCGGGCCAGCCAGTCGGCCGTCGAGGACGTCCGGGCCGGCGTCATGCGGCTCGGCCTGAAGACCCTGGCCTCGGCGGTGCTGGCCACCCTGCTGCTGGCCGGGCTGGTCTTCCGGAACGTGCGCCGCACCGCGTGGGCCGGCGGGCTGGCGCTGGTGATCACCGCCGGCAGCCTCGGCCTCGCCGCCGCCACCGTCCGGCCACAGGCGATCGAGGAGCCGCGCTACGAGGGGTTGCTGGTCAACGCTCCGGCGATCGTCGGTGACGCGCGGCGGATCGCCAACGACTACACCAAGTACGCCGAGCAGCTGCAACGGCTGGTCGGCAACGTCAGCAAGCTCTACACCACGGTCTCCTCGCTGCCCGTGGTCCAGCCGTCGCCGGGCACCACGCGGGTGCTGCACGTCTCCGACATGCACCTCAACCCGACCGGCTGGCAGCTCATCCGCACGGTGGTGGAGCAGTTCGGCATCGACGTCGTGATCGACACCGGCGACATCACCGACTGGGGCAGCGAGCCCGAGGCGTCCTTCGTCGGCTCGATCGGCCTGCTCAAGAAGCCGTACGTCTACATCCGCGGCAACCACGACTCGGCGCGGACCGCCGCCGCGGTGGCCGCCCAGCCGAACGCCGTCGTGCTGAACAACTCCACGGCCACGGTCGCCGGGCTGACCATCGCCGGCATCGGCGACCCCCGGTTCACGCCCGACAAGGAGACCTCGCCGGCCGGCAGCGGGCTCACCAAGGCGGTCGCCGACCAGGTGATCGGGGCCGGCGAGCAGCTCGCCGCCACGGTCACCAGCTCACCCAAGCCGGTGAACATCGCGCTGGTGCACGACCCGGCCTCGGCCGGCCCGCTCTCCGGCACCTGCCCGCTGGTGCTGGCCGGGCACACCCACGCCCGGCAGGTGTCGAAGCTGCCCCAGGTGCCGGACAAGCAGCCCACCCAGCTCTTCGTCGAGGGCTCCACCGGCGGCGCCGGGCTGCGGGGCCTGGAGGGCGAGAAGCCCACCCCGCTGTCGATGACGGTGCTCTACTTCGACCAGCAGAAGCTGCTCCAGGCCTACGACGACATCACCGTGGGCGGGACCGGGCAGTCGCAGGTCAACCTGGAACGGCACATCATCCAGGACCCGACCAAGGGTGACCAGGTGCCGGTCACTCCGACCCCGACCCGGGGCGGCCCTGTCTCGCCCGCCCCGAGCGGCAGCCCGACCGCGACGCCCAGCCCCACGGGCTGAGCCTCAACGCAGCGAGAGGGCGGCCAGCGCGGCGTTGACGATGCTGCCGGGCAGCAGGTCGTGCAGCTCGTACAGCTCGCCCACGCTGCCGGACTGGCCGAACTCGTCCACCCCGAGCGGCACGGCCGGGGCGCCGAGCGCCGAGCCCAGCCAGGCCATCGCGTGCGAGGCGGCGTCGTGCACCGTCACCACCGGCACCCGGTCGGCGAAGGCCGACCGCAGCGCGCCGGGCACGCTCGGCACCGTCGCCGTCCGCACACCCTGGCGCAGGGTGCGCTGCCACGCCCGGTAGAGCCGGTCCAGGCTCGTCACGTCGACCACGTGCGCCGCGACGCCCTCCTCCGCCAGCTCCGCGGCGGCCGCGAGGACCTCCGGCAGCACCGCGCCGGAGGCGGCGAGCTGCACGACCGGGGCGTCCGCGAGATGGGGATACGCCTCGTGCGCGTCCACGAGCCGGTACGCGCCCGCCACCACCTGCCGGCGCAGCACCGCGTCACCGATGCGCGCCCGGGCCGCCTCGAACGGCGCCTGGTCGATCGGCCGGGTGCTGAGGCGGAAGTAGTACGCCCCGTCCTCGGCCGGCGCGGCCGTGGCGGCCGGTGCCGCTCCCCCGGCGATCTGGCCGAGCGCGTCGCAGAGCAGCCAGTCGAGGCTGCCGGCGTACGCCGGTTCGCAGAAGGTCACCCCGGGCAGCTCCAGGCCGACGGAGGCGGTGATGGTCGACTGGTGGGCGCCGCCCTCGGGGGCGAGGGTGATGCCGGACGGGGTGCCCGCCACCACGAACCGGGAACCGGAGTAGGTGCCGTAGAGGAACGCGTCGAGGCCGCGCAGCACGAACGGGTCGTAGACCGTGCCCACCGGCAGCAGCGGCTGCCCGGACAGGTCCCACGACAGGCCGAGCTGGCCGAGCAGCAGGAACAGGTTCATCTCGGAGATGCCCAGCTCGATGTGCTGGCCCGCGGGGGTCTCCGTCCAGCGCAGCATCCGGTCCTCGGTCCAGGAGCGCTGCTCGGTGGGGGCGAACACCCCGGTCTTGTTGATGAACCCGGCCAGGTTGGTGGAGGTGGCCACGTCCGGCGCGGTGGTGACCAGGTAGGGCGCCACCTTCGGGTCGCGGGCCAGGTCGACCAGCACCCGCCCGAAGACCTCCTGGGTGGAGACGGGCTTGTTCACCCGTACCTTCGTGGTCTCCGGGACGGTGACCCCCAGCGCCCGCTCGCGCGGCGCGCGGGCCAGCGCCTCCCGGCGCTCGCCGGCCCGGATGCCGGCCGGGGACGCCGGGTCGATGCGGTCCCACTCGGTCTCGCGGGTCAGGCCGTGGGCGGCGCGCAGCGCGTCGACCTGCTCGGTGGTGAGCAGCGCCGAGTGGTTGCGCGGGTTGCCGGCGATCGGCAGGCCCCAGCCCTTGACCGTGTAGGCGAAGACCACGCTGGGCCGGTCGGTGACCGCGTCGCACTGGGCGTAGGCGTCGAGCATGGCCGCAAGGTCGTGCCCGCCCAGGTCGGTGACGAGCGGGCCCAGCTCGTCGTCGGGGATGTCGGCCACGAAGGCGGCCACCTCGGCCGGGGCGCCGTCCAGGAACTGCTTGCGCAGGGCCGGCCCGGCCAGCCCGAACAGCGACTGGTACTGCTCGTTGGGCATCAGGTCGATCCAGTCGCGCAGCGCCGCCCCGCCCGGCCGCTCGTACGCCTCGGCGAGCTTCCGGCCGTACTTGACCTCGACCACGTGCCAGCCGGCGGCCTCGAACTGGCCCCGCCACTGCTTGATGCGCACCCCGGGGACGACCCGGTCCAGCGACTGGCGGTTGAAGTCGACCAGCCACATCACGTTGCCCAGCCCGGTGGTGGCCGGGTCGGCGACGGCCTCCCAGATATTGCCCTCGTCCAGCTCGGCGTCGCCGATGATCGCGATGAACCGGGAGTGCGGCCGCTCGCCGAAGTGCGCGTCGACGTAGCGGCGGGTGACCGCCGCGAACAGCGGCGCGGCCGCCCCCAGGCCGACGGAGCCGGTGGAGAAGTCCACCCCGTCCGGGTCCTTGGTCCGCGACGGGTACGACTGGAGCCCGCCGCGCGCCCGCAGCTTCGGCAGGTACGACCGGTCCAGGTTGCCGAGCAGGTACTGGACGGCGTGGAAGACCGGCGAGGCGTGCGGCTTGACCGCGACCCGGTCCTCGGCGTCCAAATGTGCGAACCAGAGCGCGGTCATCGCCGTGACCAGCGAGGCGCTGGACGCCTGGTGGCCGCCGACCTTCACCCCGTCGCCGGTGTCCCGGTCGTGGTTGGCCGCGTCGACGATGCGGGTGGCGAGCCAGAGCACCCGCCGCTGGATCTCGTCGAGGACGTCGAGGTCGTGCTGGTTCACGGTGACTCCATCCGGGCGTCGCCGTTGACGCCCACCGAGGGGTTGGCTGACGGAAAGGGCCCCTTCGTGGCGAAGGGGCCCTTTCCTGCGGGCTCAGCCCTGGACGCCGAGGCGCTCCAGGATCAGCTCGCGAACGGTCTTGGCGTCGGCCTGGCCGCGGGTGGTCTTCATGACCGCGCCGACCAGCGCGCCGGCCGCCGCGACCTTGCCGCTGCGGACCTTGTCGGCGACGTCCGGGTTGGCGGCGATGGCCTCGTCCACGGCGGCGGTCAGCGCCCCGGTGTCGGAGACGACCTCCAGGCCCCGGTTGGTCATGATCTCGGCCGGCGAGCCTTCGCCGCCGATCACGCCCTCCAGCACGATCCGGGCCAGCTTGTCGTTGAGCTTGCCGGCGTCGACCAGCCCCTGCAGCTCAGCGACGTGCTTCGGGCTGACGCCGACGTCGGCCAGCTCCACGCCGGTCTCGTTGGCCCGCCGGGACAGCTCGCCCAGCCACCATTTGCGGGCGGCGGCCGGGGTGGCCCCGGCGGCCACGGTCGCCTCGATCAGCTCGACCGCGCCGGCGTTGACCACCGACTGCATGTCCAGGTCGGACAGGCCCCACTCCTGCTGGATCCGCTTGCGGCGCAGCCGCGGCAGCTCCGGCAGGGCGGCCTTCAGCTCGGCCACCCAGGCGGTGTCCGGCGCGAGCGGGACCAGGTCCGGCTCCGGGAAGTACCGGTAGTCGGTGGCGGTCTCCTTGGACCGGCCGGAGGTGGTGTCCCCGGTGTCCTCGTGGAAGTGCCGGGTCTCCTGGGTGATGCTGCCGCCCGCGTCGAGCACCGACGCCTGGCGCAGCATCTCCGAGCGGACCGCCCGCTCGACCGAACGAAGCGAGTTGACGTTCTTGGTCTCGGTGCGGGTGCCCCATTCCTCGCCCGGCAGGTTCAGCGACGTGTTGACGTCGCAGCGCAGCGAGCCCTCCTCCATCCGGACGTCGGAGACGCCCAGCGAGCGGATCACGTCGCGCAGCTCGGTCACGTACGCCCGGGCCACCTCGGGGGCGAGCGCGCCCGTGCCCGGGATCGGCTTGGTGACGATCTCCACGAGGGGGATGCCGGCCCGGTTGTAGTCGACCAGCGACTCGGTGGCGCCGTGGATCCGGCCGGTGGCGCCGCCGACGTGCAGCGTCTTGCCGGTGTCCTCCTCCAGGTGCACCCGCTCGATGCCGATCCGCACGGTCTCGCCGTTGACCTCGACGTCCAGGTAGCCGTCGACGCACAGCGGCTCGTCGTACTGGCTGATCTGGAAGTTCTTCGGCATGTCCGGGTAGAAGTAGTTCTTCCGGGCGAACCGGCACCACTCGGCGATGGAGCAGTTCAGCGCGAGGCCGATCCGGATGGTCGCCTCGATGGCCGCCTTGTTGGCCACCGGCAGCGAGCCGGGCAGGCCCAGGCACACCGGGCAGACCCGGGTGTTCGGCTCGCCGCCGAAGTCGGTCGGGCAGCCGCACCACATCTTGGTGTTCGTGCCCAGCTCGACGTGGGTCTCCAGGCCGATCACCGGTTCGTAGCGCGCCACGACCTCGTCGTACGCGGGCAGTGTCGTCGTCATCTGAGCTCCAGGCGCGATCCGGACGTAACCGCCCCAGCCTAATGGGGCTGGCTGCGCTCACCTTCCCCGGGTTTCCATCCACGCCGGTACGCGCCCCGGGGCCCGCCCGGGGAACCGTCCCCGGGCGGCCGCGGAGGTCAGCGCTCCTCGACCAGGCCGAGGTACATCACCCGGGGGTCGGCCGGGTTGAAGGCGACCCCGGCGATGCCGTCGTGGGAGTTGTGCTGTGAGGTCAGCCGGCCGGTCGACGCGTCGTACCGGTAGAGATCGGTTCCGTAACCGCCGAACCACGTGCCGTACGGAAAATAGAGCACGTTCGGGTCGACCGGGCTGGGCCACAGCGAGGTGCCGTTGACGAGCGTGGGTCCCGCGCCGTCGAGCACCGACGCGAAGCTGCGCCCCCCGTCCGTCGAGCGCCAGATGTGCCGGGCGGAGTTGTCGTTCTGGCTGAGGTCATAGCCCTCCAGCCAGACCGTCCGCGGATCCAACGGGGAGAAGGCCACGGAGAAGCCGTTCGACTGGGAGGTGGCGCCGACCCCGGACGACCGGGTCCAGCTGTGGCCGCCGTCGAACGTCACGTAGCTGCCGTTGCCCATGGTGCCGACGATGACGTGGGCCCGGTCGACGGGATCCACGGCCGCCTTGTAGACGTACTGGTCCGGGCCGGCGGGCGACCCCACGGCGGTCCAGGTGGCGCCGCCGTCGCCGGAGTCGTAGATCTGCCCGGCCTTGCTGACCGCCCGCAGCGCCCGCGCGTCGGTCGGGTCCACCGCCAGCGCGGCCACGCCGTCGGCCGGGACCGGCCCGTCGACCTCGCTCACCTGCTCGCCCTGCACCCGGTAGACCGGCTGGTCGTTGATGCCGTACGCGTACGCGGTGCCATCCGGCCCGGCGGCCAGGTCGTACGTTGCCAGGTTCAGCTCGGTGGCGGCGATCGGCTGCCAGGTGCAGCCGGCGTCGACGGACCGCTGGATCGACTTCTTCGAGATGGCCACCAGGGTGTTCGGCGTGGTCAGCGCGACGAGCCGGGGGTACGCCACGGCGGTGACCGGGGTCGTGGTCGGGGCCAGGAACACCCCGTCGTTACGGGTGAAGGTCACCGAGCCGTCGCCCTGCACCGTGCCGCACTGTGGGCGGTGCCAGGCGTCAGCAGCGGCGGCGGGGGACGCGGAGGTGAGGTTGACGGCGCCGGCGGCCGTGACGGCCAGCACGATCACGCCGCTCAAACGGGAGAGGATCATGACGCATGTCTAGCCGTCGACATGCGCCGATCACCACAGTTTCGGGTGTCCGAGCCCGGTCATGGCCTGGATCGGACAGCGGCGGAAGGAGGCCCGGGTGTTCGAGTCGTTGGGTCTGACCCCGGTGGAGGAGGCGGTCTACCTTGCCCTGCTGCGTCGGCGTCAGTCGACCGTGCCGGAGCTCGCCCAGCAGGTCGGCGAAAGCCTGCGGGTGGTCGGGGCGGCGACCGACCGGTTGGAGGATCTCGGCTTCGTCAGCCGCCTGCTCGGCTCCGGTACCCGTCTGCTGGCGACCCGCCCCGACGTCGCCGTGAACGCCCTCGTCGTCCGGCGCACCGAGGAGTTCGCGGCGGCCCGGCAAGCCGCCGAACGGATCGCGGAGGAGTTCCCCCAGGCCCTGCTGACCAGCCCCGACGAGCTACTCGAGATCGTCACCGGCCGGGCCGCGGTGGAGGCTCAGTTCGTCCAGCTCACCCACGGAGTCACGAGCGAACTGCTGGTCCTCGACCGACCGCCGTACGCACAGGAGGTGGCCGCCGCGAACACGCCCGAGAACGAACTGCTCGGCCGGGCGGCCAGCGTACGCGGGATCTACGCGCCGGAGGCGTTCGAGATGCCGGGTGCGTTCGAGCAGGCGATGGCGGCGGTCGCGGCCGGGGAACAGGCCCGGGTTCACACGGACGTGCCGCTGAAACTGGCGATCGGCGACCGCTCGGTGGCTCTGCTGCCGCTGGCCAGCGAACGGGCCGTGGACGCGGCGTTGGTCATCCGCGCGCCGATGGTGGTGTCGGCGCTGGTGAAACTCTTCGAGATGCTGTGGGGACAGGCCACGCCGCTACCGGTCTGGGATCCGGGGCAGTCCACGACCGGGGCCGACGAGTTGGACCTGCGGCTGCTGGGACTGCTCGCCACCGGCCTCAAGGACGAGGCCATCGCCCGCGAACTCGGGGTGAGCGTACGCACCCTGGGCCGTCGCTCATCCGCCCTGCTGGCCGCCCTCGGCGCCCGTACCCGCTTCCAGGCCGGGTTGCAGGCCGGGCGCCGGGGCCTCGCCTGAACCGCCGCTGTGCCCGCCCCGTCGCGCCCCGGGTGCGCCACCGGCGCCAGCGGAAGCCGCTGGCGCCGGTTGACCACGTCGTGCGTCAGAGCGCCGGTGGGGTGAACGTGCCGACCGTGGACTCCAGTGCGGCGGCGACCCGGTACATCCGGTCGTCGGCCATGGTCGGTGCCATGATCTGGAAACCGACCGGAAGCCCCTCGGAGAGGCCGCACGGGACCGAGATGGCCGGTCCGCCGTACAGGTTGGTCGGGATGGTGAACAGGTCGGCCAGGTACATCTGGTAGGGGTCGGCCGTGCGCGCCCCGATCGGGAAGGCCACGAACGGGGTGGTCGGCGAGATGAGCGCGTCCACCCGCTCGAAGGCCGCCGTGAAGTCCCGGGTGATCAGGGTGCGGACCTTCTGGGCCTGCCCGTAGTAGGCGTCGTAGTAGCCGGACGAGAGCGCGTAGGTGCCGATCATGATGCGCCGCTTCACCTCCGGGCCGAAGCCGGCCTCGCGGGTCAGCGACATGACCTCCTCGAGGGACCGGTTGCCGTCGTCGCCGACCCGCAGGCCGAACCGGACGCCGTCGAACCGGGCCAGGTTGGAGGAGCACTCGCTCGGCGCGATCAGGTAGTAGGCCGGCAGCGCGTACTGGAAGTGCGGGCAGGAGATGTCGACGATCTCGGCGCCCAGCTTCGCGAGGGCCTCCACCGACTCGCGGAACGCGGCCATCACGCCCGGCTCGGCGCCCTCGCCGGTGAACTCGGTGACCACGCCGAGCTTCACCCCGGTCAGGTCGCCGGACGCGCCGAGCTTCGCGGCGCCGACCACGTCCGGCACCGGGGCCGGGATCGAGGTGGAGTCACGCGGGTCGTGGCCGCCGATCACCTGGTGCAGCAGGGCGGCGTCCAGCACGTTGCGCGCGCACGGGCCGGGGGTGTCCAGCGAGGAGGAGAACGCCACCAGGCCGTAGCGGGAGGTGCCGCCGTAGGTGGGCTTCGCGCCGACGGTGCCGGTGACCGCGCCGGGCTGGCGGATCGAGCCGCCGGTGTCCGAGCCGATCGACAGCGGCGCCTCGTACGCGGCCAGCGCCGCGGCGCTGCCACCACCCGAGCCGCCCGGGATCCGCTCAAGGTCCCACGGGTTACGGGTCGGACCGTACGCCGAGTATTCCGTGGAGGAGCCCATGGCGAACTCGTCCATGTTGGTCTTGCCGAGCATCACCGTGCCGGCGGCGCGCAGCCGCTCCACGATGGTCGAGTCGTACGGCGGGCGCCAGCCCTCCAGGATCTTCGAGCCGACGGTGGTCGGCACGCCCTTGGTGGTGAGCACGTCCTTCACGGCGACCGGCACGCCCGCCAGGGGGCCCAGGTCCTCACCGGCGGCCCGGCGCTCGTCCACGTTCCGGGCGGCGGCCAGCGCGCCCTCGGTGTCGACGTGCAGGAAGGCGTGGACCTGCTCGTCGACGGCGGTGATCCGGTCCAGGTGGGCCTGCGTGACCTCCACGGCGGAGGTCTCGCCCGTCGCCACCAGGCCGGCGATCTCGGCGGCGGTGAGCCGGGTCAGGTCAGTCATGAAGCCACATCCTCGTCCAGGATCCGCGGGACGCGGAACCGCTGCTCCTCGGCGTCGGGCGCACCCGACAGCGCCTCCTGCGGGGTCAGGCACGGCGTCACCACGTCCTCGCGGAGGACGTTGGTCAGCGGCACCGAGTGGGACGTCGGCGGGATGTCCGCCGCGGCGACCTCGCCGACCTGGGCGACCGACTGGAGGATCACGTCCAGCTGGCCGGCGAAGGTGTCCAACTCCTCCTCGGTGACGGCGAGCCGCGACAGTCGCGCGAGATGCGCGACCTCCTCGCGGGAGATGGCGGCCATCGGGTGCCCCCTTCGTGGCTGTCCTGCTGCGTCTGCGGTGTGCCGGCCGCGTGCTCGCCGGGGACGATGACACGCGGTGACCGGAGCGAGTCTATTGCCCTCCGGTCGGGTCGACGCCTCCGACTCCCGGTGCCCGTCCCGCCGGGGCGCCGGTCGGCGCGGCCCGTCGCCGTCCGCCCAGACGCCGGCGTGCCGACCGGCCCGCCTCCGCGCGCCGCCGGCGCGGGCTCCGCGGCGGCCGGCGGTCAACGGGGCGGGCGGCGCGGCCCCTCGGCGTCCGCGGCGACGGCGGGATGGACCGGTCGGTAGCGGGACAGCCAGGTGACCAGCTCCTCGGCCGGCATGGGCCGGGCGTAGAACCAGCCCTGCGCCACGTCGCAGCCGGCCGCGTGCAGCAGCCGCCAGGTGCGCTCGTCCTCGACGCCCTCGGCCACCACCCGCAGCCCGAGCGCGCCGGCCAGCTCGATCATCGAGCGGACGATCGCCGCGTCGTCCGGGTCGTCGGCCATCCCGAGCACGAACGACCGGTCCACCTTCACCTCGGACAGCGGCAGTCGGCGCAGGTGCTGCAACGACGAGTAGCCGGTGCCGAAGTCGTCGAGTGCGATGCCGACCCCGATCCGGTGCAGCTGGGTGATGCTGGCCAGCACCCGCCGCGGGTCGGCCATCAGCGCGCCTTCGGTGATCTCCACCTGGAGCCGGTCCGGGGGTACGCCGTACCGGGTCAGCCGCTCGGCGATCTGCTCGGCGATCTCGCCGGTGTGCAGGTCCCGGACGCTGACGTTGAGCGCGGCGCGCAGCGTGACGCCGGCCGCGGACCACTTGGCGAGCTGCTCCACCACGTCGTCCACCACCCGGCGGGTGAGCAGCCGCATCACCGCGCTCTGCTCGGCGACCTGGATCAGCTCGCCGGGGTCGACCATGCCCCGGCGCGGGTGCCGCCAGCGCAGCAGTGCCTCGACCCCGACGACCTGGCCGGTCGCGATGGCGATCTGCGGCTGGTAGTACATGGTGATCTCACCCGGGTCCCCGGCCGGGTCGTCGGGGCCGAGGTCCCCGCGCTGCTCCGCCGCCGGGATCCGGGCGGGCGCGGTGCCCGCCGGGGGGCGGTCCGGGAGGGCCGCGCCGCCGCGGTCCGGGTGGCCGGCGGACACCGTGCCGGGCCGGGCACCGGGGTCGTCGCCGGGCGCTACGTCGGGCCGACCGCCGGGATCGTCGCCGGTCACCACGCCGGGCCGGCCGTCGAGCACCCCGGCGGGATCACCGTCGGGCGTCACGCCGGGCCGGCCACCAGGCGCCGCTTCGGGCCGGCCGCGGAGCACCCCCTCCGGCCGGCCTTCGGGCAACGTGCCGGACCGGCCCTCAGGCAGCGTGCCGGGCGGATCCTCGGACAGCGTGCCGGGCCGGCCGCCGAACGCCGGGGTGAGGTCGTCGCCGTCGCCGGGCCGGGGGTTCTCCGGTGGGGCCGTGCGCGCGGCCCGGCGGCGGATCGGGTCGGCGCCGGTGACGATCCGGTTGATCAGCTCGTCGTCGTGCCGCACCTCGACGCGCTCGCGCCGCCGAAGGCGCCACCGCGCCGGCGACTCCAGGTCCCGGCGCGGGGTGAGGCGCGCCGAGCCGGAGGCGTTGGAGGACTCCTGGCGGGGTCGCGCCCGGCCACCGTTGCGGAGCAGGCCGTCGCCGCGGGCCGGCCGCGCCGGGGCGGGCAGGCCGGGTGCGGGGGCGAGGGCCGCGCCGTCGCCGCCGCGTACGCCGGTCGGCTCCTCGGCCGGGGCGGGTGGGCCGGAGTCCAGCACGCGGCGCAGGTCGGCGAGGAGGCTCAGCCGCTCGGCGGAGTTGTGGTCGGATTCGGGCGCGTAGACGGCGACGGTGTCGTTGCGGTGCTTCGCGTCGTACATGGCCACGTCGGCGTGGCGCATCAGCGTGGCGAAGTCCTCGCCGTGCTCGGGGAAGAGGGCGATGCCGATGGAGCCGCCCACGTCCAGCGGCAGGCCGTCCAGCGGCACCGGCTCGGCGAGCGCCGCCACCACCCGGGCGGCCCGCTCGCGGGCCTGGTCGGTGCCGGTGAGCCGGGGCACGACGATGGCGAACTCGTCGCCGCCGAGCCGCGCCACCAGGTCCTCCTCGCCGACCGCCTCGATGAGCCGGGCGCTCACCTCGACCAGCAGCCGGTCCCCCACGGCGTGCCCGAGCGCGTCGTTGACGTGCTTGAACCGGTCGAGGTCGAGCAGCAGCAGGGCCAGGTGGGCGTCCGTGTCGCCGCGGGCGGCCCGCTCGGCGTGCAGGTGCACCTGCTCGGCCACCTCGGTGAGCAGGGCCTTGCGGTTGGGCAGCCCGGTGAGCGGGTCGAGGTCGGCGAGCTGCTCCCGCTCGGCGGAGAGGTGGGCCATCCGGTAGACCGCGAACAGCGGCACCAGCACCAGCGGGATCAGCGCGGCGCTGGCCCGGGCGGCGGCCACCAGCACCGGGGCGAGCAGCAGCAGCGAGCCGGTGGAGAGCAGCTCGTAGGCCAGGCCCTGCCGGACGCTGGGCCACCAGCGGTCGCCGAACCGCAGCCGGATCGCGCAGCTGACCAGGCCGTAGTTGACGAGGAACCAGGCCGTCGTGGCGCCGCCCACCGCCGCCACGTCGGTCCAGTGCAGCCGGCCGCCGCCGAAGAGCTCGCCGGGGCCGAGCCGGGTGAACGCGTACGCGGCGGCCAGCGCGCACGCGTACTGGGCTCCGTTGAAGACGGTGCGCCAGCTCGCGTAGCCGAGCCGCCAGCCGGACACGGCCACCGCCACGGCCTGCACGGCGACCGCTGGGCCGAGCCCCCAGCCGAGCAGGATGGCGAAGGTGAAGCAGGTCGACGGAAAGACCGCCGAGGTCTGGCGCCGGCCGGGCGGCACGAACGGGCGGGCGTCGCAGGCGACGGCCAGCGCCGCCATGGTCCAGAAGGCGGCCGGCAGGTGCGGCAGGTCGTCGGGGAGCGCGGCCAGCGGCCCGACCGAGACGAGCAGGGCCAGGACGCCGACCACGGCGACGAAGCCGAAGAACGGCCCGGTCCGCCCGGGCGGGACGGAGTTCCGCGGGTCGCCCGTCTCCATCGCACCTCCCCGGGGTCGGCCCTGGCGCGCACCGTCACACGCCGTACGCCAATGAAACGCCCTCGGTGCCGATTTCCCCGACACGACAGTCACGAATCGGTCGTAGTCGTAATTAAGTTGGAATGCGCGACGGGCGGCGCCGCGAGGACCGGGGTCAGCCCTCGATGCGGGCCACCTCGCGGGCCGCGTCCGGGCCGGACTCCAGCAGCACGCGGAAGCCCTCCTCGTCGAGGATGGGCAGCTTGAGGCCGGCCGCCTTGTCGGCCTTGGAGCCCGGGTTGTCGCCGACCACCACGAAGCCGGTCTTCTTGGAGACCGAGCCGGTGACCTTGCCGCCCCGGCTCTGGATCGCCTCGGACGCCTGGTCGCGGCTGAACCCGGCAAGGGTGCCGGTGACCACCACGGTCACCCCTTCGAGCGGGCGCGGGCCCTCCTCGCCGGCCTCCTCGGCCATCCGGACGCCGGCCTCGGCCCACTTGCGCACCACCTCGCGGTGCCAGTCGACGGCGAACCACTCCTTGATGCTGGCCGCGATGGTCGGGCCGACCCCGTCCACCGAGGACAGCTCCTCCTCGCTGGCCTCGTCGATCGCCTCGACCGAACGGAAGTGCCGGGCGAGCGCCTGGGCCGCGGTCGGGCCGACGTGCCGGACGGAGAGCGCGACCAGCACCCGCCACAGCTCCCGCTCCCTGGCCACGGCCAGGTTGTCGAGCAGCTTGGTGGCGTTGCTGCCCAGCGTGCCGTCCTTGTTGACGAAGAACGGCGAGCGGGAGAGCTGCTCGGCGTCGAGCCCGAACAGGTCGCCCTCGTCGTGGATGATCCCGGCGTCGAGCAGGGCGGCGGCGCCCTTGTAGCCGAGCACCTCGATGTCAAAGGCGCCCCGGCCGGCCAGGTGGAAGACCCGCTCGCGCAGCTGCGCCGGGCAGCTGCGCGAGTTGGGGCAGCGGATGTCGACGTCGCCCTCCTTGGCGGGCGCGAGCGGGGTGCCGCACGCCGGGCAGGTGGTCGGCATGACGAACGGGCGGGCGTCGGCGGGGCGCAGGTCGACCACCGGGCCGAGCACCTCGGGGATGACGTCACCGGCCTTGCGCAGCACCACCGTGTCGCCGATGAGCACGCCCTTGCGCTCGACCTCGCGGGCGTTGTGCAGGGTGGCCAGGGCGACCGTGGAGCCGGCCACCCGGACCGGTTCGAGCACGGCGAACGGGGTGACCCGGCCGGTGCGCCCGACGTTGACGTCGATGTCGAGCAGCTTGGTGGTCACCTCCTCGGGCGGGTATTTGAACGCGATGGCCCAGCGTGGCGCGCGGCTGGTCGAGCCGAGCCGCCCCTGGATGGAGACCGGGTCGACCTTGACCACCACGCCGTCGATCTCGTGCTCGACGTCGTGCCGGTGCTCGGCGTAGTAGGCGATGTATTCCGCCACCCCGGCCAGGTCGGGCACCACCCGCCAGCGGTCGCTGGTCGGCAGCCCCCACGCCTTGAGCGCCGCGTAGGACTCGGACTGCGCGGCCGGCTGGAAGCCCCGGCGGGCGCCGATGCCGTGCACCACCAGGCGCAGCGGCCGGGAGGCGGTGATCCGCGGGTCCTTCTGGCGCAGGCTGCCGGCGGCCGCGTTGCGCGGGTTGGCGAACGGTGCCTTGCCCTGCTCGACCAGGCCGGCGTTGAGGTCGGCGAAGCCGGCCACCGGGAAGTAGATCTCGCCACGCACCTCCAGGAGCTCCGGCACGTCGGGGAAGTCGTCGGACGGCGTGAGCCGGGCCGGCACGTCCCGGATGCTGCGCACGTTGGCGGTCACGTCCTCACCGGTGCGCCCGTCGCCCCGGGTGGCGGCCCGGACCAGCCGCCCCTTCTCGTAGGTCAGGTTGATGGCCAGGCCGTCGACCTTCAGCTCGCACAGGTAGGGCACCGGGCCGCCGGCGTCGCGCTCGACCCGCTCGGCCCAGGCGGCCAGCTCCTCGTCGGCGAAGGCGTTGTCGAGCGAGAGCATCCGCTCGGCGTGGGTGACCGGGGTGAAGTCGGTGGAGAAGGTGCCGCCGACGCGCTGGGTCGGCGAGTCGGGGGTGCGCAGCGCCGGGTATTCCTCCTCCAGCGCCTCCAGCTCGCGCAACTGCTTGTCGAACTGGGCGTCGGAGATGGTCGGCGCGTCCAGCACGTAGTAGCGGTACTGGTGCTCGGTGAGCTCCTGGCTCAGCGTGGCGTGCCGCTCCCGCGCCTCGGGGGTCGGTTCGGCGCCCGCCGCCGCCTCCTGGGCGGGGCTGACCGTCTGGGGAATCGCTTCTTCGGACACCCTGCCGCCTTCGGACACCGCTGCCGACCTCCCGTGTTCGTGCTACTCCCGCACCGTATCGGTCGGGCCGGACAACCGCCCCCGGCAGACCGGCACGTTCCCCGGCGATCATGAGGTTGACGGCGCCGAAGCGGACATTCCACCCCGCCAACGTCATGATCAACCGAAGACTCGGGGCGCGGGGTCGCGCTCGCGGTGCCGGGCGGCGGGGTGATCGGCGTGCGACGATCGCCGGGCGGTCACGGGCCGGCACGGGCGAGAGGCGGGGGTACGGATGCGCGACGGGCTGGTCTGGGCGGCGGTGATCGTGGGCTGCGTCACGGCCGGCTGGCTGTGGGGCGAGTGGCGACGCCGGGCCGCGGAGGCGGGCCGGGGCGCGGGACGCCGGGACGGGCGGCCGGGCTCGGCGGACGGCCGCTCCGGGACGGCGACCCGCCCCGACGGCGGCACCCGGCCGGGGCGCCGCGGCGCGCGGCCCGGCCGTCGCCCCGACGGGGAACCGGCGCGGGGACGTGCCGGCGCGGCGCCCCGGCCCCGGGACGCCGGGCGGGGACCGGCGGAGACGCCCCGGCCCGGGGAGATCTGGTGGGCCGACGTGCCCTACGCCGACGGGACCGGCTCCAAGGTGCGCCCCTGTCTCGTGCTGCGGGTCGACGGCCGGGACGCCGACGTCCTGAAGATCACCAGCCAGGACAAGTCAGGCCGTGACGACCACCTGCCGATCCCCACCCGGAGCTGGGACCCGGACGCCGACCACGACAGCTTCCTGGACATCAGCGAACCCATCCCGGTGCCGCTCACCGCCTTCGCGGACCGCGCCGGCGCCTGCGACCCCGACCTCTGGCGCGGCCTCCGCCGCCTCCCCCACCTGACCGTCTGACCCGGGCCCGGCGCGGTCAGCCGTCGAGCGGGGTGGCGAGGGTGGCGAGCTGGTCGGCGTACTCGATGCGGGTGGCCCACCCCACGGGCCAGCACGACATGCCGTGCGCGGCGCCCACGAAGGCGCCGGCCAGGGCCGCGATGGAATCCGAGTCGCCGGCCGTGGTGGCGCCCCGGGCCAGCGCGCCGACCGGGTCGTCGGGATGGCGCAGCGCGCACAACAGCGCCGTGGCCAGCGCCTCCTCGGCGATCCAGCCCTCACCGGTGAGCCGGCACGGGTCACCGCCGTCGTCGGGGCGGGCCAGCACCGCGTCGAGCCGGCCGAGCACCCGCAGGCAGTCGTCCCAGCCCCGCGCCATGAACTCCGCCGGCGTCGACTCGCCCGGACGCTGCCACAGGTCACCGAGCCAGTCGCCCCGGTAGACCGTGCGCTGCTCGCGGGCCCGGTCGGTGAGCAGCCCGGGCACCTCCGGCAGCGCGGCGCCGTCGCGGAGCAGCCGGACCGCGTACGCGGTCAGTTCGCTGGCCGCCAGGCCGGTCGGGTGACCGTGTGTCAGCCCGGCCTGGAGCTGGGCCAGCCCGGCCAGCGTGTCGAGGTCGACGTCGAGCAGCCCGACCGGGGTGACCCGCATGTTGGCGCCGCAGCCCTTCGAGCCGGCGACCGTCGCCTCCTGCCAACGGGTGCCCCGGTCCAGCTCGGCGCAGGCGCGCAGGCAGGTCATCCCCGGTGCGCGGTTGTTGTCCGGGCTGACCGCCCAGTCGAGGAACCGCCGCCGCAGCAACGGCTCCACCGCCTCCGGCGTGAAGGCCGGGGCGTCGTGCAGCGCCCAGGCCACCGCGAGCGCCATCTGGGTGTCGTCGGTGACCAGCGCCGGGTCGCCGGCCAGCTCCCGCGGACCGGCCGGGCCGTAGCGGCGGACGATCTCGGCGACGGTGAGGAACTCGGCGGGCTTGCCCAGGGCGTCGCCGTAGGCGAGGCCGAAGAGCGAGCCGGACGCGCGGCGGAGGGCGGAGTCGATCACGCTGGCGATCATGCCCCGCCCGTGCAAGCCCGGCCCGGTCAGTCCCAGCAGAGGCAGAACGGGTGCCCGGCCGGGTCGGCGTAGACCCGGAAGCCCTCCCCCTCGCCGGGCAGCCGGCGCGCGCCGAGGGCCAGCGCCGCCTTCTCCGCGGCCTCGATGTCGTCGACCGTGACGTCGAGGTGGAACTGCTGCGGCCGCTCCGGGTCGGGCCAGGCCGGGGCACGCAGGTCGAGCGCCTTCTGGAAGGCGAGGCGCGGCTGGTGGCCCGGCCGCCCGCCCAGCACCACCCAGTCGTCGCCGTCGGAGTTGTCCTCGATCAGCGGGAGGCCGAGCAGCTCCGCGTAGAAGCCGGCCAGCGCGCGCGGATCAGGGCAGTCGATCACCACGGAACGCAGCTGTCCAATCATGCCGGTCATCCTGCCCCCGGCGTACGACGGCAAACCTCACTCCTCGGCGAGCCGGCGGCCGGCGTCGCGGCAGGCGGCGAGGACCGCCCGCACGTACGCCGGGTCGGCACCGGCCAGGCCGCAGGCGGGGGTGACCACCACCTGCTCGGCGAGGCGGCGGCGGGGAAAGCCGAGCTGGTCCCAGACGCGGCGTACCCGGTCGGCGACCTGGGCCGAGGTCGGCGCGCGACCGGCCGGTGGCGGCAGCGCGGGCGCGGCGCCGGCCAGCAGGCCGAGCCCGGCGTCGATCGCCTCGCCGAGCGGGTCCAGGTCGGTGACCTGGGCCAGGTCGAGGGCGACGCCGACGGCCCCGGCCGCGCGGATGAGGTCCAGCGGCACGTCCGGCGCGCAGCAGTGCACGACGGTGGGCACGCCGACCGCCTCGATCACGCCGCTCAGCAGCGCGCGGGCCACCTCGGACTCGACCGGCCGGTGGGTGCCGAAGCCGCTCTCGGTGGGCACCCGGCCGGCCAGCACGGCGGGCAGCGACGGCTCGTCGAGCTGGAGCAGCACCGCGGCGTGGGGCAGCCGCCGGGCCACCGCCGCGACGTGCCCGCGCAGCCCCTCGCCGAGCGAACCGGCGAGGTCGCGGACCGCGCCGGGGTCGCGCAGCAGCCGGCCGCCGATCGGCAGCTCCAGCGAGGCGGCCAGGGTGAACGGGCCGGCGGCCTGGACCTTGACCGGTCCGGCGTAGTCCTCGGCCTGCTCGGCGAGCTGGTCGAGGTCGCGTTCCATGAGGTCGCGGGCGCGGCGCAGGTCCTTGCCGGGACGCGGGGCGATCCGCCAGCGGGCCGCGTACAGCTCGACCGGCAGCTCGACGAGGAGACCGCCGGTGCGGCCGATCAGGTCGGCGCCGGGGCCGCGGGCGGGCAGCTCCGGCAGGTGCGGCAGGTCGGGCAGCTCACCGAGCACGATGCGCTGCGCCTCGGCGACGTCGGTGCCGGGCAACGACCCGATCCCCGTCGCCGTTCCCAATCCCCACGGCCAGGTCGTCTCACTCACCGCCGCAGCCTATCCACCGCATCGCGTGCCGAGGGCTCAGGCGGTGATCGTGGCCGAGCCGAGCACGACGTCGCCGGCCGGGTCCGGGCGGTACGCGACGATCGCCTGCCCGGCGGCCACCCCGCGGACCGGGCGGCGCAGGTCGGCGTGCAGCCCCGCGGCGTCCAGCGACACGGTGGCCGGCACCACGTCGCCGTGGGCCCGTAGCTGCACCTCGCAGTCGATCGGCCCGTCGGGGCGGGCGCCGCCGGTCCAGACCGGGCGGGTGGCCCGGACCTCGGCGACCTCCAGGGCCTCGGCCGGGCCGACGGTGACCGTGTTGGTCTTCGGGGTGATGGAGAGCACGTAGCGCGGGCGGCCGTCCGGTGCGGGCCGGTCCAGGTGCAGGCCGCGCCGCTGCCCGACGGTGTACTGGTAGGCGCCGGTGTGGCTGCCGACCACCGCGCCGGTGAGCGCGTCCACCACCTCGCCGGGGGCCTCGCCGAGCCGCCGGGACAGGAAGCCCCGGGTGTCGCCGTCGGCGATGAAGCAGATGTCGTGGGAGTCCGGCTTGTCGGCCACGGCGAGACCGCGCCGCGCGGCCTCCACGCGCACCTCGGCCTTGGTCGAGTCACCGAGCGGGAAGATCGACCGGTCGAGCTGCGCCCGGGTCAGCACGGCGAGGACGTACGACTGGTCCTTGGCCGCGTCGACGCTGCGGCGCAGCAGGCCGTCCGGGCCGAGCCGGGCGTGGTGGCCGGTGACCACGGCGTCGAAGCCCAGGGCCACGGCCCGGTCCAGCACCGCGGCGAACTTGATCTTCTCGTTGCAGCGCAGGCACGGGTTCGGGGTACGGCCGGCCGCGTACTCGGCCACGAAGTCGTCCACCACGTCCTCGTGGAACCGGTCGGCCATGTCCCACACGTAGAACGGGATGCCGAGCACGTCGGCGGCGCGGCGGGCGTCCCGGGAGTCCTCCAGGGTGCAGCAGCCCCGTGCGCCGGTGCGGTAGGTCTGCGGATTGCGGGCCAGCGCCAGGTGCACGCCGGTCACGTCGTGCCCGGCCTCGACCGCGCGCGCCGCCGCCACGGCGGAGTCCACCCCGCCCGACATCGCCGCCAGAACCCTCACCAGCCCACTCCCCTCGTCATCACCGAGGGTATCCGGGTCAGCGGGGAGTGCGGAGGGCGGCCGCGCGGCGGGCCCGCTCCACGGCCGCCGGCAGCGCGGCGATCAACGCGTCGACCTCGGCCCGGGTGCTGGTGTGGCCGAGGGTGAAGCGCAGTGACGAGCGGGCCCGGTCGTCGTCGGCGCCCATGGCCAGCAGCACGTGCGAGGGCTGGGCCACCCCCGCCGAGCAGGCCGAGCCGGTCGAGCAGGCGATGCCCTGGGCGTCGAGGAGCAGCAGCAGCGCGTCCCCCTCGCAGCCCGGGAAGGAGAAGTGCGCGTTGCCGGGGAGCCGGTCGGTGGGGTCGCCGTTGAAGACCACCTCGGGGACCGCCTGCCGGACCCGCTCGACCAGCTCGTCGCGGAGCGCGGCGACGCGGGCCGCGTACTCCTGCTGGCCCTTCACCGAGCTCTCCACGGCCACTGCGAAGGCGACGATGCCGGCGGTGTCGAGGGTGCCGGAGCGGACGTCGCGCTCCTGGCCGCCGCCGTGCAGCAACGGCGTGGCGGCCACGTCCCGGGCCAGCAGCAGCGCGCCGACGCCGGCCGGGCCGCCGAGCTTGTGGCCGGTGACGGTGAGCGCGGCGGCGCCGCTGGCGGCGAAGTCGACCGGCACCTGGCCGACCGCCTGGATCGCGTCGGTGTGGAACGGCACCCCGTGCTCGGCGGCCACCGCGGCCAGCTCGGCCACCGGCTGCACGGTGCCCACCTCGTTGTTGGCCCACATGGCGGTGACCAGGGCCACCCGGTCGCCGTGCGCGACCAGGTCGGCGCGGAGCCGCTCCGGGTCGAGCCGGCCGGCGGCGTCGACCGGCAGCCAGCCGACCTCGGCGCCCTCGTGCCCGGCCAGCCAGTCCACCGCGTCGAGCACTGCGTGGTGCTCGACGGCGCTGGCGATCACCCGGACCCGCTCGGCCGAGTCGGCGCGGCGGGCCCAGAAGATGCCCTTCACGGCGAGGTTGTCGCTCTCGGTGCCGCCCCCGGTGAAGATCACCTCGGACGGGCGCGCGCCGAGCACGGCGGCCACCCGCTCCCGGGACTCCTCCACCCGCCGCCGGGCGCGCCGGCCCGCCGCGTGCAGCGACGACGCGTTGCCCACCTCGCGGGCCGTGGCGACGTACGCCTCGAGTGCCTCGTCGAGCATCGGGGTCGTCGCCGCGTGATCCAGGTATGCCATCACCGCTCAGCCTAACGGCCGACCGGCGTGCCGCCGGATGCCGGACCACCCGTCCGGCACGGGCCGTCCGGGCGCTCCCGACGGCACGGCTTCTCCGAGCCGGCCGGGCGGCGAGGGAGCCACATCGGACGACCACCGTTCAGACCCGCTCCCGGCGAATCTCCCGGCCGTTCCGGGGTATTGAGGTCTGGCCGATCCCCGGACGCCACGGATGTTCTTCTTCGGTACCCTGAGCGAGGCGTCGAACCCTTCGACCGCCAGCCCGCCCGCTCCGGCGACGGTCCGCCGAGGGGCACCCTGACGGGCTGATCGGCGGGCCGGCTCAGCTCCCCGGCCCGCCGATCAGCTCCCTTCCGCCGCACGGAAGGGCCGCGACACGCGCGAGCCGCCGCCCGGATCACCGGACGGCGGCTCGCATCGTGACGGGGTCACTTGCGCTTGCGGATCTCCTCGGCGGCCTGCGGGACGACCTTGAACAGGTCGCCGACCACGCCGAAGTCGGCCAGCTCGAAGATCGGCGCCTCGGCGTCCTTGTTCACCGCGACGATGGTCTTCGAGGTCTGCATGCCGGCCCGGTGCTGGATCGCGCCGGAGATGCCCAGCGCGACGTAGAGCTGCGGGGACACCGTCTTGCCGGTCTGGCCCACCTGGAACTGGTGCGGGTAGAAGCCGGAGTCGACCGCCGCGCGGGACGCGCCGACGGCGCCGCCGAGCAGGTCGGCCAGCTCCTCGACCAGCTTGAAGTTGTCGGCGTTGCCGACACCGCGACCGCCGGAGACGACGACGGAGGCCTCGGTGAGTTCCGGACGGGAGCCCTTCTGCTCGGCGACCCGCTCGACGACCTTGGCCAGCTTGTCGGCGTCGGAGACCGACACGGTGAGCTGCTCGACGGCCGGGGTGGCCGCCGCCGGGGCCGGGTTGAGCGAGTTGGGCCGGACGGTGACCAGCGGCAGGCCCTTGGTGACCTTGGACTTGACGATGGTGGAGCCGGCGAAGGCGACCTGGGTGGCGGTGCCGTCGGCGGCGAGGGCCACCACGTCGGTCAGGATGCCGTTGTCCAGCTTCACGGCCAGGCGGGCGGCGATCTCCTTGCCCTCCTGAGAGGAGGCGAGCAGCACGGCGGCCGGCTGCACCCGCCGGACCAGCTCGGCGAGAACGGTGGCCTTCGGGGCCACCAGGTAGCCGTCGATCTCCTCGCCCTCGGCGGCGTAGATCTTCTCCGCGCCGTACTCGCCCAGCTTGGCGCTCAGGGCCTCGGCGGCGCCGGCGCCACCGAGCACGACCGCGCTCGGGGTGCCCAGCTCGCGGGCGAGGGTGAGCATCTCCAGGGTGACCTTCTTGACGCCGAATTCCTTGGTGGCTTCGACGACGACGAGAACCTCAGACATGTCCAGACCTCTCACACGAACTTCTCGGTGGCGAGGAACTCGACCAGCTTCACGCCGCCCTCGCCCTCATCGGTGATCTTCTCGCCGCCGGAGCGCGGCGGTCGCTTGGTGTGCTCGACCACGGCGCTGGTGGCGCCGTCGAAGCCCACCTCGGCGGGGGCGACGCCCAGGTCACCGAGGGAGAGCGTCTGCACCGGCTTCTTCTTGGCGGCCATGATGCCCTTGAAGGAGGGGTAGCGCGGCTCGTTGATGGTGTCCCAGACGGAGACCACGGCCGGGGCCGAGGCGGTGACCACCTCGTAGCCCTCCTCGGTCTGCCGCTCGACGGTGAGGGTGGCGCCGTCGACGGTGAGCTTGCGCGCGCCGGTCAGGGCCGCGACGCCCAGCCGCTCGGCGATCATGTGCGGCATGACCTGGACCCGGCCGTCGGTCGACTCGGCGCCGCAGATGACCAGATCGGCGTTGAGCTGCCCCAGGGCGGCGGCGAGCACCTTCGAGGTGGTCACGGCGCAGGACCCGTGCAGGGCGTCGTCCACCACGTGCACGGCCTTGTCCGGCCCCATGGAGAGCGCCTTGCGGATCGACTCGGTCGCCCGGTCCGGACCCATGGTCAGGATGGTGACCTCGCCGCCGTGCGCCTCCTTGATCTTCAACGCCTCCTCGATGGCGTACTCGTCCATCTCGTTGATGACGTTGTTCGCCGAACCGCGGTCGACGGTGTTGTCGTCAGGACGCAGGTTGCGGTCCGCGCCCGAATCGGGCACCTGCTTGACGAGTACGACGATGTTCATCGCGCTTCGACGACCCTCCTGTTTGGTGTAGCGATCACTCGCCCGGTCACGGGCGCAGCCTCGCGCGTGACTTAACGTTCGGTCAACCGCGCGAAGCTGTGCAGTTGCCCACGGGCTTATGTTACCCGCAAGTAGCATCGGCTCCCCGGAGCCTCAGAGTGACACAGCTCACCGGGTGTCGTCCGGCGGGTAAACTCCCGAAACAGGGAGGTGACGGATATGCCGGAAAAGAGCATTTCGGCGGGACCGGCGGACGGCCCGCGGACCGCCCGCCGGGCCTGCCGCCGAATGCTCCCGGAGACCTACCGCTGCGCCTGCGGCCGCGTCCGGGACCGCTGCGTCCGGGCCAGCGTGCGAGCGCTCTGGTCGGCCGAGCCGGTCAGGCGGGCTCGGCCAGCGCGTGCCTGATCTTGTCGATCACGGCCGCCTCGGCGGGCGAGACACCCCGGTGGGCCTGCGCCACCCGGTCGGCGGCGGCCAGCACCACCGACCGGTACGCCTCGACGTCCCCCGGCGACTTGGTCCGCAGGATCTCCACCGCCCGGCCCAGCGCCGGCAGCACGGTCGCCTCGATCTCCAGCGCCGAGTCCCGGGGCAGCTGCGGCAGCGGGCCGGTGGTGAGCGCCTCCTTGACCACCCCGCTGGCGTCGCCCAGCGCCCCGGACGCCGCGATGCTCTCCCGCACCATGGCCAGCATGCCCGGCACGGCGTTGGAGACCAGGAACACGGCCCCGAAGGCACCGGTCTTGAGGGTGAGCTGCTCGTCCGCCGTCAACCGCTCCATGATCACGGAGTGTAGACGTACGGGGTGGTCGTGGTGACCGCAACGAGACCGAGCCGCTCCAGGATGGGCCGGCTGTCCGGGGAGCAGTCCACCTGCACGAGGGTCTTGCCGCGCTGCTCGGCCAGCCGCGCCCGGTACGCCACCAGCGCCCGGTAGACGCCCTTGCGCCGCCATTCCGGCAGCGTCGAGCCGCCCCAGAGGGTGGCGAAACCGGTGCCCCGCAGGTAGCGCACCCACCCGGCGCTGACCACGGTGTCGCCCGCCTCGGCCACCACGATCGTGATCGACTGCGGATCCGCCTCGATCTCCTTGGCCAGCCCGGTCACCAGGTGACTCCGGTCCTCGTTCCAGACCGCCTCCTCCATGGCGGCGATCCGTTCCAGGTCCTCGAGGCTGGTGACCTCGCGCAGGCGTACCCCCTCGGGCGGCGTCGGGACGGCGGCGGCCAGGGCCGCGACCGGGCCGACCACGACGGTCTCCAGGTCCTCCGGCACGAAGCCGGCGGCGCGCAGCCGGTCGCCCAGGTCGGCCGGCTCGTCGTGCCCGTTGAGCTTCCACTCGGCCCCCTCGCCCCGGGCGCGGAAGAACTCGACCTGCCGGGCGATCAGCGCGTCCAGCTCGGCGCCGGCCAGCCCGTCCAGCGTCCGGTACGTGATGAAGCCGCGGTGGTCCAGGCCGAGGATCCGAACCAGCGGGCCGTCCCGGTCGACGGTCGCCCCGGCCGGCAGCGGGTCTGGGATCTCCGGGCGGATCTGGCTGTCATAGGCGTCGCGCAGGCTTCGCGCGTCAAGATCGGTCATCCCTCCAGGCTATTGGCGTGTCCACCAATTTCCGCCGGCCGATCTTCGTAGGGAATTGTCGTACGGGTGGTGTTCGGTTCAGTTCGTGCCTCGGCGTCGGGATCCTGCCGCGCCCCGGGTTGTTCACCGCACCGCACGGGTGGCGTTGCGGGTGACGCCGGGGCAGCAACGGCGGTGCTTCGGACTGCTGCGCTCGGCTAGTGACCTGTGGGCGTGTGTGCTCGAGGTCAACGCCTGGCGGCGCCGTCGCCACGACGCACCGCTGGTGGGCTACCAGGACTTGTGCCGCGAACTGGCGGCGTCGGGGCCGGGCACGTTCGGAGACCTGGATACCGTAGGTGCCCGGTCGGTGTTGCGTCGGTTCTCGGATGCCTGGTTCGCGGCGGCGAAACGCCGCCGCGATGGTGACCTGTCGGCGCGCTTCCCGCGCCGCCGACGTGCCCTGACGCCGGTGCGCTGGTATCACGGCACGTTCAACATCGACGGCCGTCGGGTCCGGATCCCGGCGGCCAAGGGCAAACCGCCGTTGCATTTGCGCCTAGCGCGGGAGGTGCCGTATCCGCCCGAGCAGGTCAGATCGGTCACCCTGCTACACGAGGGCGGCCGACTGTTCCTGGACGTGACCGCTGAAGTTCCGGTGGCGGTGTATCCGCCAGGTGAGGGGCCCGACCCTGGGCGGGCGGCCGGGGTGGACGTGGGGATCATCCACCCGTACGCGGTCGCCGGCCCGGACGGGGAAGGCCTCTTGGTGTCCGGGCGAGCGATCCGCGCCGAGCACCGCATGCACCTCGCCGACACCAAAGCTCGCCGCCGTGCGGTGTCCCAGCGGGCGCCGAAGCCGGGGCAGAAGGGGTCACGGCGCTGGCGCAAGTACCGCCACCGCGCCCGGCTGGTGGAAGGTCGGCACCGGCGTCGGGTCCGTCTGGCCCAGCACGAAGCCGCCGCCACGGTCGTCTCCTGGGCCGTACGGGAGCGTGTCGGGGTGCTGTACGTCGGGGACCCGCGCGGGGTCCTCGACATCGATGCAGGACGGCGGCACAACCTGCGGCTACGCCAGTGGCAGATCGGCCGGCTGCTGCAGGTCCTCACAGACAAGGCCACCCTGGCCGGCATCAGCGTTCACCTCGTGAATGAGCGGGGCACCTCCTCCACCTGCCCCACCTGCCAGCGACGCATCCCGAAACCGCGCGGGCGGAGCCTGTCCTGCCCGCGCTGCCAATTCACAGGGCACCGCGACCTGGTCGCGGCCGCCATCATCGCCACCCGCACCCCGGGCGGCGGACCTACCACCCCGAAAGCCATCGTGCTGCCGGAGGTGGTCACGCACCGTCGAGTTGGCCGGCACCTGCCCGGTGTCGGCCAGTCCCGGCGTGATCCCCGGCGCCCCCTGGCGGCGAGAGGATCAGTTGGCCAGCGGAGGCCCGCCCCATCGACCAACAATGGGGAGTCGCTCGCCCACACGGCGAGGATCCACAACCGCCACCGGACAACCGGTGAAAGTTCGTGGGAACCGCACGGATAATCGACGATGTGTGGGAGGCGATCAGGCGCTGGTTCGACCCGCGCGAGCTGCGGTCCGTCGGCAGGACGCCGGACTACCGCTTCTCGCTGGCCAACGAACGCACCTTCCTGGCCTGGCTGCGCACCGGGCTGGCGCTGATCGCCGGCGGGCTGGCCGCCGCGCAGTTCCTCCCCCGGCTCCCCCTGGCCCACCTGCGCGAGGTGATCGCCGTCGCGCTGCTGCTGCTCGGCGCCACGGTCGCGATCCGGGCCGTGGACCACTGGTCCCGCACCGAGCGGGCCATCCGGCTGGGCGAGGAACTGCCGGCGTCCCGCTTCCCGGCCGTCCTGGCCCTGGTGGTCGCGCTCGGCGCGCTGCTGCTGGTGGTCGCCGTGCTGGCCCGGGGCCTCGGGTGAGCCGCGACCCGGGGCTGCAACCGGAGCGCACCCGGCTGGCCTGGCGGCGCACGCTGCTCGCGGTCACCGCCGTCCTGCTGCTGGAGGTGCGGCTGGTGTTCGCCGGGGACGCCTTCGACGCGGTGCTGGCCGGGCTCGCGGTGGTCGCCTGGCTGGGCGTCCTGGTGGTCGACTGGCGCCGGGCCACCGGCGCCGGGCCGCGGGGCGTGGAACGCTGGTCGGTCCCGCTCACCGCGCTGGCCGCGGCCGGGCTGGCGCTGCTGGGCGTCCTGCACGTGGTGCGCGGGCTGCGCTGAGCGTCCCCGGTGCGCCATGATGTCCGGCATGGTTCGCCTCTACGGGCTGCTCTTCCTGGCCCAGCTCGTGCTTGCCGTGTGCGCCCTGATCAGCTGCCTCTCCGCCGAGGAGGGCGAGATCCGCGCGCTGCCCCGGATCGCCTGGGTGCTGATCATCCTGTTCTTCCCGCTCGTCGGCTCGATCGCCTGGTTCGTCGCCGGCCGGGAGGCCGGCGCCCGGCGGACGCGTACCGCGTGGCCGATGGGCAACGGCTTCTCCGAGGAGAAGCGCCGGCCGGTCGCGCCGGACGACGACCCCGAGTTCCTCTCCTCGCTCGCCGAGCGCTCCCGGGCCGAGGACCGGGAACGCCTCCGCCGCTGGGAGGAGGACCTGCGCCGGCGTGAGGAGGAGCTGCGCCGCGGGCAGGGCGACCGGGACCGGCCCGAGGTCTGAGCACCGGCGCCGAGCGCCGGCCGGGCAGAATCGACGCCGTGCGGATCAGCCTGCTCGGCCCCTTGGAGGTGCGCGCCGACACCGGCACGCCGGTGGAGGTGGGCGGCGCCCGGCTGCGCCGCCTGCTGATCCTGCTGGCCCTGGAGCCGGGCCGCACGGTCACCGTCGGCCGGCTCGGCGAGGCGCTCTGGGCGGGCGAGCCGCCGGCCGGTGCCGCGAACGCCCTCCAGGCCCTGGTCTCGCGGCTCCGCCGGTCCGGGCTGCCCGTCGAGGCGCAGCCCGGCGGCTACCGGCTCGCCGTCGCACCGGACGACGTGGACGTGCACCGGTTCGAGGCCGCCGTCCGGGCCGGCCGGGCCCGGGTCGCCGGCGACCCGGCCGAGGGCTGCCGCCGGCTGGCCGAGGCGCTGGCGCTCTGGCGCGGCCCGGCCCTGGCCGACGTGGCCGACGCCGAGTTCGCCCGCGCGCCGGTGGCCCGGCTCACCGAGCTGCGGCTGGCCGCCACCGAGGACCTGGCCGAGGCACGGCTGGACCGGTCGGCGCCGGACACCCTGCTGCCCGAGCTGCGCGAGCTGGTCGCCGCCCATCCGCTGCGGGAGCGGCTGGCCGGGCTGCTGATCCGGGCGCTGCACCGGGCGGGCCACCCGGCCGAGGCCCTCGCCGAGTACGAACGGCTCCGCGTCACCCTGGCCGACACCCTCGGCACCGACCCCGGCCCGCAGTTGACCGCCCTGCACCTGGAGATCCTGCGCGGCGAGCCGGCAACCGCCCCGGTCCGCCCCACCCCGGCCGGTCCGGAACGCCCCGCGCGCGGGAACCTGCCCGCCACGCTCACCAGTTTCGTCGGACGCGAGGAGGAGGTGGTGCGGGTCGCGGGGCTGCTGGACCGGTTCCGCCTGGCGACCCTCACCGGCCCGGGCGGGGCCGGCAAGACTCGGCTGGCGGTCGAGTCGGCCCGGGCGGTGGCCGGCCGTTTCCCCGACGGGGTGTGGCTGGTGCCGCTCGCCCCGGTCACCGACCCCGCCGAGGTGCCGCAGGCCGCCCTGGCCGCGCTCGGCCTGCGCGAGCAGGCGCTGCTGGCCCGGGCCGGGCGCACCGCCCCCGAGCCGGCCGACCCGGTGGGGCGGCTGGTCGAGGCGCTCGCGGGGCGTACGGTCCTGCTGCTGCTGGACAACTGTGAGCACCTGCTCGACGCGGCGGCCGGCCTCACGGAACGGCTGCTCACCGCGTGCCCCGGGCTGCGGGTGCTGGCCACGAGCCGGGAGCCGCTGGGCATCACCGGGGAGGCGCTGCGGCCGGTGGAGTCGCTGGCCCTGCCCCCGGCCGACGCGGATCCGGGGACCGCGCTGGCGTACCCGGCGGTGCGGCTCTTCGCCGACCGGGCCGGTGCGGTGCGCCCGGACTTCGCCGTGGACGCGGCCACGGTGGGCCCGGTGGTGCGCATCTGCCGCGCGCTGGACGGCATGCCGCTGGCCATCGAGCTGGCCGCCGCCCGGCTGCGCACGATGACCGCGGCGCAGGTGGACACCCGGCTGGACGACCGGTTCCGGCTGCTCACCGGGGGCAGCCGGACCGCGCTGCCCCGGCACCAGACGCTGCGGGCGGTGGTCGACTGGAGCTGGGACCTGCTGGACGACGGGGAGCGCGCGCTGTGGCGGCGGCTGGCCGTCTTCGCCGGCGGCGCGACCCTGGAGGCGGTCGAGCGGGTCTGCGCCGACGCGCAGGTCCTCGACCGGCTCTCCGCGCTGGTGGACAAGTCGCTGGTGGTGGCCGGTGGCACGGGCGAGCCGCGGTACCGGATGCTGGAGACCATCCGGGAGTACGGCCTGGACCGGCTGGCCGAGGCGGGTGAGGTGGACCGGGTCCGGCGGGCACACGCCGCCGAGTACCTGGTCCTGGCGGAGACGGCCGAGCCGGAGCTGCGCGGCGCGGCCCAGCTGGACTGGCTGCGCCGGCTCTCGGCCGACCAGGACAACCTGCACGCCGGGCTGCGCCACGTGATCGCCGCCGGCGACGCCGCCACCGCCGTCCGGTACGCCGCGGCGCTCGGCTGGTACTGGTGGCTGACCGGCCAGCGCGCCGAGGGCGCCGACCTGGCGGGCCAGGTGCTCGCGCTGCCCGGGGTGGCCGGTGCCCCGCCCGCCGCCACGGCGCTCACCCTCGCCACCGCCGCGCTGAACCTGACCGCCACCCACGCCGACAACGCCGCCGTCAGCCAGGAGCGGTTGGTGCGGGCCGCGCAGCTGTCCCGGGGACACGAGCACGAGCATCCGCTGCTGCGCGTGGCCGGGCCGATCGCCGCGGCGTTCGGCGCGAACTTCCAGCCGCCGGCCATGGCCGGCATGGTGGCCCTGTTCGACGACCCGGATCCGTGGGTGGCCGGGATCGCCCGCCTGGTCCGGGCGCACGCGCTGCTCAACGGCGGCCTGCCGGACTCCGGCGCGGAGGCGGACCTGCGGGCCGGGCTGGCCCACTACCGCCGGGTCGGCGACCGGTGGGGCATGTCGTTCAGCCTCACCTCGCTGGCCGACCTGCTCGACCGGCGCGGCCAGGCCGCCGAGGCCACGCCGTATCACGAGGAGGCCATGACCTACTTCGAGGAGCTGGGCGTCCGGGAGGACGTGCCGGAGATGCGGCTGCGGCTGGCGCACAACCTGTGGCGGCGCGGCGACCGGGAGCGGGCCTGGGCGGAACTGGAGCGGGCCGTGCAGGAGGCCGAGGTCTCCGGGTCGGACGAGACCCGGGCGGCGATCGCGTACGGCAGGGCGGAGCTGCTGCGCGCGGAGGGCGACCGGGCCGGGGCGCGGGCCTGTCTCAGGGAGGCCGCCCGGCTGCTCGGCGACCGCTCGATCGCCCCGCAGTGGCGGGCGCTCAACGCCTCCAACCTGGGCGTGCTGGACGCCGCCGACGGGGACCTGGTCTCCGCGCGCACCCGGCACGACCAGGCCCTGAAGCTGGCGATCGGCTCGCAGGACGCCCCGGTGGTCGCGGCGGTGCTGGTCGGCTACGCCGATCTGGCGCTGCGGCTCGACCGTCCGGCCGCCGCCGCCCGGCTGCTCGGTGCGGCCACCGGGATCCGGGGCGGCCCGGACCACGCGGTGCTGGACCGCGCCCGGGTGGAGGCGGCCGCCCGCGACGCGCTCGGCGAGGCGGGTTTCGCCGAGGCGTACGCGGGCGGGCTGACCTACCGCTGGGACACCGCCGCCGAGGCGGTGGCCGTCACACTCGACGCCTGAGCGCCCGCACCGACAGCGGGGCGAACACCAGCAGGATCCCGGCGGCCCAGAGCAGCGACTGCCCGACCGGCCCGGCCACCGGCCCGCCGACCAGCAGGCCGCGCAGCGCGTCGGCCAGGATCGTGACCGGGTTGACGTTCACCCAGTGCTGCAACCAGCTCGGCATCTGGTCGGTCGGCACGAAGACGTTGCTGGTGAAGGTCAGCGGGAAGATCACCATGAAGCCGAAGATCTGCACCTTGTCCGGCTCGCTGACCAGCACCCCGACCAGCACCGAGATCCAGGACGCGGCCAGCGAGAAGACGAGCAGCAGGACCAGCGCGCCGAGCAGCCCGGCCACGCCGTTGCCGAGCCGGAACCCGAGGATCATGCCGATGCCGAGCAGCAGCGCCAGGGACCAGGCCTGCTTGACCGTGTCGGCGACGATCCGGCCGGCCAGCGGCGCCCACCTCGCCACCGGCAGGGCGCGGAGCCGGTCGAAGACGCCCTTGGTGAGGTCCTGGTTGAGGCCGAACCCGGTGGTCATGGTGGCGAAGAGGGCGGTCTGCACGATGATGCCGGGCAGCGCGAACTTCAGGTACGTCCCGGGCGAGCCGGAGATGGCCGTGCCGAAGACGTACGTGAACAGCAGCACGAACATGACCGGCTGGACGCTCAGGTCGAGCAGCTCCATCGGGTTGTGCTTGATCTGCACCAGGCTGCGCCAGGCCAGGGTGAGGGTGTGTCGCACGCCGGCGAGGACTCCCGGCCGGCGGGCCGGCGCGACCGGGGACGCGGTGGCGGTGAGGGTGGTCATGCCGGGCTCCCTTCCAGGGTGGGGGTGGCCTCCTCGGCCCGGTGGCCGGTGAGGGAGAGGAAGACCTCGTCGAGGCTGGAGCTGCGCAGGGCCAGCTCGGCCACGCGTACGCCCGCGTCGTCGAGGCGGCGGACCACCGCCGGCAGCACCTCCGGGTCGCTGACGCCGACCGTGACGGTCTGGTGGGCCACCTCCGGGGTGGCGCGGGCCACCTCGCCGGTGACGGCGAGCACCGTGGGCAGGTCGGCAAGGTCCACCGGCCGGACGGCGAGCACCTGCCCGCCCACCTTCGCCTTCAGCTCCTCCGGGGTGCCCTGGGCGATCACCCGGCCGTGGTCGACCACGGCGATCTCGCCGGCGAGCTGGTCGGCCTCCTCCAGGTACTGGGTGGTGAGCAGCACGGTCACCCCGTCGGCCACCAGGGTGCGCACGATGTCCCACAGCTCGTTGCGGCTGCGCGGGTCGAGCCCGGTGGTCGGCTCGTCGAGGAACAGCACCTGCGGGCGGCCGACGAGGCTGGCGGCCAGGTCGAGCCGGCGGCGCATGCCGCCGGAGTAGGTCTTGGCGGCCCGCTCGGCGGCGTCGCTGAGCTGGAAGTCCGCCAGCAGCACCCGGGCGCGGGCCCGGGCGTCGGCCCGGGAGAGGCCGAGCAGCCGGCCGATGAGCAGCAGGTTCTCGGTGCCGGTCAGGTTCTCGTCGACCGAGGCGTACTGACCGGTGAGGCCGATCAGCTGGCGCACCCGGTGGGCGTCGCGGCGGACGTCGTAGCCGCCGACCGTGGCGTGCCCCTCGTCGGCGACGAGCAGGGTGGCCAGCACCCGGACCGCGGTGGTCTTGCCCGCCCCGTTCGGCCCGAGCAACCCGAACACCGTCCCCGTGGGAACGGCCAGGTCCACCCCGGCCAGCGCGGTGGTGGCGCCGAAGCGGCGCACCAGACCCTCCGCGCGGATCGCGTACGTCATCGGAACTCCCGTCGTTCTCGCTGGTCACCCCACCTTGAGCGACGGCGCTGACGGTACGGCGACAAGCGCTGACAGACCGCTGATTTTCGTCTCCGGGCGAAACGACGCGACCGCCGTCGCCGGTCACCCGGGCGGCGGCGGTCGCGGCGTCGAGGTCAGGCCAGGTTCGACGAGCGGGGATACGCGTCGCCCGGGTCGGTGAGCACGTTGACCAGGTACGGCACGCCGGAGTCGAAGGCACGCGCCAGGGCCGGGCCGAGGTCGGCGGCCTTCTCCACCGTCTCGCCCGCGCCGCCGAGCGCCTCGACCACCTTGTCGTAGCGCAGGCCGGGCTGGAGGTCGGCGGCCACGTCGTAGCCGTACATGGCCCGCATCGGGTGCTTCTCCAGGCCCCAGATGCCGTTGTTGCCGACCACGATCACCACCGGGAGCCGCTGGCGGACCAGGGACTCCACGTCCATGAGCGAGAAGCCGGCCGCGCCGTCGCCCATGAGCACGCAGATCTGTCGGTCGGGGTGGCTGACCCGGGCCCCCATGGCGTAGCCCATCCCGGTGCCCAGGCAGCCGTACGGGCCGGGGTCGAGCCAGGTGCCGGGCTGGGCGGGCTCCAGGTACTTGCCGGCGTACGAGACGAAGTCGCCGCCGTCGCCGATGGTGATGGCGTCGGGGGCGAGCACCTTGCGCAGCTCGCCGTAGACCCGGGCCGGGCGGATCGGGTCGCTCTCGGCGGCCATCTCCTCCGCGTCGCGGGCCTTCGCGGCGTCCTCGGCGGTGCGCAGCTGGGCGATCCAGTCGGCGTGGTCGGCCCGGTCGCCGGGGTGCTGGGCGAACGCCGTGAGGATCAGCCGCAGGTCACCGGCCGGGCTGGCGGCGGGCTCGACGTGCCCGGCGCGCTGGGTCGGCGCGTCGACGACGTGCACCACCCGCGCGTCGCCGAAGTCGCCGAAGGCGAGCCGGAAGTCGAGCGGGGTGCCGACCACCACGACCACGTCGGCGCTCTTGAGGGCGACCCGGCGGGCCTTGGCGAAGGCGAGCGGGTGCTCGGGCGGCAGCGCGCCCCGGCCCATGCCGTTGGTGAAGACCGGCACCTGGAGGGACTCGGCGGCGGCCCGCAGCGCCTCGACGGCGTCGCCCGCGTACACGTCGGAGCCCGCGATGATCACCGGCCGGGACGCGCCGGCGATCAGGGCGGCGGCCTTCGCGACCTCGTCCGGGTCGGCCTCGACGGGGGCGGGCGGGGTGACCGCGGGCAGGTCGGCGTCGCCGACCGAGAAGACCGCTTCCAGGGGGAAGTCGAGGAAGGCCGGGCCGCGGTGCGGGGTGAGCGCGGCGGTGAGCGCCGCGGTGACGGCGCGGGGGATGTCGTCGGCGCTGAACACGGTCTCGGCGTGCTTGGTGACCGGGGCGACCAGCGGCAGGTGGTCCATCTCCTGGAGGCTGCCGGAGCCCCAGCGGAACTGCGGGGCCCGCCCGCCGAGCACGAGGACCGGCGAGGCGTTGAAGAAGGCGCTGGTCAGGCCGGAGACGCCGTTGGTGACGCCGGGGCCGGCGGTGAGCACGGCCAGGCCGGGGCGGCGCTGGAGCTTCGCCACCGCCTCGGCGGCGAAGACGGCGGACTGCTCGTGCCGGACGTCGTAGATCGGGAAGCCGGTCCGGTGCGCGGCGTCGTAGAGCGGGAAGACGTGCCCGCCGGAGAGGGTGAACATCTCCCGTACGCCGTGCGCGCGCAGCGCCGCGAGGGCCAGCTCGCCGCCGTGCCCCTCGACCCGTTCCGTCATCGCCACTTCCCTTCGTCATGACCGGAGTCACACGCTACTGGCCGGTAGGCGGGATGTGAACCGTTCTCGGGTCGGCGGCGGGGTGGGCCGCCGACCCGAGAACCGTGGCTCAGCGGCCGGTGAAGCCGGGCTTGCGCTTCTCGACGAACGCGGCCATGCCCTCGCGCCGGTCGTCCGTGGCGAACAGCGCCGCGAAGAGCTGGCTCTCCCAGGCCAGCCCGGAGTTGAGGTCCATGTCCAGGCCGCCGTCGACGGCCAGCTTGGCCGCCCGCAGCGCCTGCACCGGTCCGGTCAGGTACGGCTTCACGTAGGCGACGGCGGCCTCGTAGACCTCGGCGGCCGGGACCACCCGGTCGGCCAGGCCGATCCGCAGCGCCTCCTCGGCGTCGACCATCCGGCCCGTCATGATCAGGTCCTTGGCGCGGGCCGGGCCGACCAGGCGGGCCAGCCGCTGGGTGCCGCCCGCGCCCGGGATGATGCCGAGCTTGATCTCCGGCTGGCCGAGCTTGGCGTCCTCGGCCACGATCCGCCAGTCGCAGGCCAGGGCCAGCTCGCAGCCGCCGCCGAGGGCGTACCCGGTGATCGCGGCGACCACCGGCTTGGGGATCCGGGCGATGGCGCCCAGGGCGCTGGACAGGTCGGCGGCCCGGTCGGCCATGTCCACGTAGGACATGTCGGCCATCTCCTTGATGTCCGCGCCGGCGGCGAACACCTTCTCGCCGCCGTACACGATGACGGCGCGGACCTCGGCGTCGGCGGTGGCCGCCGCGGCGGCGGCGCGCAACTCCTCCTGCACCTGGGTGTTGAGCGCGTTCATCGGCGGCCGCTCCAGCCGGATGGTGCCGATGCCGTCCTTCACTTCCAGCCTGACGAACTCGCCCACGCTGCCCTCACTTCCTCGTCGAAGTCGCGTGCCAACCTTACGACCGGGATCGTTGGGGTAGACAGTGTGGTGTCGACGGCTCCAGGTCGCACCGGGAGTGAGGGCATGATCACCTACTACGACGACCGCTCGGTCCAGGTCACTTCCACCGCTGTCCGGGTGGACGGGCGCAGCTATCCGCTCGCCGAGCTGGGCATGGTGTGGCACCGGCGGGGCGACCGCTCCTGGCGGGTGCTCGCCGGCCGCGGCGCGATCGGGGCCGCCCTCGCCGGCCCGCTGGTGGCCGCCGTGCTCGGCATCGGGCTCGCGGTCTGGCTGCACCGCTCCGCCGTGGTCACGATCGCCATCGTCGGGGCGTCCGTGCTGGTGGGTCTCGGCATCGGGCCGCTCGCCGACGTGCTCTTCGAACACCTCGACCGCTCCTACGCCCGGGGCAGCCGCGAGCTGGAGATGTGGGCGCGCTGGCGGGGCCGGCCGGTGCGGCTGCTGCACACCGGCGACGCGCTGCGCTTCGGCCAGATCTACCGGGCGGTGCAGCGGGCCATGGAGAGCGCGCCCGCCGGTCGGCGGGGTCAGAACGTGATCGGGACGTCGGGCAGCAGCCCGAGGCCGCGCAGCAGGCCGTAGGTGTCCTGCTCGCCCCAGAACTGGACGATGCGGCCGCCGGCCAGCCGGTACATCTTGCAGGCGCTCTGGACCGTGGTGGCCCCGGTGGCGTCCCGCCGGTAGGTCTGGGCCAGGGAGACCACCACGCGGTCCCCGGCCGCGAAGATCTCCACGATCCGCTGGTCGAGCACGGTCAGCCCGGGCGAGGACACGGCCGCCTCGGAATAGCGGCGGCCGCGGACCGCCGTGCCGGAGCCGTAGATCTCCACGTCCTCGGCGACCACCTCGGCCAGCTCGGCCAGATCCTTGGTGACGAAGGTCCGCAGGTATCGCCGGACCACCTCGACGTTGCGCTCCTGCTCGGTGCCGGCCGCCCCGGCCCCGTCCCGGTCCACCATGCGGTCACGCTACCCCGCCGGCCGTTCACCCACCGTCCCCACTGGACTCCGGGTGGTTAGGCTGAATGATGACCCTCTATTACCGGGACGACGCGGTACAGGTCACCTCCCAGGCCATCCACGCCGGCGGGCACGTCGTCGCGCTCGCCGACATCACGTACGTCTGGCACGCCCGTGGGGTGACCACGCTGGCGGTCCGGGGCCGGGTCCTGGGGCGCGGTGTGCTGGTCCTGCTGCTGTCGCTGCCGCCGCTCGTGGCGTTGGTCTGCGCGCTCTCGCTGGCCTGGGCCGCGCAGGACCGGGGCGACTGGAAGCTGGCGCTGGTCATCCTGGCCGCGTTCGTGGTGGTCGGGCTGGCCCTGACCCCGTTCCTGGAGGTGCCGCTCGGCTGGCTGGACCGCTCCTACGAGCGGGGCAACCGGGTGCACGAGCTGTGGGTGCAGCACCACGGGCGGGAGATGCTGCTGCTGCGCACGCCCGACGCGCTCCGGTTCGGGCAGATCTACCGGGCCGTGCAGCGGGCCGTCGAGCAGCAGGGCGACCGCCACTGACCGCCCGGGTGTGACCCCGGCCGCCCGCTGCCACCAGGCGGTCCTGGCCGGCGCGACGCACACTGGGTGGCATGGCGATTCCCCTCCCCCGTCCCGGCGCCGTCGTCGGGCTCACCCGTTCCGCCCTGGACCAGGCGCTCGGCTCGGCCGCCGCGTTCGCCGCCGTGCCGGCCCGCGCCTTCGCGGTGCTCGACGAGGTGGAGACGCTGCTGCGGCGGATCAACGGGGTGGTCGACCGGATCGAGGGCACCCTGGACCGCACCGACCGGGTGCTCGACGACGCCGAGGCGGCGGTCCGGGAGGTCGGCGTGATCAGCGCCGCCGCCACCGAGGCGATCGAGAGTGCCACCGGCGTGGCCACGGCCGCCGCCGTCGTGGTGGGCGAGGCCGAGCGGGTGGCCCGGGCGGCGGGCGCCCTGGTCGCCGAGGCCGGCGCGGTGGCGGCCCGGGCCGCCGGCACGGTGGTCGCCGCCGAGGAGGCGGCCGGCACCGCGGCGGAGCTGCTGGGGGCGTACGAGCCGGCGCTGCGCCGGGCCGCGCCGATGGCGACCCGGTTCGTCGAGCAGCTCAGCCCGGAGGAGGTGACCGCGGCGATCCGGCTGGTCGACGAGCTGCCGAAGCTGAAGGAGCACCTGACCTCGGACGTGCTGCCGATCCTGGCCACCCTGGACCGGGTCGGCCCGGACCTGCACGACCTGCTGGCGGTCACCCGGGACCTCAAGCTGGCGGTGGCCGGCATCCCCGGGCTCGGCATGCTGCGCCGGCGGGGCGAACGCCTCACCGACGAGCCGGTCGACTGACCCGGTCAGCAGTCGCAGGCGATCGCCGACCGGGGCGCGGTCAGCTCGTCGGGCCGGCGGCGCACCGTGCCGGTCGGAGTGACCACCGGCAGCCCCTCCCGCGCCCAGTACTCGAAGCCGCCGAGCATCTCCTTCACCCTCCGGCCGAGCCGGGCGAACTCCAGCGCCGCCCGGGTGGCGCCGTTGCAGCCGGGACCCCAGCAGTACGTCACCACGGTCGAATCGGCCGGGACGAGGTCGGCGGCCCGGGCGGCGATCTCGGCGGTGGGCAGGTGCAGGGCGCCCGGCAGGTGGCCCTGCCGCCAGGCGGCGTCGCCGCGGGAGTCGACCACGACCAGCCCGGGCGTGCCGGCCTCCAGGGCGGCGTGCACGTCGCTGACGTCGGTCTCGAAGGCGAGTCGGGCGTGGAAGTGGGCGGCGGCGGTCGCCGGGTCGGCCGGCGGCACGGAGAAGGTCATGCCCCGATCCTGCGGCCCGCCCGGACACCGGTGAGAGTGGCGTGATCGCCGTCCTTCGCTAACATCCCGCCATGACCTCCGTAGACCGGACCGTGGCGGTGCTCGCGTACCCCGGGATGTCGGTCTTCGAGACCGGCATCGTGACCGAGGTGTTCGGGCTGCCCCGGCCCGAGCTGGAGGTCGACTGGTACCGGCTCACCGTCTGCGCGGAGCGCCCCGGCCCGGTGCCGGTCGTCGGCGGGGCGGCCCTGCACACCCCGTACGGCCTGGAGACCCTCGCCGCGGCCGGCACGGTGATCCTGCCCGGGGTGCCGGACGTGGCCGCCGACCCGTCCCCGGAGCTGGTGGCCGCGCTGCGCCGGGCGCACCACCGGGGCGCCCGGCTCATGTCGATCTGCTCCGGCGCGTTCGCCCTGGCCGGCGCCGGCCTGCTCGACGGCCGGCGGGCCACCACCCACTGGCGGTACGCGGACCTGCTGGCCCGCCGCCACCCGGCGGTCACGGTCGATCCCGACGTGCTCTACCTGGACGACGGCGACATCCTCACGAGCGCCGGCAGCGCCGCCGGGCTGGACCTCTGCGTGCACGTGGTCCGGCGCGACTTCGGCGCGGTGGTGGCCAACGCGGTGGCCCGCCGGCTGGTGATCCCGCCGCACCGCGACGGCGGGCAGGCCCAGTTCATCGAGGCGCCGGTGAGCGTGGACCCGGACGACGACCGGATCGCCGCGAGCCTGGCCTGGGCGGTCCGCCACCTGGCCGAGCCGCTGACCGTGGCCGTGCTGGCCCGGCAGGCCCACCTGTCGACCCGCAGCTACCTGCGGCACTTCGCCCGGGCCACCGGCACCAGCCCGATCCGCTGGCTGATCGACCAGCGGGTGCGGGCCAGCCTGGCCCTGCTGGAGACGACCGACGCACCGGTGACCGAGATCGCGGGGGCGGTGGGCTTCGACAGCCCGGTCACCTACCGGCACCACTTCGGCCGGGCCATGCGGACCTCGCCGTCGGCCTACCGGCGGGCGTTCCGGGCCGGCGCCGCCTGAGGTCAGACCGGCCGGCTGAACAGCTCGTCGATCTCCACCCGGCGGGGCAGCGCCACCGAGGCGCCCAGCCTGCGGACGCAGGCCGCACCGGCCGCCGCCGCCCAGTGCACCGCCTCGACCAGCTCGCGTCCCTCGCCCCAGGCCACCGCCAGGGCGGCCGTGAAGGCGTCGCCGGCCGCGGTGGAGTCGACCACGTCGACCTTCACGGCGGGGACGTGCACCGCCGGCCGGTCCCGTTCGACGTACCAGGCGCCGTCGCCGCCGATGGTGAGCACCGCGCGGGGCACCGCCGCGAGCAGCGCCCCCGGGTCGTCCCGGCCCCGGCCGGTGAGCGCGCGCGCCTCGGTCTCGTTGACCACCAGCAGGTCGGTCGCGGCGAGCAGCTCCGCCGGCACCGGCCGGGCCGGCGCCGCGTTGAGCACCACCCGGGTGCCGGCCGACCGGGCCGCCAGCGCCGCGGCGGTCACCGTCTCGACCGGCACCTCCAGCTGCGCGACCAGCACGTCCGCCTCGCGTACGGCCGCCAGCTCGCCCTCGGTGAGACCGGTGAACGCGTCGTTGGCGCCGGGGGTGACCAGGATGGCGTGCTCACCCGCGCCGCCGACCATGACCAGGGCGACGCCGGAGGAGCCGTAGACCACCCGGAGGTGGCCGGTGTCGACGCCGGCCGCGGTGATCCGGGCCTTGAGGGTGACCCCGAAGGCGTCCGAGCCGATCGCGCCGAGGAACACGCAGGACGCGCCGGCCCGCACGGCGGCGACGGCCTGGTTGGCGCCCTTGCCACCGGGCAGCATGACGAAGTCGTCGCCGAGCAGGGTCTCCCCCGGCCGGGGCAGCGCCGCGGCGGTGCCGACCAGGTCCATGTTCGCGCTGCCCACCACGGCGATCCGGGTCTGCTGCACGGCGTGCCCTCCCGTCCGGCTCAGGCGGCGCGGGCGGTCCAGCGCTCGCCGGCCCGCGCGACGACCAGCGGCAGGCCGAAGGTCTTCGACAGGTTGTCGGCGGTGAGCGTCTCGGCGAGCAGGCCCTGCGCCACGATGCCCCCCTCGCGCAGCAGCAGCGCGTGGGTGAAGCCCGGTGGGATCTCCTCGACGTGGTGGGTCACCAGCACCATGGCCGGGGCGTCCGGGTCGTACGCCAGGTCGGCGAGGCGGGCCACCAGGTCCTCGCGGCCACCCAGGTCCAGCCCGGCGGCGGGCTCGTCGAGCAGCAGCAGCTCCGGGTCGGTCATCAGGGCGCGGGCGATCTGCACCCGCTTGCGCTCGCCCTCGGAGAGCGTGCCGAACGTGCGCTCGGCGAGGTGGCCGATGCCGAGCTGGCCGAGCAGCGCCCGGGCACGGGCCTCGTCGGTGCGGTCGTAGCTCTCCCGCCAGCGCCCCACCACCGACCAGGCCGCGGTCACCACGACGTCGGTGACCCGCTCGTCGGTGGGGATCCGCTCGGCGAGCGTGGCCGTGGAGAGGCCGATCCGGGTCCGCAGCTCGTTGACGTCGGTGCGGCCGATCCGCTCGCCGAGCACGTGTGCCGTGCCCGTGGTCGGGTGCAGCCGGCCGGCGGCGAGGTTGAGCAGGGTGGTCTTGCCGGCGCCGTTGGGGCCGAGCACCACCCAGCGTTCGTCCAGCTCGACCCGCCAGTCGACGTCCTGCAGGAGCGCGCTGCCGGAGCGCCGGACGCCGACCCCGTCGAGGCTGACCACCAGATCCGCGTCCACGGGCGAGGGGGCGGGGGCGCCGGCGGCGCCGGGGATCAGGTCACCAGTCACCGGTCCATCCAACCACGCAGCCGGCTCGGTGCCCCCCACGGGCGGCGTCGCCACCATAGGGTGGGGCGCCGTGTCGTTGGTCACCACTCCGGGAGGACGCCTCATGCCCGACCGCTGCCGGGAGGCGTGCGGATGAGCGCGGTCATCGAGATCGCCGGTCTCCGCAAGACGTTCCACACGCTGCGTCAGGGGCGCCGGATCGCCGTCGACGGGTTCGACCTGCTGGTCGAGGCGGGTCAGGTGCACGGCTTCCTCGGCCCGAACGGCTCGGGGAAGACCACCACGCTGCGGGCCCTGCTCGGGCTGGTCCGGGCCGACGCGGGCCGGATGCGGGTGCTCGGGGCCGAGTCCCCGGAGCGGCTGGCCGACGTGGCCGGGCGGGTCGGCGCCATCGTGGAGAGCCCCCAGTTCTTCGGCAACTTCACCGCCCACAAGACGCTGCGGCTGCTGGCCCTGGCCGGCGGCGTGCCCACCGCCCGGGTGGACGAGGTGCTGGAGCAGGTCGGCCTGCGGGACCGCGGCGACGAGCGGGTCAAGGGCTACTCGCTGGGCATGAAGCAGCGGCTGGCGGTCGCGTCGGCGCTGCTCAAGGACCCGGAGCTGCTGATCCTGGACGAGCCGGCGAACGGGCTGGACCCGGCCGGCATCCGGGAGATGCGCGACCTCACGAGGTCGCTCGCCGCGGCCGGGGTGACCGTGCTGCTGTCCAGCCACATCCTGGCCGAGATCCAGCTCATCTGCGACCACGTGACGATCATCAGCCACGGCCGGCGGGTCGCGTACGGGCCGGTGGAGGAGGTGCTGGCCGGCTTCGACCAGCACCAGTGGCAGGTCCGGGTGGCCGAGCCCGAACAGGCCGTGGAACTGCTCGGCCGCGCCGGCCTGGCGGTGACCGCGCAGTCCGACCGCCTGGTGGTGACCGGTGTCGTCGACCCCGAGCTGATCAGCCGCACGCTGGGCGAGCAGGGCCTCTGGGTACGCGAGCTGGTCCCGCTCCGGCCGGACCTGGAGAGCGTCTTCCTGGAACTGACCGGCGACCACCCGCATCCGGCGCTGCCCCGTCAGGTGGACGGGGCGCCGCCGCGCGACGGAGTGATCGACCTGGACGTCCGGGAGAGCCGGGAGGTGGACGCGTGAACCTGGTCCGTGCCGAGCTGGAGCGGCTGGCCGCCCGCCGCTTCGTCCAGCTCATGGTGCTGCTGCTGGCGGTCGCCTTCGCGCTCACCGTGGCGACCACGCTGGCCGGCTCGCACCGGCCCACCCCGGTGGAGCTGGGCCGGGCCCAGGCGCAGGCCGCCGACGAGGTACGCAACCTGGAGCTGGCGCACGACCGCTGCCTGCGGATCAAGGCGGGCACCGTGACGCCGGACGAGAACGACTACCTGCCGCGGGACTGCGCGCAGATCGACCCGGCCCTCATGGAGAAGCTGCCGAGCACCGCCGACTATCTGAGCGGGGTGTTCGTCTTCGCCAACGAGGCCGAGCCGCTGCTGTACTTCCTGATCGCGTTCCTGGCGATGTTCGGGTTCCTGGTCGGCGCCTCCTACATCGGCGCCGACCTGAACTCCGGCGGCGTGGTCAACCTGCTGCTCTGGCGGCCACGCCGGCTCGCGGTGCTCGGCGCCAAGCTGGGCACGCTGCTCGGCGGGCTGCTCGGGCTCTCCGCGCTGGCGTCGGTGGTCTACCTGGGGGTGTTCTGGCTCATCGGCGAGGCGTCCGGGCTGACCGGCCGGCTGGGCGGCGGCTTCTGGTCGTCACTGGCGGCCGTCTGGGTGCGCGGGCTGGTGCTGGTGCTGCTCGCCGCGGCGCTCGGCTTCGCCCTGGCGACGCTCGGCCGGCACACGTCGGCGGCGCTCGGCACGGTGGCCGCCTACCTGGTGGTGTGGGAGCTGGGCGCGCGGCTGGTGTTCCAGATCCTCTCGGTGACCCGCCCGGACCGGTTCATGCTCTCCAGCTACCTGGCGGCCTGGCTCAGCGGCGAGGCGCGCTTCTGGGACAACGACGCCTGCTCCGGCGACATCGCGGGCTTCTGCGACGGTTACTACTCGCTGGGCTGGGCACCGGGCCTGGTGGTCCTGCTCAGCCTGACCGCCGCCCTGACGGTAGTGGCCTTCACGGCGTTCCGCCGCCGCGACCTGATCTGAGCGGCACCGGTGCGGCCCGGCTCCGGGCCGCACCGGCAACTCCTTGCAGAGATTCGTCACCTCGTGAAGAATTCCTTCACATGGCGACACGGGCGACGACGGGCCGGCGGTCAGCCGACCGTCGAGCCGAACACCTCGTCGCGCACCGCGTCCAGGGCGGTGCGCAGCGCGCCGCGCAGGATCGGCTCCTCGGTCAGCCCGGTGCTGACCACCCGCGGCCGGACCAGGGTGATCGCGGCGACCTCGTGCTGCACCCGCTCGGCCAGCGCCGCCCCACCGGCCTGGCCCACCTCGCCGGCCAGCACCACGAGCGGCGGGTCGAGCACGACGCAGGTGCTCGCCACGCCGAGCGCCAGCCGGCGCGCCAACTCGTCCAGCATCGGGCCGCCCGCGGTGCCGGCGGCGATCGCGGCGCGCACCGCGTCGGCCGCGCAGTCCGCCGCGAAGCCGTGCTCGGTGGCCACCGCGCGGACCGCGTCGGCCCCGGCGAGCTGCTGGAAGGCCGGCTTGGCCCGCTTCGACACGTCGCGCGGGATGGGCACGCCGGGCACCGGCAGGTAGCCGATCTCGCCGGCCGCCCCGCTGCTGCCGTGGTGCAGCCGCCCGCCCAGCATGATGGCCAGACCGACGCCGGCGTCCAGCCAGACGAGCACGAAGTCCGAGGTGCCCTGCGCCGCGCCGGACTGCGCCTCGGCCACGGCGGCCAGGTTCACGTCGTTCTCGAAGACCACCGGGGTGTGCAGGTCCTCCCGGAGCGCGGCGAGCAGGCCGCTGTGCCAGCGCGGCAGGTTGAACGCGAAGGTGATGTCGCCGGTGCCGGGGTCGACCAGGCCGGGGGTGCCGAGCACGATCCGCCGCACGCTGGACAGCTCCGCGCCGGCGCTGCTGGCCGCCTGGACCACGGCGTTGTGCACCACGCCCACGGGGTCGTCGGTGTCCTTGGTGGACTGCTCGACCCGGCCGACCACCGCCCCGGTGATGTCGGCACAGGCGGCCACCACCCGCTCGGCGCCGACGTCCACGCCGACCACGTACGCGCTGCCCGGGCGGACCGCGTAGAGCTGGGCGTTCGGGCCCCGCCCGCCGGCCTGCTCGCCGACCCGGGTGACCAGGCCGCGCTCCTCCAGCCGTTCGACCAGCTGGGACGCCGTGACCTTGGAGAGCCCGGTCAGCTCGCCGATCCGTGCCCGGGTCAACGGCCCCTGCTCGAGCAGCAGCTCCAGCGCCGCGCGGTCGTTGAGCGCCCGCAACAGTCGGGGGGTGCCGGGCAGCCGGGTCGCACTCATGCCACGTCCTTTATTTTCAGTAAAGTTTGCTAACCACAAAACGCCTGCCGAGGGGTGTCCGTTAGCGTATCGGCCACCCCGATCCGGGGCTGTCGGACGACCCGGCAGGGAAAGGGGATACTCGTGGGGTTGGATCCAGGACTCCGCCGGCTCGCGCTGGGCACGCTGCTGGCGGCGTACCCCGGCCCGGTCCCGCCCGACTGGGCGGTCGACCTGCTCGCCGAGGGGTTGGCCGGGCACACCCTGTTCGGCACCAACATCCACGACCCGGCCCAGGTGGCGGCGACCACCGCGGCGCTGCGCGCCGGCCGCCCGGACGTGCTCCTCGCGATCGACGAGGAGGGCGGCGACGTGACCCGGCTGGCGCACGCCACCGGCAGCCCGTACCCGGGCAACGCCGCCCTCGGCGCGGTCGACGACCCCATCCTGACCCGCCAGGTGTACGCGGCGATCGGCGCGGAGCTGGCCGCGCTCGGCATCAACCTCGACCTCGCGCCGACCGTCGACGTGAACACCGCCGACGAGAACCCGGTGATCGGCACCCGTTCGTTCGGCGCCGACCCGGTCCGGGTGGCCGTCCACTCGGCGGCCGCGGTCGTCGGCCTCCAGTCCGCCGGGGTGGCCGCCTGCGCCAAGCACTTCCCCGGGCACGGCGCCACGGTCGCCGACTCCCACTACGAGCTGCCCACCGTCGACGTGCCGCCGGCCGTGCTGCGCGAGCGTGACCTGCCGCCGTTCGCCGCGGTGGTCGACGCCGGCGTACGCGCCGTCATGACCGCGCACATCCGGGTGCCCGCCCTGACCGGCGACGGTCCGGCCACCTTCAGCCGGGCGGTCCTGGTCGACCTGCTGCGCGGCGAGTACGGGTTCACCGGCGCCGTGATCACCGATGCGCTGGAGATGAAGGGCGCCGCGCTGGCCGCGGGCGGGGTGGGACCGGCCGCGGTCCGCGCCCTGGCCGCCGGGGCGGATCTGCTCTGCATCGGCGCGAAGGTCGACGCCGGCCTGGTGGAGCACGTCGTCGAGGAGATCGTCGCGGCGCTCGGTGACGGCCGGCTGGACCGGGCCCGCGTCGAGCAGGCCGCCGGCCGGGCCGCCGAGCTGGCGGCCTGGACCGCCGCGGGCGGCTCCGCGACCGAGACCCCGGACGGCCTCGGCTACGCCGCCGCCCTGCGTGCGGTGCGCGTCGAGGGCGACGTCACCGGCCTGGCCACGCCGCTGGTGGTGCAGGTGCACGCCCCCTCCACCATCGCCGAGGGGCGGGTGCCGTGGGGGCTGGGCCCGCACCTGGCCGGGGCGGAGGTGATCCGCGCGGTCGCCGGCGAGACCGACCCGGACGAGCTGCGCCGGCTCGCCGGGGACCGGCCCGTCGTGCTGGTCGGCCGCCACCTGCACCGGCTGCCCGGGGCCCCGGAGCTGGTCGACGCGCTGGCCGCCACGCACCCGGTGACCGTGGTCGAGATGGGCTGGCCGGGCGCCTGGCGGCCGACCGGCGCCCGGGCCTTCGTCACCACGTACGGCGCCAGCCACGCCAACGGCCGCGCGGCGGCACAGGTGCTCGGCCTGGCCGGCTGAGGTCTGCCCGGACGCGTTCCGGGGTACACGGGTCGGATGAGCGCAACCGAGCCCTGGCACCGGGCGCTGGCCGACCTGGCCGCCCGGTCCCACCGGGTGCCTCCGGACGCGCTGTCCACGGCGGTGACCGAGGCGGTGCGCGACCTCGGGGTGGCCGTGACCACGTACCTGGTGGACGTCGAGCAGGAGCTGTTGCGCCCGCTTCCCGAGGCGGGTCGCCCGCTGCCGGAGCCGGTGCCGATCGACACCAGCCTGCCCGGCCGCGCCTACACCGAGGTGCGGGTGCGGGCCGGGCAGGACGGCCGGCTCTGGGTGCCGGTGGTCGACGGCACCGAACGGCTGGGCCTGCTGGAGGTCCGGTTGCCGGCCGGCGCGGACCCGGGCGACCCTGCCCTCCGGGACGGCTGCCAGACGATCGCCGGCCTCGTCGGGCACCTGGTGGCCAGCAAGTCCGCGTACGGCGACGGCCTGCACCGCGTCCGGCGCAGCGAGCCCATGGCGGTCTCGGCCGAGCTGCTCTGGCAACAGCTCCCGCCGCTCACCTTCGCGACCGACACGGCCGTCGTCAGCGCGATCCTGGAGCCCTGTTACGAGGTGGGCGGGGACGCGTTCGACTACGCGCTGGACGGGGGCCGGCTCGCGCTCGCGGTGCTGGACGGGGTCGGGCACGGTCTGCCCGCCACGCTGACCACCTCCGTCGCGCTGGCCGCCCTGCGGGCCGCCCGCCGCACCGGCGGCGGGCTCGCCGAGCAGGTGGCCGCCGTCGACGCGGCCCTGCTCAGCCAGTGGCGGGACGGGCGGTTCGTGACCGCCGTCCTGGCCGAGGTCGAGGTCGGCACCGGGCAGGTCCGCTACGTGAACGCCGGGCACCCCGCCCCGGTGCTGCTGCGCCGGGGACGGGCCGTGCGGGCCCTGACCGGCGGACGGCGCCCGCCGCTCGGCCTGAACCTGCCCGGCGGCGAACCGGGCGAGGCCCGGCTGGAGCCGGAGGACCGGCTGCTGCTCTACACCGACGGCGTGACCGAGGCCCGCGACGCGGCCGGGGAGATGTTCGGTCTGCCCCGGCTGGCTGACCTCGCCGAGCGGCACATCGGCTCGGAGTTGCCCGCGGCGGAGACGCTACGCCGGCTGAGCCGGGCCGTGGCGGCACACCGCGGCACCGCCTCGCGCGACGACGCCAGCATGGTGCTGGTGGAATGGTCCGGCGCGGCGGCGGCCCGCATGGAGCCCTGAGGCGGTTCAGCGCAGGCGGCGCCAGCCGGGTTCCACGGCGGTGCCGTCGTCGTCCCGGCCACCCGGCCAGCCGAGCAGGACGTCGACCGCGGTGATCCGCAGCACCCGCGCCACCAGCGGCTGCGGGTCGGCCACCCGGAGCGTGGCGCCCCGGCCGACCGCCTCCGCGGCGCCGCGCAGCAGGGCCGCCACCCCGGTCGAGTCGAGGAAGTCGACACCGCCGAGGTCGACGACGATCTCCACCACGTCGGGCCGGTCCAGCACGCCGTCGAGCACCCGGTCGAACGTCGGCACCCCGGCCATGTCGAGGTCGCCGGTCAGGCTGAGGACCAGCCGCCCCGCCCCCGCGTCCCGCGTACCGATCTCCATGAGCCGCCCGTCCACTCCGACAACGCCGTCGCGACCATACCGGTCACGCACCGGCGGCCGTACTTGAACGTGTTCAAAAGCTGTCGTACGCTGAGCGCGACTTCGATTTGAACGCGTTCAAGAGAGGCGACGGGGATGGACGTGAAGGTCTGGATGTACCTGGCCTACCTCGCGGTCAGCATCGGGCTGACCGTGTGGGTGGCCCGGGCGCTCGCCCGCAACGGGCTGGTGTTCCTGGAGGACGTCTTCGCCGACAAGCGGCTGGCCGACGCGGTCAACAGCCTGCTGGTGGTCGGCTTCTACCTGCTCAACCTCGGCTACGTCACGGTGGCCATGAAGGAGGCCGGCCCGGTGGGCACCACCAGCCAGGCCCTGGAACAGCTCTCCATGAAGGTGGGTTGGGTGCTGCTGGTCCTCGGCGCGCTGCACTTCTTCAACGTCTTCGCGCTGGGCCGCTACCGGCGCGGGCGGCTGCGCCAGCAGGCGGCCGGCCACCCGCCGATCGCCCCGGTCGGCTACCTTCCGCCCCAGGGCGGCCCCCGGCCGGTCGCCCCCACCGCGGCGCCGGCCGGCCCGGCACCCGGGCAGGCCCCGCCCACCCCGCCTCGATGACGCTCTCCCCGGGCGGGCACCCGGCGGATCCCACCGGGCACGGGGCCGGTGGGATCCGCGGGTTCACCGTCCTCTACGACGCCCACTGCCCGCTGTGCCGGGCCGCCCGGCAGTGGCTCGCCTCGCGCGCCCAGCTCGTACCCCTGGAGTTCCTGCCGGCCGGGTCGGCGGAGGCCCGGCGGCGCTTCCCCGGGCTCGACCACGACGCGACGCTGCGGGACCTGACCGTGGTGGCCGACACCGGCGCGGTCTACGCGGGCGACGGCGCCTGGTTCGCCTGCCTCTGGGCCCTGGCCGACCACCGCGCGACGGCCGAACGGCTGGCCCGCCCGCACCTGCTGCCGCTGGCCCGACGGGTGGTGACGACCGCCTCCGCGGTCCGTGAGCTGGTCCGGGAACCCCGGCCGGACCCGGGATACGGTGACGACGATGACCGAGCAGACTGCGCCGACGACCGCTGCGGGTGGCCCGAGCACCGGGCCGACGGCCCGGGGTGAGCAGACCCGCCAGCTGATCCTGGACACCGCCATGCGGCTGTTCCGCGAGCGGGGGTACGCGCGCACCACCATGCGTGCCATCGCCCAGGAGGCCGGCGTGGCGGTGGGCAACGCCTACTACTACTTCGGCTCGAAGGAACACCTCATCCAGGAGTTCTACGCGGACACCCAGCGGGAGCACCGGGTGGTGGCGGCGCCGGCGCTGGCCCGGGAGCGGGACTTCGCCGCCCGGCTGGCCGCCGTGCTGCACGCCGGGGTGGACGTACTGACGCCGTACCACTCGTTCGCCGCCGCCTTCTTCAAGACGGCGGCCGAGCCCACCTCGCCGCTCAGCCCGTTCTCCGCCGAGTCGTCCGGCCCGCGGGACGCCTCGGTCGCGCTCTTCCGGGAGGTGCTGGAGGGCTCGGCAGCCAGGGTGGACGACGAGCTGCGCGAGCCCCTGCCCGAGCTGCTCTGGCTCGGCTACATGGGCGTGGTGCTCTACTGGGTGCACGACCGCTCCCCCGGCCAGGCCAAGACCCGCCAGCTCATCGACGGCGCGGTCCCGCTGGTCGACCGGCTGGTGGGGCTGTCCCGGCTCCGGGTGCTGCGCCCCGTGACCCGCCAGGTGGTCTCCCTGATCCACACCTTGCGTCACTGATCGCTGCGGAGGACCGGATCGAGCCGGACCGCAGGTCAAGTCCGCAACCGGACAGGGGTCACCAGCCCTTCACCCCTTGCTCGACACAAGGCGGACACATAGCGTTACCAGAGTCAGGACCTGGGGGGACAGGCCGCGGACCGTGGATCCGGCCCGGGATCCACGGTCCGCGCCTGCACCGGTCAGCGCGGGAACACCCCGTAGGACGTCCAGCCCCGGTCCGGGAAGCCGGCCGCCTCGGCCACCCGCGCCGAGGCGGAGTTCTCGTGGTTGTGCAGGTAGGTGGGCACGGCTCCCTCGTCCAGCACCCGCCGGGCCGCCTGGGCGACGAGCCGCCGCGCCAGACCCCGCCCCCGCGCCGCCGGCACCGTCCCCACCGCCAGCTCGTGCCCGTACGCGTCGTGCCGTTTGATCGCGGCGCCGGCCAGGTACGCCCCGTCGGCGTCCCGGACCACCAGCACCTCCCGGTCGAACAGCCGCAGCCAGGGCGGCAGCCCGGGCGTGTTGGGCGGCACCCACTCGCCGGCGTCCGGCAGCGGTGCCGGCGCGGTGCTCCACCGGAACAGCCCGGCGTGGGTGATGAACTCGGGCGTGCCGACCGCCGCCGGCAGGGCGGGCAGCAGCTTCTCGCCGGGCCGCTCCCGGATCAGAGCCCGGATCACGGCGGCCCGGTCCGGCGGCACCGAGAGGATCGCGCACTCCGGCGAGGCGACCGCCAGGGCCGGGCGCAGCCGCCCGTCCCAGGCCGGCCGGGCGCGCCGGTGCGACCGGACGACATGCAGCCCGGGACCCGCCGGCCACTGCCCCAACCAGGTCGCCAGGTGCAGGAACAACCGCCGGTCGAGCACGTGATCATGGTACGCCCGGCGCGCCGGGTCCGGTGCCGGAGTTGATTGAGGCGCCCGTCGGGTGGGTAGACGCATTCCGAACATCATCGTCGATCGCGGAACCGGAGCCATCGATCCCGCGTCATATTCATTTCCATACATGTACAAGTTTCTCTGGGACGGTAATGGTCATGCCGAATCAGCCGAATGACCGGTACCAGCAGGACGCCGAGCAGCGCTGGCAGGCCGTCGAGGCCGCCGGGCGGTTCCCGGCGCAGGCCGACTACCGGGGAACCCGCCGCGGGTCGCTCTCCTGGGCCGAGCTGAACGCACTGCCGGCGGGCACCTCCACCCGGCGGGGCCTCACCGCCCGCTGACGCCCGACACACCGGGGCGCTCCACACCGAGCTTTCGCACACCTGTGCTGTAACGTCTTGTGGTCCGAATCCCGGCCTACCACAGGAGAAACTCCGCGCATGGGCAAGAAGACGATCCACGTCTCCGACTTCAGCGGCCAGGTGCTGCGCCCCGACGACGAGGTGGTCAAGGTCGTCGTGCTGGAGCACCCGGACCTCGTGGCCGGGCCCGTGCAACTCGACGCCACCCCGGTCGAGGTCGAGAGCATCGACGACGCGGCGCTGGACGTGGCCGTCGTGGAGATCCACGACCGGCACGGCGGCGGCGAGCCGCGCCGGGTGGTGCTCACCGCCAGCGAGTTCGACGCGATGGCGACCGACATGCCGATGGCGCAGCTGCTGCGCACCGCCGAGCGGGTCAAGCCCCCCAAGGCCCGGCGCTCCGCCGAGAAGATCGACTACGGCACCATCGAGCACGCCGGCAAGCCGCACCGCGGCCGGGTCACCGACGAGGAGGCCCGGCTGGTCCGCGAGCAGCTCGACGAGGTGAACAAGCGCCTCGCCGACGCGGGGATCCGGCAGGTCGACCCGGCCGACCCGGAGCACGCGGCCCGCTACGGCTTCCTCACCGACTGACGCACCGGCCGGGCACGCGCCCCCGTGGCGCGTGCCCGGCGTCAGTGCGGTCCGGGCGTTGATACCGCTCGGGCCTTCTGCGGTGCGGGCGTTGGTGCGGTGCGAGCGCTGGTGCTGTCCGGGCGGGTCAGGCCCGCTTGCGGGTGATCTCGGCGAGGGCGCCCTCCACCGCGTGCTCCAGGGCCGTCTTCTCCAGCCCGAGCCCGGTGAGCACGCCGTCGCCGCCCTCCTCCTCGAGCAGGGCGAGCAGGATGTGCTCGGTCCCGATGTAGTTGTGGCCCATCCGCAGCGCCTCCCGGAAGGTCAGCTCCAGGACCTTCTTGGCCCGCGCGTCGTAGGGGATCAGGTCGGGGACCGTCTCGGCCTTCGCCGGCAGGGTCGCGGTGACCGCCTCCCGCAGCCGCTCCAGGGGTACGCCCCGCGCCACGATCAGCGCCGCCGCGAGCGCTTCCGGCTCGGCCAGCAGACCCAGGGCGACGTGCCCGGGCGTGATCTCGGCGTTCCCGGCGGCCCGCGCCTCCTCCTGCGAGGACACCACCACATTGCGGGCGCGCGGGGTGAACCGGCCGAAGCCGGCGTTCGGGTCGAGGGCCGCCGCCGTTTCGGCCTTCGCGGCCGACCGCTTCTGGGCGGCCTGCTTGCTCACGCCCATGCTGCGGCCGATGTCCGTCCACGACGCCCCCGACCGGCGGGCCTGGTCGACGAAGTGCCCGATCAGGTGGTCGGCGAGGTCGCCCAGATGGTCCGCGACCAGGACGGCGCCGGCGAGCTGGTCCAGTGCGTCGCCGTGCACCTTCTTGATGCCCTCGATCAGCTCGTCGAGGCGTACCGGGTGATTCATCTTCAGCGGCTCTGTCTCCTCCGTCATGCGTCAACCATAGGTTGACGCACTCTTCGCGTCAACCACTGGTTGACGATCTCGGGCGGGCGGCGACGGAGGGGTACGAGGTCGGAGCGGCGCATGAAACGGGCCGGAGCCCTGCGTGGCGTTCCACCTACGCCGGGAACCGGGAGGGCGCGTGCGCGAGATGACGGTTGCGTCCCGCCGGGTGGTGTAGAAGTTGACCTGCTTCGGCGTGCCTCGGGCATAGAGGTGGGTCATCGCGTGAGTCTCTGTGTGAACGACC